>NZ_JBOHGA010000057.1:0-32215 GCF_050699915.1 Actinophytocola sp.
CCGGCGGATGGGTGGAGCTGAGCGGCAGGTAGGCGGCGCCGGCGGACAGGATGCCGAGCAGGGCGGCAACCATGTCCGCGTCACGTTCGTGCAGGATGCCCACCACGTCATCGGGCCCCAGCCCGGTCCGGCGCAGCCGTCCGGCGATCTGGCGGCGGCGGGCGTCGAGCTCGCGGTAGCTCAGCTCACGACCCTCGGCGCTGACCGCGGGCGCGTCCGGTGCCAGCGCGGCATGCTGGGCGAACATCTCGTGCACCGGCAGCTCTTTCGACCGTGCCGGGCCACCGCGGCCCCATCGCTCCAGGATCGTCCGCCGCTCATCCGGACCGGTGAGCGGCAACGCGTCGACGCGCCTGCTCGGCTCGGCCACCGCCGCGCCGAGCAGGTGTACGAACCGCTCGGCGAGGGCGTCCGCGGTGGCCCGCTCGAAGAGCTCCGTGCTGTAGGTGAGGGCGCCGACGAGACCGCCGCGGCCGTCCGACGGCGCGTTGAACCACACGTCCAGGTCGAACTTGGCCCCGGTCGGCAGCGGCGTGCACACCTCGACGTCCACTTCGGACAGAACGGGAGCGGGAAAGGGTGCCACATCGGCGCCGAACGCCGCCTGCACCAACGGGGTGTGCGCCGGGCTGCGGTTGGCCCCGCACAGGTCGACCAGTGCGTCGAACGAGACGTGCTGATGGGACAGCACGCCGAGCACCGACCGGCGGACGTCGGCGAGCAGGTCGGCGAAGGTGACCCCGGGCGGCATGGTGAGCCGCACCGGCAGCGTGTCGACGAACATCCCGATCAACGGCTCGAACTCCGGTAGCGGCCGGTCGGTGACCGGAATGCCCACGACCAGGTCGCGGACGTCGCTCAGCCTCCCGAGCACCACGCCGTAGACGGCGAGCAGCACCATGAACGGGCTCATCCGGTGCCGCCGGGCGAGCGTGGCCAGGTCGTCGGCGAGCTGCTCCGGGATGTCGAACACGACCGTGTCACCGGCCCCGCCGCGCACCGGCGGCCGCACCCGGTCAGCGGGCAGCGGCAGCAGGTCCGGGACACCGTCGAGATAGGACGCCCACCAGTCCACCGGTGGGGTGACGTGTGCCGCACGCCAGGCCACGTATTCCCCGTACTGGGCGGAAAGCGCCGGCAGCTCGGCGGTGACGGCCGCGCCGGTGCGCGTGGCGTAGGCCGCGGACAACTCGCCGAACAAGACCGCCAGCGACTGGCCGTCGCACACGATGTGGTGCACCGCGATGCAGAGCAGGTGCTCGCGCGGGCGTATCCGCACCAGTCGCGTCCGCACCAGGGGACCCGCGGCGAGGTCGAAGGGCCGCTCACACCACTCCTGGGCCAGTCGGCGCGTGCGCTCCGCGGACACGCTCGGTTCGACCACCGGCAGCGAGACGTCGACGGCGTCCGCAACGCGGACCACCGGCGTCCCGTCCTCGTCGTGGAACGTCGAGCGCAGCGCCGAGTGTCGCGCCACGACGTCGGCGATCGCGCCGCGCAGCGCCTCGGGATCGAGAGTCCCGACCAGACGCACGAGGCAGAACACGTTGTTCATCCCGCTGTCCGGGTGCATCCGGTCGGCCAACCACATGCCGCGCTGGGCCGGGGACACCCCGGTTCCGCGCCGCCGGCTGCCAGTCGACACCGTGACCGTCACGTCGGGTCTCCCTTTTGCGATGTGTCCGTCGATGTCCGCGTCGTCCGTGTGAAACGAGTCCTCACAGGCCACTTCCTCCGGTCGCACGGAGGTTCTGACCAGTGACCCAGGCCGCGTCCGGGCCGGCGAGGAACGCCACGACCCCGGCGATATCCGCCGGCCGGCCGAGCCGCCCGAGCGGGGTCGCGGCGATCTCCTCGTCGAAGGTCTCGCCCGGGTTCGCGGTGCGCAGCAGGTCGGTGTCGGTCGCACCGGGCGAGACGATGTTCGCGGTGATGCCGCGGGTGCCGAACTCCTGCGCCGCGACGATGGTGAAGTGTTCGAGCGCACCCTTGCTGGCGATGTAGAGGGCCCCGCCGGGTTCGTGCAGCACAGTGTTCACTGTGGACACCGTGATGATTCGGCCGCCGTCGCGCAGGAGCCGCCCGGCCCGCTGGATGGCGAAGAACGGCCCCTTCGCGTTCACCGCCATGACCCGGTCGTACTCGTCTTCTGTGACGTCGGGGATGGCGCATGGCGTGCTGTCCGCAGCGTTGCAGACCATGATGTCCAGTCCGCCGAACCATTCCTCCGCACGGTCGAACGCGGCGGCCAGGTCCACGGCACTCCCCTGGTCCGCACGGACCGCGCGGGCCGCGCCACCGTCGCGGCCGACCTCGGCCACGACCTCGCGCGCGGCGGACTCGTTCGCCACGAAGGTGAACACGACGTCTGCGCCGTCTGCGGCCAGCCGGCACACGACCGCCCGGCCGATGCCGCGCGATCCGCCCGTCACCAGCGCCACCTTGCCCGCCAGCGCGGTCATGCGCCCACCTCCGCGACGACCTCGGCGCGGGCGTGTAACACGTGGCGCACGCCGGCGGCCACGGCCCGCAACGTGGCGAGGTCCACGACCCGCGGGTCCCGGCTCACGCGTAGCCGCGGCGCCTCACCGTCCCCGCAGAACAGCTCGACGACGAGCTCGATGTCCGTCCACGGCAGGTCATCCTTCGCGTCCTGGTGGACGGTGACGCCCGGCAGCCGCAGGCACGGCGCGGGTGAGTCCTGCACGGCGGCGATGACCTGGTACAGCGGATGCCGGCCGGTCCGCGGCGGCCGGGCGAGCCGGACCACCTCGGCGAAGGGCAGGTCGGCGTGTGTCATGGCGACGGCGGCCGCGGCGGCGGCCGTACGCGGGCCGTGCCGTTCACGGTGCAGGCGCACGCACACGGTGTCGACCAGGCAGCCGACCGGTCGCTGCAGCGGCTCAGTGACGCGCAGGCTCACCGGCACTCCGACGCCGACGTCGTCGTTCGCGGTGGCGTCGAACAGCGCGCGACCGACGGCATCCAGCAGCACCGCGAGGACCGTGGTGCCCGACTGGGCGGCCCGCGCGCGAATCCCGTCCATCTCGTCGTCGAGGGGGAACTCCAGCCAGCGTGCCCCGGAACCGTCCGCGGCCGCGGGCGGCCAGACGATCGGCGTCAGGCCGGCGGTGGCACCGGTCCAGTAGCCGGCTTGCCCGGCCAGGTCGGCGGCGCTCGCGACGTCCACGAGCGACCGGTAGGTCGCGGCGAGGTCCGGCACGCCGGGCTCGGCGGTGCCCGCGTACGCGGCACTGATCTCGTGCGCGAGCACGTGTTCCGACCAGCCGTCGAACACCGCGTGGTGCACCGCGACGCCGAGTTCCCAACACTCGCGCGAACTGTCGCGGGCCAGCACCGCCCGCCACACCCGCCCGGACATCAGGTCGAACGGGCGGTGCAGCCGCTCGAGCACCTGGGTGCGCGCCGGCCCGCCATCATCCACTTCGAACCGGATGATTTCAGTGTCCTCTTCGGACGCTCGAACGGTGAGCTCGTCACCGAGCTCGAACGCCGCCCGCAGGGCGTCGTGGCGGCGGTGCACCGCGCTCAGGGCTGCGACGAGGCGCTCCTCGTCGACGGGGCCGGTGAGCCGCCACCGCAGCACGCAGTGGTTGGCCGGCGACGCCGACCGCAGCCGCATCTCGTGCAGCACGAAGGACTGCTGCATGGGCGTCGCAGGCACGCCGGCCGGGCCGTGGCCGTCGCTCGCCGCGGTGGGCGGCCGCGGCTCGTCCAGCCACGCGGCCAGCTTCGTGACGGTCCCCGCGCTCATGAGCCGGGAGATCGGCACCACCCGGCCGAACCGCTTGCCCAGCCTGCTGCACAGCCGGACCGCGCTCATCGACGTGAGGCCCTGGGCGAACACCGACAGGGTCTTGTCGACCGCGTTCCCGACCAGTGCGGCCACCTCGGCCGCGACCACCTCGACCGTGCTCGCCACGCCCGTGACCTCCGGCTGCCGATCCCCGTCGCGCGAGGTCGCCGGCGATTCGGCGACGAGCGCGTTGACGTCGACCTTTCCGGTGGGCGACAACGGAAAGCGGTCCACCGCGACGATCCGGTCGGGCACCGCGAACGACGGCAGCACCGCCCGCAGCCGGGCCTCGAGCTCCGCCACCGTCGGCCGCCCGCCGGTCGCGAGGTAGAACAGCTGCAGCCCGTCGGCGTTGCCGGTGTCGTCGGGCCGAACCGCCACCACGCACCGGCGCACCCCGGGCACGGCGGCCGCCGCGCTCTCGACACCGGCGGGCTCGATCCGGTTGCCGCGCACCTTGACCTGCCGGTCCAGGCGTCCGTGGAAGTGGACGACGCCGTCGGCGGTGCGGCGACCGAGGTCGCCGGTCCGGTAGACCCTCAGCGAGGACCCGTCGACGGGAATCGTGTGGAACTTCGCCGCGGTAAGCGCCGGATCGCCGAGGTAGCCGACGGCCAGGCCGTCTCCCGCGACACAGATCTCGCCGGTCTCGCCCTCGGCGCACAATCGGTCCGGCGCATCCGGGCGCGTGATCAGGACCTCGGTACGCGGCACCGGGCGGCCCAGCGGGACCTCACCCGTGGTGTCGGCCGGCCGGACGTCGTGAGTCAGGGCGAAGACGGCACTCTCGACCGGGCCGTACCCGTTGACCAACCGCAAGTCCGGTTGCGCGGCGAGCAACTCGCCGGCGTGCCGCGCGGACAGCCGCTCCCCGCCGACGATCAGCGTGCGCAGCCCGGTGAACGCGTTGACGTCCTCCTCGATGAACAGGTGGAACAGCGAGGTCGTCATGAAGGCCGTGTTCGCCCTGTGGACGCCGATGGCGTGCCGGAGACCGTCGGGCGTCAAGGGCCGGGCGGTGACGAGCACTGCGCTCCCGCCGGTCGTCAGCGGACCCCACAACTCCAGCGCGAACGCGTCCCAGGGCACCGCGGCGGACTGGATCATGACCGTGTCACGGTCGAACCGTGCGAACGTGCAGCCGTCGAACAGGCGAAGGGTGGCGCGGTGGGGTGACAGGACGGCCTTCGGTTCGCCCGTGCTGCCGGAGGTGAAGAACACCATCGCGGCGTCGCCGTTCTCGGACACGATCGGCCGTGACCGGGAACCGACATCGGCTACGTCGGAGCCGTCCGCGCCGACGAGGACGCGACGTCCCGCGCCGAACGATTCCCGGCCGGTGTCGGTGATCACCGGCTGACCGTCGAGGATCTCCAGGATCCGCCGCAGCCGTCCGACGGGCCAGTTCGGGTCGAGCGCCGAGTACGCCGCGCCGCACCGGAGTACGGCCAGCAGCGCGACGATCAGCTCGGCCGACGGTCGCAGGAGGACGGCGACGACGGCGCCGGGCGCGACTCCGCACTGGGCGAGGATCGCGGCGAGCTCGGCGGACCGGCGATCGAGCTCGCCGTAGGTGATGGTGAACTCGTCATGGACGACGGCCGGCGCTCGCGGTGTGCGGGTCGCATGATCATGGACGGCCTCGTGGATTCTGCTGTGCTGCAACGCATGCCTCTCGGACGGGTGCTCGCCTCGCGGCGGTGCTACGGGGTGGCCGGTGCCCGGCGGGTGGACAGCGTGCGAAGCGTCCGGGCGATGGGCTCGTGACCCCCGACAAAGGCGATCAGGGCGTCGCGCTTCCAGCCGACCGGACGGTGCATCGGTGCGGCGATGCCGAGCTTCTCGATCAGGTAGTCGATGTGCGAGTCGACCGCCCGGGGGCTCAGCGCCAGTCGGGCCGCGATGTCGGACGACGTCGGCGCGGGCTTCGTGGGCTTGTCGAGCAGGACCGACTCGCACAACGCGGTGAGCACCATCGAATAGCGGGCGTTGGGGTCGAGGTCCGGATGCGCGCTCGGCGTGATGGCCGGGCAGACCGCGCCGACCTTCTTCGCCGTGCCGGGGCTGAAGAACACCATCACCGACACACCGTCGGCGCCGTGTAACGGGCCCGCGGTCGCCATGTCCAGGTCGAACGACTGAAGCTCACCAGGAAGGACGGTCGTCGGGTTGGTGCGCGCGTCGACATCGGCGACGACCAGCGGCTGGTCCGCCGACTGGTTTCGCAGGTACCACTGGTGCGTCCCTGCCAGGATCTGCCCGGCGAACGGCACGGTCGTTGCGCCGGAAAGGCACAGCTCGAACGGACATCTACCGCATCTGCATACTCCGAACGTCGCGACGTCGTCGCTGTGCAACGTGACCTTTCGCGGATCCCGACCCCGCTCTGCCGGCTCCTGCAGAGTGAGAGACGACATTTCCAGCCTCCATTAGCACTAATTCACGGTTAGGCTCAATGATGCAACGGCGCCCGCGTACAGCAGTATCGGCGCGCCCTCCAGCCTGGTCTGCGCGATATTGGTGGAGCCGAGGACCGGCCGAAGTCAGGGAAATTCCCTGTAGTTTGACATGGCTGTACATCCCCGACTCTCACGCCTGAACCATCAGAATGGTGGTCGGCTACCGCCTCAACCGGTATCCGGGTAATCAGCACACACGCGGGTTGCGACCATAGTCTGCATGCAGTAATATGCCTCTCTCCCGGAAAAGAACATCAAACGTCCGGTTTCCCCATTCCTTGCAGCACACGACAGCGGCATTCACACGAAATGAGTCGCCGCCCGGTCGACCGCCGGAAGGAATTCCGGCCGGCGCCGTCGTGTCGTCCGGTCCCGCGGGGGCCGGTCAGCCGCGGAGCTCCGCGATGAGGCCGGCGCCCACCTTGCGGACCTCCTCCACGAACAGCTCGAAGTCCTCGCGGCGGCTGCGGTGGTTCGTGATCGCGGCCCGCAGGGCGAACCGGCCGTCGAGCACGGTGTGCGACGGCACCACGGTGCCGCTCTCCTGCAACCGGCTCAGCAGCTCGCGGTTGATGTCGTTGAGCTGGTCGTCACCGAGTCCGCCGGTGCCGCAGTAGCGCAGGCAGACCACGTTCAGCTCGACCGGGGCCAGCAGCTCCAGGTCGGGGGCGGCGGTGACGAGCTCGGCGAGGTACGCCGCCTGCCGCACGTTCTGCTCGATGAGGCGCCGGAACTTGTCGACGCCCTGTTCCTTGAGGCCCATCCAGATCTTGAGGGCACGGAACCCACGGGAGAGCTGCGGGCCGTACTCGGTGAACTGCTGGTTCCTGGCCGCCGCGAGACCGCGCTCCGCGGGCGCCATGTACGGCGCGTCGTACTGGAACGCGGCCCGGTGCTCGGCGTCCGAGCGCACCAGCGTGCAGCCCGCCTCGTAGGGGAAGTACATCCATTTGTGCAGGTCGAATGCCAGTGAGTCGGCCCGCTCGAGACCGGCTAGCCGGGGCCGCAGGGTGGCGGAGATGGCCGCGCACGCACCGAACGCGCCGTCGACGTGGAACCAGACGCCCTCGCGTTCGGCGATGTCGGCGAGCCCGTCGAGGTCGTCGATCGCTCCCGTGTTGACCGTGCCCGCGTTTCCCACGATGCACAACGGAACCCGGCCGGCGGCGCGGTCGGTCTCGATCGCGGCCGCCAGCGCAGGCAGCCGCACCCGGTGGCGCTCGTCGACCGGGATCTTGCGGAGCGCCTCGGTGCCCAGGCCGAGCAGCTGGACCGACTTCTGCACCGAGGAGTGCGTCTCGGCCGAGGCGTACACGGTCAACGGCGGCGCACCCGACAGCCCGGACCGCTTGGCCGCCACGGCGTCGCAGTTGTTCCGAGCGACCGCGAGGCCGACGAAGTTCGCCATCGACCCGCCGCTGAGCAGGATGCCCGTCGCCTCGTCGCGGTAGCCCAGGATCGTCTTGCACCACTCGATGACCTGCGCCTCGACCTGCGTGCCAGCGTCGTCGAACCCGTCGACGCTCGAGTTGACCGCGCCGGCCAGCATCTCGGCCAACATGGCCATGCCGCTGCCCTGCCCGCACACCCAGCCCCAGAACCGTGGGTGGGCGTTCCCGGTGACGTACGGGAGCACCAGGGTCCGGAAATCGGCGTAGACCCGTTGCGCCCCTTCTGGTTCGTCCGGCGGCGGCTGTCGCAGCCGGCCTCGCAGCTCGTCGGGCATCGGCTGCCAGACGGGACGATCTCGCAGTCCCGCCAGGTAGTCGAACATGTCGTCCACCATGCGATGCCCGAGCTCGCGCAGCTCGGACCAGGACTCGGGGTCGAGCGATTCCTCTGCGCTGTCCATCCGTCCGTTCCTCGAGCTCACCTGGTCTTGAAGGTCGCGGACGGGTCCAGGTACCGCAGCTCGCCCGTCAGCACCTTCTTGTAGAACTGCCAGTAGGACGGGTCGACCGTCGCCACCCGGTCGGCGATCATCCGGTGCAGCTTGCGCACCTGCGCCATCGGCACGCCCTGGTGGTAGTGGTGCGCGGTGTGCACGTCGTTGCTGTTGGTGAACCAGCGGGCGAACCGGCCGGCGCGCACGGTCCGGGTGTTGGTGAGCACGTTGGGATCGGTCTGCGTGTTGAGCCCGAAATGCTCGGGAAGCTCGATCAGGAAGTGGATCGGCTCGGCGAGCAACAGCGTCGGGATCACCCAGGTGAACAGCAGCAGCGGGCTCCCGGTGCCCACCGTGAACGCCACGGCCGCGGCGAGGACCACGACGAACGCCAGATACTCGGTGCGGACCTTCTTCGCGGCGGAGGGCTTGCTGATCGCTGGGTTGGTCCGGCCGACGACGCTGCGGCCGATGTCCCGCGCGACGTCGACGTAACGGCCGAGGTGGAAGCACCCCCGGGCGAAGCCGTGGACGGTGTGCAGGTCGTCGAACCGGTAGTTGAAGAACTCCTGGTTCTGTTTCGTGCCCAGGAAGGCGTGGTGGCGGAGGTGCTCGTACTTGTAGTGCCAGAACGAACTCAACATCGGCACGCCACAAAGGAAGCCGACCAGGCGGTTGCACCACCGCCGGTTGTAGGCGTGCTCGTGGAGGCACTCGTGCTGCAGTTCCACCAGGTGCGCGTACATGGGGCCGATCACCAGGGTCGCGGCGACGACCACGGGCCAGCTGGGCCACAGCACCACCGCAGCCCAGCCCGCAGCGATCAACGCGACGGCGAACGCGAACTTGGCCGTGAAAACGGCCGGTCGCTTGACGAACAGCGTTTTGTCGAGGTTGCGTCGGGTGTCGACGCCGCGCACCGGGGCAAGCCGGACGTTCGTCGAGCCGTCGAAACTGTCACCGGGTTCTTCCGGAGATTCGAACAAGGCGGACAAGACTACTCCACATAATTGATGACATTTCACCGTCCGGGTCAGCCGAACTGCCCCCCTGAATGGAGGGGCCTCACGAAAGCAAAGCTTCGAAGGCCCATGATGCAGCGCCAGGTACGGCACCCGCCAGCATTTCCGGAGCGGTTTCCTTGGTACTCGGGCCCGAACTGAACGTCAATAAGCCATTTCGGGGACGATGCCAACGCTCCGTGTTCATCGGTCGTGGCGTACCCGTGATCGCGTACGAGAACAGCTGTATACCGCACGTATCACGGCGTCTGATCAATTACCACCAGGAGATCAAATACACGCGCCAACTGTTCTCTCCGTGAGCCGCCGGGTACTGTGGGCGGGAAATTCCCGGAGAGTTCAGATACCCGTGGAGCGCACGTGATCGTAAGCGAATCCCGACTGGAGCGGTTCTTCGCGCAATGGGAGTTCTCGGTCGAGCACATCCTGTGCGCGTCCGATGTGGACGGTCCGGCGATGACCGACCTGCTGGCCCTGGCGGACGATGACATCCGGGCCAGGTGGGACACGTTGTCGCTCGGCTACACCGAGACCGCGGGCGATCCGGCGCTACGCGCGGAGATCGCTCGTCGCTACGACGCCGTGTCGGCAGACGACGTCGTCGTCTGCGCCGGTGGTGCCGCGGAGGCGCTGTTCCTCGTCATGAACGTGCTGCTCGAACCCGCCACGCACGCGGCCGTGGTGTGGCCGGCGTTCGAGCCGTTGCACAACGTGGCCCGTGCGTTGGGCGCCGACGTCACACCCGTGCCACTCGATGCCACGGCCGGCTGGTCGCTCGACTTCGACGCGCTGCGCCGCGCCGTCCGGCCGGAGACCAGGGCGATCGTCGTCAACTTCCCGCACAACCCGACCGGTGCGCTGCTCGATGCGCAGACTTTCGCCAAGGTGGCGGACCTCGCCCGGGAACACGACATCCCGCTGGTGTCGGACGAGGTGTACCGATTCACGGAGTTCGACCCGGCGAGCCGGCTGCCGGCCGCCGCCGACGTCGACGACCAGTTCGTCAGCATCGGGGTGATGTCCAAGGCGTACGGCCTCGCCGGCCTGCGGATCGGCTGGGTCGTCACCCGTGATCGGGAGCTGCGGCGGCGGATTCTCGCCCTCAAGGACTACACCAGCGTGTGCAGCGCTGCCCCGTCGGAGATCCTCGCGATCATCGCCCTCCGGGCGCACGAGCGCATCGTCGCCGGGTGCAACGCGTTGGTGGCCGAGAACCTCGCCCTGGTCGATGCGTTCTTCGACCGGTGGCCGGGGCTGTTCGACTGGACCCGACCGGTAGCCGGCACCGTCGGGTTTCCGCGGCTTCGCGCACCGGTTCCGGTCGAACGTTTTGTGACCGAACTGATGGAGCGCGAAGGAGTGCTCCTGCTGCCGGGCACGTTCTTCGACGACCAGGACAACAGGTTCCGCATCGGGCTCGGAAAACGCGCCATGGCGACGGGACTCGAGAAACTCGATCATTTCATCGAGCGAGAGTACGCAGCGTACGCCTGAGCGTGCGACGAGTTCTACGTGCGCAGAGCGAGATGGACGAACGCCTCGGTGGTGCGGACGTCGGCCACCGCGCGGATCTCCTCCAGGATCTCCAGCAGGTGCTCGTCATCGTCGCGCGCCACCACCTCGACGAGCAGGTCGAACGAGCCCGCGGTGACCACCACATGGTCCACCCCCGGGAGTGTGACGAGCAGGTCGGCGGTCTCCTCCAGCTCGGCGTAGGTGCACACGCCCACCATCGCCCGGCGGACGAGCCCCAGCTGGACCGGGTCGGTAACGGCGACGATCTGCATGACCCCGGAGTCGAGCAGGCGCCGCACCCGTTGCCGCACAGTCGTCTCGGACAGGCCCACAGCGCGGCCGATCATGGCATACGGCCGCCGGCCGTCCTCCCGCAGTTGCTCAACGATGCCGTTGGTCGCGTCGTCGAACAACGCGTGCCCGGGGTACTCCTCCGCCGCGACCCGGCGCCGCTCCGAAACGGGATCCGTCATCCTGTCCCCATCGCGTTCGCGAGTGTTCTTTCTCGTCCGCAACTCGATACAACCCGACATCGGCGCGATGGAGCAACCGCCGGCAAGGGGAACATCGGAAGCAACGTTCGTACGGTGAAGCCGCATGGCAGTGGGGTAAATGCGTGGCCGCACGGTGGTCATCGTCGTCGGAGAGGGCGGGCGGGCAGCCGAATACGTCAAGCGTCCAGCGCTTGAGGCCCGTAGACCTCCAGGCAGTGCAGCGCCAGCTCCAGGTACACCCGCCGCTCGTGTACCGAATGCCCCAACAGCTGCTCGGCCTGCTGGATCCGGTAGCGCACCGTGTTCCGGTGCAGGCTCAGCGCCTTTCCCGCCAGGTCCGTGCTGCCGCCGGTGGCGAGATACAGGC
The DNA here is from genome assembly GCF_050699915.1 of Actinophytocola sp. Taxonomy (GTDB): domain Bacteria; phylum Actinomycetota; class Actinomycetes; order Mycobacteriales; family Pseudonocardiaceae; genus Actinophytocola. The sequence goes on from NZ_JBOHGA010000057.1 coordinate 11,560, forward strand.
GGACGGTCCGGCGCAGGCGGGCCGCGGCCTCGTCGGGCGCGGCCAGGCCAGCCAGCTCGCGCGCGACCATCACGCGCATCGCCGCCATCCCGCCGACTCCGCCGGCCAGACACGCCAGCTCCACGTCCGCATACCACGTGACCGGCGCACCTGCCTCGCCCGTCAACGCCACCGACTGCGCCGCCAGCGCCTCCCGGTGGCTGCGCCGGAAGCCCGCAACCCCGGGTACCGCGCTTCCCACCGCCGCGCGCACGCCCGGGCGAAGCGCCACCGACGCCAGCGCCTCCGGAGTGGGCGGCACGGGGGTTGGCACCCAACACCACAACCCGCGTGCGCCGCTCGCGACGCTCAGCGTGTGCGCGTTGCCCAGTGCCGAGCCCAGCGCCGACGCCGAGCCCTCCAGCTCCCGCACGACATCCGAAGCCGGAGTCCCGTCCCGTGCCCACAGCACGAACGCGGTGTGGTGCGGGCGCAGCGGGTGGCCGAGCAGCGAGCCCGTCGCGTCGACGTCGACGTCGACGCCGCGCAGGATCGCGTGCACCGTGTCCGATCGTTGCGCCAGCGCGCCACGCTGCCACTGCTCACGCTCCTCGGTGTACGTGCCGACCAGCACCTCCACCGAGCCGTCGATCCAGCGGCTCACCCGGTCCCAGAACCGCACCAGCACCGCGGAGCGCAGGTCGCCGTCGGTGATGCGCTCCTGCACGGTCTCCGTCACGTACGACCACACGGCGCGCTGCGCCACGCGGTACGTCGTGAGCAGCACGGTCAGGCCGAAACCGCGCCGGGCGATGGTGCGGGCCAGGTCGAACGCCTCCGCCGGCGGGCGCACCTCGAAGTTCTCGCGGGTCACCGCGGTGAGGAACCCGCGCCAGTGCGCGCCGGTGCTCGCCCGCAGGTCGCGACGCAGCTCCTCGCCCTCGGCGTAGTCGGCGACCGCCGCGACGATCTCCCGGTCGGTCATCTCCACCAGCCGAGCCAGCTCGGCGGGCACGAGCGCCTGTTCCACGTACCCGGTGATCCACTCCGCCGCTTCCGACCGCATCTCCCGCACCTTCGGTTTGTACCGCCGCACAATGCGGCAGGCAAACATTGGGCCCGCGGACCGAGCGCGTGACACGCGCCACCCCCGATGCTGGGAGCCACCCACCACCGGACCGGTCGGAGGCAGCGATGTCCATGCGGAAGTCGTTCGACTACGTGATCGTCGGCGCGGGCAGCGCCGGCTGCGTACTGGCCGACCGGCTGTCCGAGGACCCGGCGGTCTCCGTGCTACTGCTGGAGGCGGGCCCGCCAGACGAAGCAGACGAGATCAAGATCCCGGCCGCCTTCGCCAGTCTGTTCAAGACACGCTGGGACTGGAACTACGAGACGTCCCCGCAGAAGCACATGGGCGGGCGGCGCGCGCTCTGGCCGCGGATGAAGGCGTTCGGCGGCTGCTCGTCGATGAACGCGATGATCTACGTCCGCGGCAACCGCGCCGACTACGACGGTTGGCGGCGCGACTTCGGCGCGGTCGGCTGGGGCTACGACGACGTGCTCCCCTACTTCGTACGCGCGGAGACCAACAGCCGCCATGGCGCGCCGTTCCACGGCACCACCGGCCCGCTGCGCGTCGAGGACCGCCGCTACACCCATGAGCTGACCGATGCCTGGATCGCGGCAGCGGTGGCCGGCGGGTTGCCGGCCAACGACGACGTCAACGGCGCCAGCCAGCTCGGCGCGGGCCGCTACCAGGTGACCTGCCACCGAGGCCGGCGCTGGTCGGTCGCGGACGGCTACCTGCGGCCCGCGATGACGCGGCCCAACCTCACCGTCCGGTCGGGCGCGTTCGTCACCCGGGTGGTGCTGGCGGGCACGCGCGCGGTGGGCGTCGAGTACACCAGGGGCGGCGAGACGCACACGGCGTTCGCCGACGGCGAGGTCGTGCTCTCCGGTGGCGCGATCAACTCGCCGCAGCTGCTCATGCTCTCCGGCATCGGCCCCGCCGCGCACCTGCGCGAAGTCGGCGTCGAGGTCGTGGCCGACCTGCTCGGTGTCGGGGAGAACCTGCACGACCACCCGGCCACGCCGATCCTGTGGCGAACCAAGGGCACCACCGACATCGCCGTCGACCACGTCAGCCCGCGCCGGCTCGTGCAGTGGCAGCTGCTCGGCACCGGGCCGCTGACGTCGAACATCGGCGAGGCGGGCGGGTTCATCTCCACTCGCGACGGCGCGACCGCGCCGGACATGCAGTTCCACGTCGCGCCAACCGGGTTCTACGACAACGGCCTGCGCGAGCCGGTCGGCCGGATGTTCACCGCCGCGGCCACGCTGGTCGACGTCGCCAGCCGCGGCAGGCTGCGGCTGCGCTCGCCCGACCCGCGCTGGAAGCCCGACATCGACCCGGCGTACTTCGCCGAGCCCGCCGACACCGACGCGATGGTCGCCGGGCTGCGCAAGCTCGTCGAGATCGCGCGGCAGGCACCGCTCGCCCGCTACCTCGACGGCGCTTACCTTCCATCCACTGTAGACAAAATCGGTGACGAGGCCTGGCGCGAGCACATCGAGTCCTGGACCCAGACGCTCTACCACCCGGTCGGCACCTGCGCGATGGGCACCGGCGAGCAGTCCGTGGTGGACCCGGAGCTGCGGGTGCACGGCGTCGACGGGCTGCGCGTCGTGGACGCGTCCGTGATGCCCCGGGTGGTGCGCGGCAACACCAACGCGCCCACCGTGATGATCGCGGAGAAGGCCGCGGACCTCATCCGCGGCCGTACGCCCGCCCCCGTCACCACCACGAAGGAGGCGACCCGATGACCACGATCCACCCTGCGCGCACCAACGGCTTCGCCGTGCATGCCCCCGGCTGCGGCGACCTGGTCGGCGAGCACCCGATCCGCACCGAGGCGGAGGTGCGCGCCGCCGTCGAGCGCGCCCGCGTCGCGGCGGCGTGGTGGTCCCGCCTGTCCTACGCCGAGCGCGGCGAGCGGCTCGACCGTTTCCGCGGCGTACTGGCCCGGCGCGCGGCGCAGCTGGCCGGTGTGATCCACGATGAGACCGGGAAACCGCACTCCGACGCGATGCTGGAGATCGCGCTGACGCTGGACCACCTGGCGTGGGCGGCGAGGAACGCACCGAAGGTGCTGGGTCGGCGGCGCGCCAAGGTCGGCCTGCTGATGGCGAACCAGGCCGCGACGGTCGAGTACCAGCCGCTCGGCGTGGTCGGTGTGATCGGACCGTGGAACTACCCGGTGTTCACCCCGCTCGGCTCGATCGCGTACGCGCTGGCCGCGGGCAACGCCGTGGTGTTCAAGCCAAGCGAGCTGACGCCGGGCACCGGCGCGTGGCTGGTGGAGGCGTTCGGCCAGGTGGTCGGAGAGCACCCGGTGCTGCAACTGGTGACCGGCGACGGCTCGACCGGCGCGGCGCTGTGCGGCGCGGGCGTGGACAAGATCGCGTTCACCGGCTCGACCGCGACGGCCAAGAAGGTGATGGCGGCGTGCGCGCCGACGCTCACCCCGTTGGTCGCCGAGTGCGGCGGCAAGGACGCGCTGCTCGTCGACGCCGACGCCGACCTCGACGCGGCCGCCGACGCGACGGCGTGGGCGGGCATGGCCAACGCCGGACAGTCGTGTATCGGCACCGAACGGGTGTACGTGCACGAACGCGTCTACGAGAGTTTCCTCGCGAAGCTCGTGGCCATCGCGGGGAAGGCGCGCGCCGGCAGCGACCCGGAGGCGCAGCTCGGGCCGATCACGCTGCCCGCGCAGGTCGGCATCATCCGGCGGCACATCGACACCGCCGTCGCCGCAGGCGGGCGCGTGGTGCTCGGCGGGTCGGACGGGATCGCGGACAACGTCGTGCAGCCGACGATCCTGGTCGACGTGCCGGAGGACGCCCCAGCGGTGACCGAGGAGACGTTCGGGCCGACGCTGACGGTGACGAAGGTGCGCGACATGGACGAGGCGGTCGCACTGGCCAACGCCACCGGCTACGGGTTGGGCGCGGCGGTGTTCGGCGGGCGCGGGCAGCATCTCGCGGAGCGGCTGCGTTGCGGGATGGTCGCTCTGAACGCGGTGTTCTCCTACCCGCGGATCCCGGCGCTGCCCTTCGGCGGGGTCGGCGACTCCGGGTTCGGTCGGATCCACGGACCGGAGGGACTGCGCGAGTTCGCGTACGCGCAGTCGGTGACGCGGCAACGGTTCGCCGCGCCGCTGGCGCTCACCACGTTCGCTCGCACACCGAAGACGGACGCGCTCGTGGCGAAGGTGATGACACTGCTGCACGGCAGGCATTAGCCTCGAGATTTCGTGAGGTGGTGGGCGACATCTGGCGGTAGATGCACGGAAGTGCCTGTCCTGCAAGGCATTCTTGGGATTGCGAAGTCTCAAGGTTGCCGAGCGGGAAGGCACTCCGTAGGTGAAGCTATCTCAGGTTCGGGTGTGGTTCTTGATCCGGCGCGCGAGTGGTTTGGTGTCCTCTGCTGGTGGGGTGTTGATCCGGAAGGTGCTGCGCGTGTCCGGGGCGCAGCGGGCGTTGTCGGTCGCGCTCGCGCCGTGGTGTGGCCGGCGAGCGACCCACGATCCGGGGAAGATCGTGTGTGACGTGGCGACCGCGGTCGCCGGCCGCATCATCCGCAGCGGCCGCCGACAACGACTCCGACTACCCCGCGACTGGCCCTGGAACCACCTCATCGACACCGGCTACGCCGCGCTCCTCGCCGCCTGAACCACACGACCCCGACCCCACGAAAGCAACCACAACCAGCGGACCCAGCGCCGCGAACAACCCCTGCACACAACCGAAACAGGCACAGCGGAACCAACCCCAACACCCCGTCCCACACCCAGATGAAAGATCGAGGTTAGGGGGCGCGCGTCGTCGGCGGGTGGCGATGCCGCGGCGGCGCGGTTCGGCGCTCCGCCACCAGGAACGACAAGGACGCCATCGACCGCCACGTCCGGTGTGGACGGACGATGGGGCGTACTGGTCAGTCGTGAGCGCTGCCGGCCGCGTGGCGTGCGGCGATGCCGCGGACGAGGTTCTCGGCGGTCTTGCGAGCGGCGGTGTTGACGAACGGCATGAGCGTGCGCTCCATGGCCTTGCCCGCGATGCCGCCGGGCAGCTGGAACTCGACGCGAAAGGCGACCCGGCTGCGGTTCTCGTCGATCGGGGTGAGGTCGAAGCTGGTGGCGGAGTCCATCCCGGTGACCGCGCGGTAGGCGAGGCGGACGTTCTCCTCCCACTCCACCGTGCGGATGGTCGACTTCAGCGTCGAGGGGCCGATCTTGGTCTCGGACCGGAACGTCGAGCCGAAGCCGCGGTCGAGGTTGCCGACCGGTTCGAAACTCGTCATGCCGTGCCAGTAGTCGAGGACGTTGCGATAGTCCGCGAGGTAGGCGAAGGCGACCTCGACGGGCGCGGCGCACTCCTCCACGAAGCTGACTTCGGTCATGCCGGGATTCCTTTCGTCTAGGGATTCGGCTACGCGGAAGGGGCAGGATTCGAACCTGCGTGGGCATGCACCCGACCGAACCGAAGTCCGGACCCCGTAGGCCACTTCGGGTACCCTTCCATCAACACTGCGGGATCAGACGATGTTCGTCACCCGCAGCACGCTCCACAGCGAACGCGGCGAGATCCCGCCGTCGAATGCGAAGTATTCCGGCAGCACCGCCGTCGGATTCCACTTCAGCTTGTACTCCAGCTGGCTCTTCGCCGGATACACTCGATCACCGTGCTCTGCCAGCAGCGTGATGATCTTCGCCGCCACCCTGCTTTCGGTCGGCAGCCGATGACTGCCGTCCAGCGTGGTGAACGGGGTGAACCCGAAATGTAGCCAGGCCGCGTCCCGTTCCCTGATGTGGTCGATGACATGGGCGTTGATCGCCTCCATCACCCCCGGCGGGCAGTCCGGCATGCGCCGGCTCAGGTCGTGCAGCCAGCCCGGGCGCGAGCCGTACACCGGCGCGTACGAGATGTAGGCGATCGGCTCACCCGCGATCCGGCCAACGAACAGCTTGCGCAGCGGCTGCCACGGTCCGCCGACCTCGCCGACCAGGAACGAGAGCTCCTTGGTGTGCTTGCCCTTCTCGCGCAACCACTGCCGGTCGATGTGCTCGATGTCGTCCGCCACCGACTCCGGGTCGGCCTCGACTATCTCCAGACCCGCCCGCAGCGCGCGGGAGATCTTGTTGCGCAGCCGGACGAACTTCTTGCCACGCAGGCTGTGGCTCGCCAGCTCGACCGCGTAGGACGCGCCGACCTGGTTGACCGTCAGGCCCATCTCGGCGAACAGCTCGGCGTCTGCGCGCAGCAGCTGGACGCCGACGACCCGCCGTCCGTCGGCGTGCGCGTGGTCGAGAAAGCTGCGCTGCAGCCGCGCCCGCGTCGCCTCCTCGGTGAACGGGCCGCCGAACTGGATCCAGCGCTTGCCGTGCTCCCGGTAGCACACATAGCCGTCCAGGCCCTCGGCCCGGAAGTACTCGTTGCCCTCGTTGAGCGCGAGGAACGCGCTGGGGTTGTCCGCGTAGCGCTGGAGAGCGGAAAGCGTCCAACCTCGCTGGCGTAGCGCTTCCGGCACCGTCACGTTCCTCCTCCCCTCACTTGGTGATTCGCTGGGGACGACGTTAGGGGACGCCTCTGACGTCGGGACGACTTCGCACGGCGGAAAGTGTCAGGGGCGTTTCAGGGCCGTCTGCCGATACTCCCCACGGACTCTGGCGGCGAAGTGTCAACGACAACCGCGCCGCCATCGGAACCGAGATTGCGGGGTCGGGGTTTGGGTACGAACGTCGAAGCACATCAGCTGCCGTCACTGGGCAGCTTCGTGCGGGGCAAGGACGTCGAGAGCGGTAGTTGGGTGTACGCGCTGTCCGCGCGCGCCGTCTTGGACGACTCGTTCGCGAGCCTGACGCTCAAGCGGAACCTCGAGGCCGGCCGCGTCTCGACCGCTGACGCCCCACCGGGCGTGCTGGTCGGGCGGGTCTCGGTCGCGGAGAAGGAGACCATCGAGGACGCGCTGGCTGCCGCCGCGGAAGCCACCAGGATCTGGCGCTCCGTTGCGCTGTCGGTCCGGTTGGCGGACTGGAACCGGCTGTTGCGCCAGGCGGTCCGCGACAACGAGGACGAGCTGATCGAGATGCTCACCTTGGAGGGCCACCCACTCGAGCTGGCCCGCTGGGAGCTGTCCGGGATGTACGAGCTGACGCGCCCAGAGGCCACCGAATTCCAGCGTTCGCAGCTGTGGCAGGAGTTCGCCATCGGTGAGCGGCGCAACATCGTGCGCCGTCAGCCAGACGGCGTCGTGTGCGTCAACCCGCCGGCCAACGCGCCGCTGGTCAGCGCACTGCTCGGCACCACGAGCATCGCGGGCGGCAACGCCGTGGTCGTGCGCGCGCCGCGGACCGCGCCGTTCGGCGTGTCCTACGTGCTGCGCAAGATCGTCGCGCCGGTGCTCGACGAGCTCGGCGCCCCGCCCGGCCTGCTGAACGTCGTGTGCGGACATCCCGGGCCGATGCTCGACGCCTGGATCGAGAGCGAACACGTCGACGACATCATGTACTTCGGCGACGTGGCGCCCGGGCTGAAGATCGAGCGCCGCTGCGTGGAGGCGGGCAAGAAGCCGATCCTCGAACTGGCCGGCAACGACATCGTCCTGGTCTGGCGCGACGCCGACCTCGACCGCGCGGCGGACGCGGTGGTGGAGGGTTTCTACGGCTCCGGCCAGCTGTGCATGGTGCCGAACCAGGCCGTGGTGCACCCGGCAGTGGCCGACGAGCTGATCGCGCTCGTCGTGGCCAAGACCGCCGCACTCAAGCCGGGTTACCCGGACGAGGAAGGAGTACTGCTCTCCCCCGTCCTGCGCCACGACAAGTTCAACCGCTACCTCGAAGACGCCTTCGAGAAGGGCGCCACGCTGGTCACCGGCGGGCACGGGATGCAGATCGACGGCACCCGCGACGAGGCCGGCTTCTTCCTGGAGCCGACCGTGCTGCGGGTCGACGGCCTGACCCGGGCGCGCGAGCTGAAGGCGGTGCGGAACGAGACGTTCTTCCCGTTGATGCCGATCGTCGTGCCGCACGCCGCGGAGGACGAGGCGCTGTTCGACAGCTTCGTCGAGTTCGTCAACACCAGCCCGTACGGGCTGCGGAACTCCTTGTGGGCCAACGACGAGTCGGTCATCGACAGGTTCGTCACGCAGACCGTCAAGGGTGGGCTGCTCAAGGTCAACGACTCGCACATCGCGTTCACCGCGCCGCTGCCTTCGCACGGTGGCACCGGGCTGACCGGCGGCGCGTTCGGCGAGGCCAACTACCCCGTGCTGCGCACCACCCACGTGCAGGGGGTTTCCATCATCCGACCGGTCAAGGAAGAGCACGATGCGCACACTCGATGAGGCCCGCGAGGTCTGCGAGACCCATCTCCCGGGCCTGCTGGGCAAGTTGGCGGACATTCCGCTGGCAGACCTGGAGAAGCCCGACAACCCCGGGCTGGAGCTGTTCAAGGCCGCGGGCGGCCCGGCGCTGGTGATCTCGAAGGACTACGACGGTCTCGGAGTGTCGCCGCTGGAGGCGATCCAGGTGACCCGCGCGATCGCCGCCACCTCGCCGTCGCTGGCCGTAGCTTCCACAATGCACCACTTCTCGGTCGCGACGATCTTCACCCTCGCCGAGAGTCTGCGCTCCAGCGGGCTGGAGTGGGCGCTGCTGGAGGGCATCGCCTCGCAGAACCTGCTGGTGTCGTCCGGTTTCGCCGAGGGCAACCCGGGACAGAGCATCCTCTCCCCGACTGTCGGCGGCGTCCGCAAGGACGGCGGGATCGTGGTCAACGGCTCGAAGAAGCCGTGCAGCATGTCCGCATCGATGGACCTGCTCTCGGCGAGCGTCTCGGTGCCCAAGGATGGCGGCGGCACGGAGAACGTGGCGATGCTCATCCCGGCCGCCACCCCCGGCGTGTCGGTGCACCCGTTCTGGCGCAGCAACGTCCTGGGCGGCGCGGAGAGCGACGAGGTGCGGCTGACCGACGTCTTCGTCGACGAGCGGCTGCTCGTGCCTACCGAGGTCGGCGACCGCGGCGAGGTCGACGAGCTGCAGACCATCGGGTTCATGTGGTTCGAGATGCTCATCACCGCCTCCTACGTCGGAATGGCCAGCGCGCTCGTGGAGCGCGCGTTCGCCAGCCCGCGGCTGGGCACCGAGATCAAGGCGGACCTGGGGGTCCGCCTGGAGACGGCGACGCTGCTGCTGGAAGGCATCGGCCGCCAACTGATCGCGAAGGAGGGCGACAACGCCGCCCTCACCAAGGCCATGGTCGCCCGCTACGGCGCCCAGGAGGCGGTCGTGGACGTCGCGAGTATGGCGGTCGAGGCGCTGGGCGGGATGGCGTTCATCTCCTCCCCCGATGTCGCCTACCTGATCGCGGCCTGCCAGTGCGTGAACTTCCACCCGCCGTCCCGCTCGGCCACCCGCCGGGCCCTGGTGGAGAACTTCGCCGGCGACGTCCTGAGAATCGCGTGAACCCCGGCACCGAAGTCACCGGCGACATCGACCGGGCGGAGGTGTCGCGCACCTACCGGCGGCGGATGAGCTCGGGACGGGCGCGGTTGGCCGACGTACTGGGCGGGCATGTCGAGGTGGCCTCGTCCGGCGCATGGCTGACCACGAGCGACGGGCGGCGGATCTTCAACGCCGCCGGCTACGGCGTGCTGATCACCGGCGCCCGGCACCCGACCGTGGTCGCCGAGGTCGAGCGGCAGCTGCACACCCACCCGATGGGCACCCGGATCTTCCTCGAGCCGGCCGCCGCGCGCGCCGCCGAGGCGCTGATGTCGGTGACCCCGCCGGGGCTGGAGCGCGTGCACTTCTCGTGTTCGGGCACCGAGGCCACCGAGACGGCGATCAAGCTGGCCCGGCTGGGCGGCAAGCACCACCTGGTCTCCATGCACGGCGGGTACCACGGAAAGACGATCGGCGCGCTGTCGGTGACCGCGAAGTCCGCCTTCCAGGACCCGTTCCGGCCGCTGCTGCCGGGCGTCTCGCACGTGTCCTTCGGAGACGTCGCCGCACTCACCGCGGTGCTGGAGCGCCACCCCGGACAGGCGTGCGTGTTCCTCGAGCCGGTCCAGGGCGAGGGCGGGGTGAACATCCCGCCGCCGGGTTACCTCGGCGCGGTCCGCGCCGTGTGCTCGGAGTACGACGCGATGCTCGTCGTGGATGAGATACAGACCGGGCTGGGCAGGCTCGGCGCGTGGTGGGGATGCGCGGCCGAGGGCGTACGCCCGGACATCCTGCTCTCCGGCAAGGCGCTCGGCGGCGGCATCGTCCCGGTCGCCGCGACCATCGCCACCGAGGAGGTCTTCGCGGTGCTGGACCGCGACCCGGTCCTGCACACGTCGACGTTCTCCGCGGCACCGCTGGGGATGGCCGCGGTGTGCGGGTCGATCCGAGCCATCAACGAGGACGGCCTGGTCGAACGCGCGGCGCGGCTGGGCGAGCGGCTGGTGCCGGAGTTCCAACGGATCGTCACCGAGCAGCTGGCGCACCACCGGTGCGAGGTGCGCGGTGCCGGTCTGCTGATCGGGGTCGACTTCGCGGACCCCGCACTGACGGCGGACCTGTTGCTGGCGCTGGTCGCCAACGACGTCGTCGCGAACATCTCCCTCAACTCCGACCACGTCGTGCGGTTCACACCACCCGCGACGCTGGCGGAGTCCGATGTGGAGTTCCTGATCGAACGGTTCGAGCGCGCGGCCGCCGAGGTCGCCAAGCACAACCCCGACCACGAGGTGTCTCATGCGTAGCCTGGAACTGACCCTGCGAGCCTTTACCGCCGACGCCGACGCCGCGTACCGCCGGATCTGCGAGTTCGAGCGGTACCCCGAGTTCGTCGACGAGGTCAACTCCGTTGTCGTGCACGGCGACGAGGGCGCGGGCGCCCTGATGAGCGACTGGGAGATCGTCTTCCGCAACGGCCCGCTGCGCTGGACCGAGGTGGACTACTTCCAGCCCGACCAGCGCCGGATCGTGTTCGAGCAGACCACCGGCGACTTCGAGGTCTTCCGCGGCTCGTGGACGGTGACCCCGGCGCCGGGCGGCTGCGAGGTCAGCTTCGAGACGACGTTCGACTTCGGCATTCCCAGCCTGGCCGGGGTGCTCGAGCCGATCGCCACGAAGGTCCTCAAGGAGGGCATCGCCCTGATCGTGCACCAGCTGCTCGGCGAGGCCGCCGTGGTCGGCGACCCGGCGATCGCCGCCGCGGTGACCGCACGGCTGCAGCGCAGGCGCGAACCCGACACCGCTTTGACCGCCTGATCCACAGGAGCAGAGATGGACCACATCAACCGCTTCGAGAGCCGCACGACGCTCCTGCTGCTGCGCGCGGAGTACGGCGTCGCGCTCGTGCTGAGCAGCGTGCTGTTCCTCATGCACATCGGCGAGGTCCGCTGGATACCCGCGGTGCTGCTGTTCGCCTACATCGACGTGATCGGTTACCTGCCCGGCGCGATCGCCTACCGGCGCTCCCCGGACAAGAAGATCTCGAAGGTCTACTACGTCCTCTACAACGTGATGCACAGCATGATCAGCCAGGCTGTCGTGCTCGGCGTGTGGATCGCGGTTTGGGGCTTCGAGTGGGCGCTGCTCGCTGTGCCGATCCACCTGTGCGGCGACCGCGCGATCTTCGGCAACTTCCTGAAGTCCTTCCGGGTGCCCTTCGAACCCGCGCCGGTGCCCGGATTCGCGACGTTCGACCAGAACGTCGACAAGCCGCGGCACCCGAGGCAGCCCCAGCCGGAACGGATCTGACCCATGGAGAACGTCGTGTCGCTGAACAGTGCACGCCCGATCGTCATCGGCGCCGGTCCCGCCGGGCTCGCGGCGACCTGGACGCTGAAGGAAGCCGGGCTGGACCCGCTGGCCCTCGACCGCGAGCAGGTCGCCTTCTCCACCTGGCGAAGCTACTACCCGTCGATGCGGATGAACTCGTGGCGTCGGCTGAGCCACCTGCCGGGAATGCGCTTGTCCGCGGAGTTCGGCCCCTGGCCGATGCGCAACGACTTCCTCAACTACCTGCGCAAGTACGTCGAGGTGCTCGACCCGGACATCCGGTTCGGCACCGAGGTGCACCGGGTCGACCTCGAGGGCGGGCGGTGGGTGCTGCGCAGCTCGATCGGCGAGCTGACCACCGACCACCTCGTGATCGCGACCGGCCTGCACCGCAGGACGTACGTGCCGGACTGGCCGGGGCTGGAGGACTTCGAGGGCGAGTTCCTGCACGCGCGCACGTACACCGTGCCGGAACCGTTCGCGGGCAAGGATGTTCTCGTCGTCGGCTGTGGCCCGACCGGCATCGACATCGCGGTGGCGGTGGCCGCGGCCGGGGCGTCGCGGGTGCGGATGTCGATCCGGCACAATCCGCTGCTGTTCAAGCTCAGCCCTTTGACGTCGCTGCTGAGCCAGGCGGTCAAGCACGCGAAGATGCCACCTCGGCTGGTGAACCGGGTCAGCCTGCTGATGCACCGCATGCAGTGGGGGGACCTGAGCAGGTACGGGCTGCACCCGCCGACCGAGGGCACTCTCGACGGCATCGCCCGGTCCGGGCACACGTACGGCTCGATCGACCGCGGCCTGGTCGACGCGGTGCGCGACGGCGTGGTCGAGATCGTGCCGGGCGTGAACGGCTTCGACCGCAAGGCGGTGCTGCTCGACGGCGGGACCAGCATCAAGCCGGACGTCGTCGTCTCCGCCACCGGCCAGCGGCCGGGGCTGGAGGGGCTGCTCGGACACCTCGGGGTGCTCGCGCAGCCCGGCGGCAGGCCGATCGCGCACGGCGGCCAGACCGCGCCGCACGCGCCCGGCCTGTACTTCACCGGCTTCCGCGTGCCTTCGGGGCAGATTCCGGACATGGCCGTTGACGCGCGGGCGATCGCCCGCGCGGTCAGCGGTCAGCGGCGCCTGTCCGGGCGGTGGCGATGAACGCGACCCCGTGGAGCGCGACCGGTGACACCGCCTCGCGTCCCCGGCTGCGCGGCCACCTCCGGTGCGACGTCGCCGTGGTCGGGGCCGGTCTCACCGGCCTGACCGCCGCGGCGGAGCTGGCCCGGCTCGCCCCGGACCTGCGGATCGCCGTGGTCGAGGCCGACCACGTCGCGGCCGGCGCGAGCGGACGCGGCACCGGGCTGCTCGGCCCCCGGGTCGGGCCGCCGGTCGCGGTGGCGCGCCGCCGCTTCGGCGACGACGTGGCCCGTGCGGCCCATCTGTGGTCGGTCGAGGCGGTGCGCACCGTGCTCGCCCTCATCGAGGAGTACCAGATCGAGTGCGACCTGACCCAGGGCGGACAGCTGGTCGTGGCGCCGGACGAGGCGGCGGCGCAAACCCAGCAGCGCGAGGCCGACGCGGCCCGCGCGCTCGAGCTGCCGATCACACCCGTCGCGCAGCGAGAGCTGCCGCCGTTCGCACGCGGCTACCTCGGCGCACTGCGCTACGAGCCCGCGGCGACGCTCGACCCGGCCGCGCTCACCGGGCAGCTGGCCCGGATCGCCGAGCAGCGCGGCGTGACGATCTACGAGCGCAGCCCGGTGCGCGAGGTGCGGCCGGGGCTGCTCACAACCGTGCGCGCCGACGAGGGGGAGCTCGCCGCCGACCATGTCGTCGTGGCGCTCAACGCCTACGGCGGCATCCCGGGCACCCCTCGCGGGGTGTTCGGGCTCCGGGTGCAGGCCGGCGTGACAGGCAAGCTGACCCCACAGGCACTGGCCGCGTTGGAGGGTCTGCGCGGCGACCCGGTGATCGAGCACGGTGAGCTGTCGCCGTACTTCCGGCTCACCGCCGACGACCGGATCGTGGTCGGCGGCGGCGTGGTGCGCCGCGGCACCCTCGGTTCACTGGCTCCGGCGCCGGGCAGGCTGCGCGCCGCGGTGCGCGCGCTCGCCCCCGAACTGTCCGATGTGGACATCGAGTCGGCGTGGGCCGGGCCGGTCGGGATGACGCGCGACGGGCTGCCCGTAGTCGGTGCGGACCCGCGCGAACCCGGGATCTTCCACGTCGGCGGCTGCAACGGGCACGGGCTGGCGGTGTCGGTGTCCAACGGTGCGCACGTGGCCCGCTGGATCGCCACCGGCGAGAAGGACCACCTGTCGTTCGCCCTGCCCTGGCTGCGGCCGAAGGCGCCGTGGATCCCGCGCGGCGGGCTCGCCGACCGGGTGCTCGACGGCTACCTCGCCCGGCTGTCCGCCGGGCAGTCCGACCGACCGACGGAGAGGCTGTCATGAAGGCCGTCGCGAACACGACCAGCCCGCCGCAGGCCACGGGCCTGCCGCCGGGACCATCGACCTCGCCGGTGAAGCAGACATTCCGCTACTGGCGCGAGCGCCAGCGTTACCTGCCACAGATGTTCGACCGCTTCGGCGACATCGTGACGCTGCGGCTGATCCCGCACGGCCCGTTCGTCATCCTGCGCGACCCGGAGCACATCCGCGAGGTGTTCCGCGGCGCGCCGGAGATCTTCCACGGCGGCAAGGGCAACTGGAACCTGCTGCCGATCGTCGGCCGCAACTCGCTGCTCACCCTCGACGCCCCCGAGCACAAGCCGGAACGCAAGCGGATGATGCCGCCGTTCCACCACGAGCGGATCGCCGCGCTGGTCGACACCATGCGCCAGATCGCCGAGAACGAGGCGCGGCGCTGGCCGGTCGACCGCCCGTTCCGGTTCCTCGACCGCTCCTACGCGCTCACGCTGGAGATCATCGTCAAGGCGGTACTGGGCGTCGACGACCCGCGGCGCGCGGCCGCGCTGAGCGACGCGCTGCACAAGGTCGCCGACATGGACCTGTCCGGGATCCTCGTGCTGATCCGGCCGGAGCTCGGCAAGGTCTGGCCGTGGCGCAAGTTCGTGCGCGACCTGGAACACGCCGACCGGCTGATCTACGAGGAGATCGCGCTGCGCCGCCGCGACCCGAAACGCGACCAGCGCACCGACGTGTTGTCGATGCTGCTGGAGGACCCCGGCGCCGACGACCGGGACGTGCGCGACGAGGTCATGACGCTGCTGATGGCCGGGCACGAGACCACCGCCGTCGGGCTGGCCTGGCTGTTCGAGCGGCTGCTGCGGCATCCGGCCGCGCACGCGCGGCTGCGCCGCGGCCTCGACGAACCGAAGGACCCGTACCGCACCGCGGTGTTCAAGGAGGCGCTGCGGGTGCGGCCGGTGATCCACAACGTGGCCCGGCGGCTCACCGAGCCGATCGAGCTGGCCGGCTACCGGCTCCCGGCCGGCGCAACCGTGGTGCCCGCGATCGGCGCGGTGCAGCAGGACGAGCGGTTCTGGGGCCCAGACGCCGCCGAGTTCCGCCCGGAGCGCTGGATCGACGGGAACCCGCCGGCACAGGCGTGGCTGCCCTTCGGCGGCGGAGTCCGCCGGTGCATCGGCGCGATGTTCGCGCAGGTGGAGATCGAGACGGTGGTGGCGGCGATCCTGCGCACGGTGGCCATCGAGGCCGTCGATCCCGCCGACGAGGGCGACCGGATGCACCACATCACGATGATCCCGAAGGAAGGCACGCGCATCCGCGTCGTGCGCAGGCTCGGCTGAACTCCTCACGAGAGATCAGGAACCCATGAACCAACGTCTGCAGGTCACCGCGATCGTCAACCCGGCGGCGGGCGGCGACGGCGAGAAGGCGGTGGCCGCGCTGGCCGCTGTCGGCACGGCCACGCTGGAGACCGTCGAAACAACGGCCGCGGGTGACGCCGCGGACCTCGCGTTCAAGCTGGCGGCCGGCGAGGACCACCCGGACATCATCGTCGGCGTCGGCGGCGACGGCACGATCTGCGAGGTCGTCACCGGCCTGCGGCGGGCGGGCGAGGCCGGCGCCGAGGTGCCACCGCTGCTGGTCGCGCCCGCGGGCACCGGCAACTCCACCTACCGCGGCCTGTGGGACGACGCGCCGTGGGACACCGTCGCGGCGACCGCGCTGCGCGGCGAGGCCGTGGTGCGCCACCTCGACCTGGCCCGCGTCGAGCAGAACGACCACGTCGTCGTGCTCGGCTCGGGCAGCGGCCTGTTCGGCGAGAGCCTGCTGGCCCGGCTGAACCGGCCGGAGACCGGGCGGGAGCTGCTCATCGCCGCGTCGCTGGCCGCGATGGAAACCTACGTGCCCTACCCCGGCCGGGTGTCGGTCGACGGCGAGGTGATCTACGAGGGCGGCATCGTCGAGACCATCGCGGGCGGGTTCCCCTACCGGGGCGGGGTGCTGCACCTCGTCCCGGAGTCCATTGTGGACGACGGGCTGCTCGACATCACGGTGATCCCGGCGTCGGTGGACCTGATGGAGTTCGGTCAGGCCGCCGTCGGCCGCACGCTATACCAGCTGCCCGGCGTGTGCTGGGGCCGTGGCGAACGGGTCACCGTGGAGCGCGTCGACGGGGAGCCGGTGCTGTACGAGCACGACGGCGAGGTCATGCCGCGCACCGGCCCAGCCTACGACCTGACCGTACTGCCCGCCGCCCTGGCCGTGCTCACCCCTGCCGAGGCTCCGCCGTGGTTCGGTGCGCGATGACCGCGGGCACCCTGGAACCGACGCTGACCGACGCGTCCTGCCGCGAGTACTACCGGAAGCTGACCGCCGGGGTCGCCGTGGTCACCGCGTGCGGCCCGTCTGGCTGGTCCGGCACCACGGTGAGCACCTTGACCAGCGTGTCGATCACCCCGCCGATCGTGCTCTGCTGCGTGGCGCAAGGCTCCCGCACGCTCACCGCGATCCAGCACGCCGGCTGCTTCGCGGTGCACCTGCTCGCCGACCGCCAGCCCGACCTGGCCGACCGGTTCGCCCGGCCGCCCAGCGACAGCACTCGCTTCGTCGACCTGGGCTACGAGGTCCGGCTGGTGCACGGCCGTCCGGTGATCGCAGGCACGCTCGCGGTCGGCTGGTGCGACCTGTACGACAGTACCGAGATGGGCGACCACCACGTCGTCTACGGGCGGCTGTCGGCGGTGCGGGTCGGCCGGGGCAGGCCGCTGGCCTGGCATGACCGCTCGTACCGGGTGCTCACGGCGCCCGGGGCGGACCGGTGACCGCCACGCAGGCCGCCACGACGTCCAGCGTGCTCGCCGACTGGGCGCGGGAGATGACCTGGGCCGACGTGCCGGAGCAGACCCGCGCAGCTGCCCGCAGCCAGCTCATCTCGAACCTCGCGGCCGTGCGCTCGTCGCTGCGGCTGCCGGTCGGGCAGGCGCTCACCGCGGCGTTCGGATCGCCCGCACAGGACGACCCGAACCGCGCGGCACAGGTCCTCGCGGCGCTGGCCACCGCGATCGACTTCGACGAGGTCGCCTACTCCGGGCACGTCTCGGCGGGTGCGGTGAACGTCGCGATCGCCGAGGCGCGCCACGGCTGCCTCGACGGCGAGGCGCTACTCACCGCGGTCGTCGCAGCCAACGAGTGCGCGGCGCGGATCACCGCGGCAACCATCCTCAGCCCGTTCTTCCGCGGCCAGACCAACACCCACACGCACCTCGCGAGCGCGGCGGTCGCGCGGCTGCACGCCCGCCGGGCGCCGCGGCCGGAGTGGACGTCCGCGCTGGGGCTGGCACTGGGCATCCTGGCCGTGCCGCTGCACCACGGCGTCGTGACCAGCGACCTCAAGGCGCTCAGCGCGGCGGCGCCGGTGCGGCTGGCGCTGGACGCGTGCGATGCGGCCGCGGCCGGGCTCACCGGGTCGGAGTCGATCATCGAGGCGCCGGAGGGCCTGCTCGCGCACCTGTCCGTGGTGCCGGTGCCGGAGACGGTCACGCTCGGCCTCGGCCGCCGCTGGCACACCGACACCCTGACCTACAAGCGGTTCCCCGGCAGCGCGTACCTGCACGCGGCCTTCGACTGCGCCGAGCGGCTGCACCGGTCGCACGGGCCGTTGGACGCCTCGCGGGTGCGCCGGATCGTCGTGCGCGGGTCGTTGCTTACCTGGCAGCTGGAGCGCAAGGTCGCGCCGTTCCTCACCGGGCCGGGCACCTGCGCCGCGGCGGCGACGCTCTCGGTCGGCTACGGCGTGGCGACGCTGTTGCTCACGGGCATGTTCGGCCCGGCGGACCTGGCACCGGCGGCGCTGGCCGACGAAGCCCGCTGGGCGCTCGCGGCGAAGGTGGACGTGGTGCACGACTGGGACGTCTCGGTGCGTATGGCACAGGCGACCTCTCCGCTGGGCGAGGCCCTGCGGCAGGCCGGCGAGCGCGCGCTGAAGCTGCCCGAGCTCACCGCCTGGGCCGGCGACGACGCGGCCGCCCTGCTGGCCGCGCTGGGCGAGCCGGAGGAGTCGTTCGCCGAGGCGACGATGGCGATCGGTGCCGGACTGAACATGGAGTTGGCCGACGGCACCACCGTGACGGAGTCGTGCGCGGCGCCGATCGGCTCCGCCGGGCCGGACACCCGCCGCGACCACCGGGAGATCGTGCGACGGAAGTTCCTCTCCGCAGGCGGGTCGGCGGGAGTGCTGGCCGAGCTCGAGCAGCTCGACCTGCTCGACCCGTCCCGCACCCGCCACGTGGTGAATGCCGCCGTCACGGGATGACCGGTGTCTCCCGGCCCTGCTCGACCTGTGCGATGAGATGACCCAACTTGACCCGACTGGTGATGGACAGCTTCCGGAAGATGCCGCGCAGATGGAAGTTCACCGTGTGCGGCGAGATCCCCAGCTGCTTGGCCACCTGCTGGTTGGTCATCCCGCGGCCGACCAGCCGCGCGATCTCGTCCTCCCGCTCCGACAGCGCCGCGAGCGGGACGGGTCGGGTCGGCGGGGCGGCCTCCACCGCCGACGTCGACTCGGCCCGGCGCACCACGTGCCGCCGCGCGTTGCGGCCGCGGCGGCGCTGGGCCGCCCCCAGGTCCAGCACGGGCGGCAGGGTCGGCGGCTGGCCCTCGAACGCCGTGCGCGCGTGCCCGGCGGCCTTCTCCAGCAGCGGGACGCCGGGGTTGTTGCCGGCCAGCCGCTCGATCGCGCCGAGCGTGCGCTCGGCCAGCTCGGTGTCGCCGGCGCGGCGCGCGATCTCGATCAGCCAGGCCGGTCGGGTGAGGTCCTCGATGAAGCAGCCGGAGCCCGTGGCCAGCGCCCGCCACTTCGCCCGGATCAGCTCCACTGCCGCGCGCGGGCCCTCGTCGGCGGCCACGAGCACGATCTCGGCGACCACCGCCCGGGCGCCCGAGTCCGGCAACACGTAGCCCGTGCTGCTCGCGTGGTACGCGGCGAGCGCCTCGGCCGCGCGGTCCGGCGCGCCACGGCCCAGGTGCGCCATCGCGGACACCGACAGGGCGAGCTTGACGCCGACCGTGCATGCCCGTTCCCGGGACAGCGCCATGGTCGCGTCGACCTTTTCCAGCGCCTCGTCGTACCGGCCCGCCTGCAGGTCGAGCAGCGAGCGCAGCGACGGCACCAGCGGCTCGAACGCATGCAGCCCGGAACTGTCCAACAGGTTCTGGATAATCGTGATGCCCCCGGCCGCCTGGCACGAGACATGCATGTCGGAGAGCTTTTTCGTGAGCAGGAGCTGGGCGAACAGGTGCCAGATCGGAGTGTCGCGCTCGGCGCTCTGAATCGCACTCTGATTTAGAAGTAAACCATCGAAGAGGTTTCCGCAGTGCCATTTCTCGTTTGATCGTATGCAAAGCGACACAATTCGCGGCGCACCTAATTCAAGATCGACGTCCCCGGGCTGCCAGGACTTCCACCTGCTCGTATTCTGATCGACGAACGCACCGAGAAACATGCGGAAGGCGATGACGTCGGCGTACGCGGACTGGGTCACGTCCAGGTGCTCGAGCGCCTGGTTGAGCGCGACCAGCGCGGACTCGAGATCACCACGGATCAGGCAGATGCTCGCGCGACTGACCAGTCGAAACGACTCGGGTTCGAACTTGTCCGCGCGCAGCGCCGCGATCAAGTACAGCACGTCGCTGATGGACGACGGAACGGGAGCCCGCGGATCAGCTCGAGGCTCGGTGGTCCAGGCTCTTCGGCTTCCCGCATCAGGCACTAGCCAGCTCACCCCCGCGACGTGGTTAACACTCGATCCAGTAAAGCACACAGAGATTCGTGCCATTACGAAAACCACTGAGGTGAGGGTCACGGCAAACGGCCCGCGCCGCTGGCGGGGCCGGAAACCCCGCCCGCAGTTCGCTTTCCGCTGAACACAAGGCCGATGTGAAAATCAGTCGGAAATCAACGCTGCACCTGCATCTGCACCGGCACGGCGCGGACGCGGCCCGTCGAACACCCGACGCAGGTAGCCGCCGACGTCACGCAACGACTCGGCGGCCTCGCTCACGAGCCCGGCCTGCGCCTGCGCGGCGTGCCAGAGGACCGGGTCTTCCACGTAGCGCATCGGAACTCCCGCGCGGCGCAGCAGCACCGCCAACTGGAGGCACTGGTCGTAGAGCATCTCCCTCAGTCCGATGTGGAGGTAAGTCGGCGGCAGCCTGGCCATCGGGCCGAGGTGCGGCGCGAAAGCCGGGTCGGCCGGGTCGCCGTCGCCGAGGTACGCGTCCGAGCAGGCGAACCCCCATGGCCGGTTGACCACCAGGTCGCGGTGGCGCGACGCGCGCTTGGCCGGGTTCGCCCACGGCGAGAGCAGCACCAACGCGGCGGGCTGCTCGCCACCGCGCGCCACGAGCGCCTGCGCCGCGGCG
>NZ_JBOHGA010000058.1:0-31951 GCF_050699915.1 Actinophytocola sp.
GCGCGCGGGCGGTCGGTGGGCAGGGCCGGCGGTGCGGGTCGGTCGGCCAGCCGTTCGCGCCAGTAGGCCCGCTGCCGCTCCAGCGCATCGCCGTCGAGCTGCTCGCGTTGCCAGGCGGCGAAGTCGGGGTACTGCACGGCGAGCTCCGGCAGCTCCGCGGTGTGCCCGGCGACGGCTGCCGCGTAGTGCGTGGCGATCTCGCCCACCAGGTTGACCATCGACAGCGTGTCCGACACGACGTGGTGCAGGGTGAGCAGCAGGACATGGTCGGCGTCGGCGAGCCGAAGCAGCCGCGCTCGCAGCGGGGTCCGCGCCAGGTCGAACGGCTGGCTCGCCTCCTCGCGTGCGCGCCGCGCGGCCCACTCCTCTCCGGCGCCGGTCTCGACCGCCAGCGTGACCGGCACATCGGGCCGGATCCGCTGAGTCCACTCGGGACCGTCGTGGTGGAACGTGGCGCGCAGCGTCTCGTGTCGCGCGGCCACCGCATCGATGGCCCGAGCGAGGACGTCGGAGTCCAGCGGGCCCTCGACTCGCACCGCCACCGGCATGGCGAGCGCCGGGTTGCCGGGGTCGGCGGCCTCGAGCGCGAGCGTTCGTCGCTGGACGACCGACAGCGAGCGTTCGCCGGGCACCGGGCGGATCGGCGGCAGCTCGTCGGCCGGCAGGCTCGTCACGACCTGGGCACCCGTGCCGAGCATCGTCCGGATCCGCGTGGCGAGCCCGGCGACGGTCGGCTCATCGAACAGCAGCGCGAGCGGCAGGTCCACCGAGAACGCCGCGCGCAGCCGGGTGATCAGCTGGGCGGCGGTCAGCGAGTTGCCGCCGAGATCGAGGAAGCTCTCGTGGCGGCCGATGTCCTCGGTGCCGAGCCGCTCCTGCCAGATGCGCAGCACGGTGCCCTCGACGTCGTCCGCCTCCACGTCCGCGGCCGGCACGTCCACGGTGGAGTCGACGGGTGGCGGGGCCGGGACGTCCAGTCGGCAGTCCACGCTCTCGAACGGATAGCCGGGCAGCGGGACGCGGCGCCGGGACTCGGTGCGGTAGAAGGCATCCCAGTCGACCTCCACCCCGGCGCTCCACAGCGCGCCGAGCGCGGTGAGCAGCCCCCGGTGTCCCGCGGCGCGCCCGGTCATCGGCAAGGCCGGTAACGCCGTGGCCCGGCGCCGCAGCTGGCCCCGGGCGAACGCGGTGAGGTCGTGCCCGGGGCCCACCTCGACCAGAATCAGCGGGTCCGTGCCACCCGCGGCGAGGGTCTCCAGGGTGGCGGCGAAGCGGACCGGCTCGCGCATCTGCCTGGCCCAGTACGACGGGTCGCCGTCCTCGCCGGTCCACCAGGAGCCGGAGACGCCGGACAGCAACGGCACCGCGGGCGCCGTCCACGACAGTCCGCCCGCCACCGCGGCGAGCCCGGGCAGGGCCGGCTCGACCGCCGGCGAGTGGAAGGCGCGGCGCACCGGTAGCGGCCGACAGGTGTGCCCGTCGGCGGTCAGCCGTGCGCGCAGGTCCGCGATCGCGTCGACCGGTCCGGACACCACGCACCGGTCGTCGCCGTTCACCGCCGCCAGCGCCACCGGCGTGGCCAGGTAGGGCGCGAGCGCCGGCTCGTCGAGTCCGACCGCGAGCATCGCGCCCTCCGGCAGGGCGCGGACCAACCGTCCACGTGCGACGGTCAGCTCGGCGGCGTCCGCGAGCGGGAGCACGCCGGCGAGGCAGGTGGCCGCGTACTCGCCGAAGCTGTGGCCGGCGAACACGGCCGGCTGCACGCCCCAGGACACCAGCACGGTGGCGAGCGCGTGCTCCACGGCGAACAGCGCGGGGTGCGCGAGCTCCGGATCGTCGATCGGGCCGGTGCCCTCGAGCAGCGACGGCAGCAGCGGCCGACCGAGGCGCGGCTCGAGCCCGGCGAGGCAGGCGTCGAGCGCATCCCGGAAGGTCGGCTCGACCCGGTACAGCTCGCCGGCCATGCCGTGCACCGCGGCACCGTTGCCGGGGAAGAGGAAGCCGACCCGCGGCCGGTCGCCGACCGGCGTGGCCGGGCGCTCGGTGCCGACCGCCTCGGCCAACTCGTCGGGACCGGCCACCACGTACGCACGCCGGTACCGCAACGCGGTCCGCCCCACCGCTCGGGTGTAGGCGAGGTCGGCCATGGGCACACCATCCACTCGGGCCAGTTCAGTGGCCACTGTGGACAGTGCGGCCTCGGTGTGCGCGCTGACCGTGACGAGCTGGTGCGGCCGGTGGGACGGTGCCGGCTCCGCCGCGAGTGGTGGCTCGGCGACGACGGCGTGCACGTTGGTCCCGCCGATGCCGAACGAGGAAACCCCGGCCACCCGCGAGCCGGCCGGCCATGGCCGCGGCTCGGTGTTGACAGTGAACGGGCTCGCGGCGAAGTCGATGGCCGGGTTGGGCGACTCCAGGTGCAGGCTCGCGGGCAGCTCGCCGTGCCCGACCATCAGCGCGACCTTGATCAGCCCCGCGATACCCGCGGCGGTGTCGAGGTGGCCGACATTGGTCTTGACCGAGCCGATCGGGCAGTCCGCCACCCGGTCCGTGGTGCGCCGGAACGCCCGGGTGAGCGCCGCGATCTCGATCGGGTCGCCGAGCGGAGTGCCGGTGCCGTGCGCCTCGACGTAGCCGATGTCGGCGGCGGAGGTGTCGGCGAACGCGAGCGCCTCGGCGACCACCTCGGCCTGGGCGGCGACACTCGGCGCCGTGTAGCCCACCGAACGGTGACCCTCGTTGTTGATCGCCGAGCCGCGGATCACCGCGTGCACGTGGTCGCGGTCGGCGAGCGCCTCGGCGAGCGGCTTGAGCACCACGACGCCGGCGCCGTGGCCGGGCACGGTGCCGGCGGCCCGATGGTCGAACGCCCGGCAGTGCCCGTCGGGGGAGAGGATCATGCCCTCCTGATGGACGTACCCGGTGCGCTGCGGCTCGGACAGCGACACCGCGCCGGCGATCGCCATCCCGGACTGCTCGAGCAGCAGGCTCTGGCATGCCATGTGGACCGTGGCCAGGCCGGTGGAGCACGCGGTGTGCACGTTCATACTCTCGCCACGCAGTCCCAGCAGGAACGACACCTTGGTGGCCAGGTTCTGCGCCGCCGCGCTGCCGAGAGCCTCGTAGGCCGAGGCGGGGTCGGCGCCCAGCCGGCTCAACAAGGCCAGCTGGTGGCCGGAGGACCCGGCGCCGGCGTAGACCGAGATCCGCCCGGCGAACCGCTCCGGGTCGTACCCGGCGTCGTCCAACGCCGTCCAGGCGAGCTGGGCGAACACCCGCTGCTGCGGGTCCATCCACCGCGCCTCGCGCCGCGGGATGCCGAACAGGTCGTGGTCGAACAGCTCCGCGCCGTCCAGCACTCCGCCGGCCGGCACGAACCCGGGATGCGCACGGGCCTGCTCACCCACCAGCGGTGAGATCTCCAGCTCGTCATCGGCGAAGAACGAGATCGACTCGACGCCGGCTCGCAGGTTGCGCCAGAAGGTCGCGAGGTCGGGTGCGCCGGGGAAGCGTGCCGCCATGCCGATGATGGCGATCTCGTTGCCGGATAACGGCAGGGTCATGTGGTCGTTGCCTCTCTCCTGGCGCGTTTTCGTCTGGCCAGCGCGTCCCGGCGCGCGGCCGCCCGGTCGTCCGGAGCGGCATGCGCGGCACCGGTGTCGTCCCCGCCGAGGTGCCGGGCCAGCGCCTCGACCGTGGGGTGCTCGAACAGGTCGGTGACCGCGACCGGCCGCCCGAGCCGGTCGCTCAGCCTGCTGGTCACCTGGGCGACCAGCAGCGAGCTGCCGCCGAGGTCGTCGAAGAACTGGTCCCGCACGCCGACCTCGGACACACCGAGCACGCCCGCCCACACCCGGGCCACGACACGTTCGAGCTCCGTGCGCGGGTCGAGCCGTTCGCCCGCGCCGCGGTCGGCAGGCGACGGCGGCGGCAGGGCACCGCGGTCGAGCTTGCCCGCGGGGGTCAGCGGCAGCCGGTCCAGGTGCACGAACGCCGCCGGCACCAACGGTTCCGGCAACTCGGCCCGCAGCCGGTCGCGCAGCTCGTCGACCGGCAGCCGGTCCGCGGTCACCAGGTAGGCGACCAGCTCGGTACCGTCGCCCGGCGCCGGCCGAGGCACCACGGCGACCTCCCGCAGGCCGACCATCGCGCGCAGCCGTGCCGCGGTCTCGCCTGGCTCGACCCGTACACCGCGGATCTTGACCTGGTCGTCGACGCGGCCGAGGAAGTCCAGCGCGCCGTCCGGCCGCCACCGCGCGCGGTCACCGGTCCGGTACATCCGTCCACCCGGGACGGTCCGGAAGGGGTCCGGAAGGAACCGCTCGGCGGTGCGTCCCGGCTGCCCGAGGTAGCCCCTGGCGAGCCCGGCCCCGCCGAGGTACAGCTCGCCGGGCACGCCGACCGGCACCGGCCGAAGCCGAGCGTCGAGCACGTAGGCGCGCACGCCGCGGATCGGGCGACCGATCGGTGGGCGGACGGGGTCGTCCGTGACGCAGGTGGCGAGCGTGGCGCAGATGGTGGCCTCGGTCGGGCCGTATGCGTTGACGAAGCGGCGTCCCGGCGCCCACCTGGTGACCAGGTCGGCCGGGCAGGGCTCGGCGCCGGCCACGATCCCGGTCAGCTCCGGCAACGCGGCCTCTGGCAGGGCGGCGAGCACGGACGGGGACAGGGCGGCGGTCGTGATCCGCTGTGCGGCGAGTAGTCCGACCAGCTCGGGGCCCGGCACGGCGGCGTCCGGCGGCGCGACGTGCAGTGCGGCACCGTGCAGGTGTGCGAGCAGGATCTCCACCACGGACACGTCGAACGCGGACGAGGCGTGCCGCAGCACGCGGCTCGACGTGGTGACGCCGAGCGCCGTCGCCTCCGCGGCGGCCACGGCGCCGACACCGCGGTGCGGCACGAGCACACCCTTGGGCCGCCCGGTCGAGCCGGACGTGTGGATGACGTAGGCGAGGTCGTCCGGGCCCAGCGTCGGATCGCCGGGGAACGGCCGCGACGGCGGCCAGTTCTCGTCGAGGTACAAGCGAGGCAGCCCGCCCGGCAGGTCACCGGCGATCGCGCGATGGGTGAGCAGGACGGCCGGTGCCGCGTCTCCGACGAGCAGGGCGAGTCGGACAGCCGGGAGGTCCGGGGCTAGTGGCAGATACGCCGCACCTGCCTTGAGCACCGCCCAGAACGCGACGACCCCGTCGAGCCCGCGCGGCGTGTGGACTCCGACTCGCTCGCCCCGGCGCACCCCGAACCGCTCGCGCAGCACCCCGGCCAACCGGCTCGATCGCTCGTCCAGCTCGGCGTAGGACAGCGACCGCCCGCCGAACACCACCGCGACCGCTCCGCCGCGCTCGGCCACCTGGCGCGCGAACGCGGCCGGCAGTGTGTCCGGCTCGGCTGCCTCCCCGCCGTCGCCGAAGGCGAGCACGGCCTCGTGGTCGCCGGCCGGCTCCCACGCGTCCAGCGGCTCGTCGGGTGCCGCCACCGCGTGCGCCAGCAGCGCGGGGAGCTGCTCGCCCAGCCGGGCCACGGTCGGCGGGAGGAAGAGGTCGGTGCGGTACTCCAGCACGCAGCTCAGCCCACTGTCCACTTCGGCCAGCATGAGCGACAGGTCGAACATCGCGTCGCGCCGGGGGAGCGGGAACGGGGTGGCCTCGAGACCGCCGAGGCACACGGTCGCGCTCTGGTCGTCGACCGCGAAGGCGGCGACATCCGGGCGTCCGGGCGGTGACTGCTGCAGGGTCATCGTCACCTGCATGAGCGGTGGCCGGCCGGGGTCGCGAACCGGTCGAAGCGCTTCGACCAGTCGCGGGAAGGGCACCGCGTGGTCGAGGGCATCGAGCACCGTTGCGCGCGTGGCCGCCACCAGCTGCTGGAACGTTGCGCCGGTCGGGACCCGCACCCGCAGCGGCACCGGATTGACGAAATACCCGACCGTCCCGGCGCTGTCCCGGTTGTCCCGCCCCGCGGTGGGCGTGCCGACAACCAGGTCGTCGCCTGCGTACTTGCTCAGCAGTGCGGCGAACCCGGCCAGCAGAGTGACGAAACGCGTGGTCGAGGCCCGGCGCGCCACCGCGTCGACCCCGGCCAGCGTGGCGGCGTCGACGCGGAACTCGTGTGCCGTCCCGCGCAACGACTGCAGCCGCGGGCGCGGGAGGTCGGTCGGCAACTCCACCGCCGCGGGTGCCCCGGCCAGCACGCCTCGCCAGTGGTCGAGCCGCACGTCGAGGTCGGCCACCGAGGCGGGTCCAGTGCTCGGCGGCGGCGTGATTCCGGCCGGGGCGCCGGTCAGCTCGGCGGCGTAGAGCGCGAGCAGGTCGGCCACCAGCACCGCCATCGACCAGAAGTCGACGATCACGTGGTGCACCGACAGCAGCAGGACGTGGTCCTCCGGCGTGCGGGTGAACAGCGCGACGCGCAGCAGCGGGCCCCGGGCGAGGTCGAAGCGTTGCCGTGCGACGGAGTCGACCAGCCGGCGCAGCTCGTCGTCGGCGAGCCCGGCCGCGTCGTGCCGGGCCAGCACGGAGTAGTCGTCGGCGGACATCCGCAGCACCGGCTCACCGCGTTCGGCCGGGAAGGTCGAGCGCAGCGCTTCGTGTCGCGCGACCAGTGCGCGCAGCGCCCGTTCCAGCGCGGGAACCTCCAGCGGGGATCGGATCCGTGCGGCTCTGGTGACCTGGTAGGCGGTCGCGTCCGGGTCCCACTGCTGCAGGAACCACAGCGCACGCTGCCCGTCGCTGACCGTCGCCGGGTCGGTGACCGGCGGAGGATCGGCCGGGGCACGTTCGGCCAGCTCGCCGGCCGTGATACCGCCCAGCAGCTCGGAGATCGACACGTCCACCCCGAGCCGCGCGCGCAGCTCGATGGCCCGCAACGAGTCCAGGCCGAGCTCGGTCAGCGGCGTGTCCGGCGCGGCACCGGCGAGCTGGTCGAGCACGTCGGTCGTGGTCTCGTCCCAGCGGGCGAGAACGTCCGGTTGGTCGTCGAGCAGTGCCTGGCGGCAGGCATGCCGCATGATCTTGCCGCTGGAGGTCTTGGGAATGGTGCGCGGCGCCAGCAGCACCACCGCGGCCGGCTGGACCTCGTGGAACTCGGCGAGCACCCGCCGGATCGCCGTGACGGTGGCGGCCGGGTCCGTGCCCGTCGCGACCTCCGCGGTCATCGCCACCCGCTCCTCGTCGTCCCTTGGCACGCCGAACGCGGCGCTGCAGCCCGGCCGGACACCGGCGACGAGCCGCTCGACGGTGTGTTCGAGGTCCTGCGGGTGCAGGTTGCGGCCGCGGACGATGATCAGGTCCTTGACCCGGCCGGTGACCATCAGCTCACCGCTGGGGTCGAGGAAGCCGAGGTCACCGGTGCGCAGGTACCGCCGGTCCGGGTCGCCGGCGCGCCGGGCGTGGAAGACCTCCGCCGTCTCCGCCGGCTGGTTCCAGTAGCCGGCGGCCACGCTCGGTCCGCTCACCCAGATCTCGCCCTCCGACCCGGCCGGCAACGCCGCGCGGGTCCCGGGGTCGACGACGGCCACGGTCTGGTCGCCGAGAGCCGAGCCGCACCCGACGTGCGTGACGCCGTCGCGCTCCACCGTGACGGGCGGGGCGCTCGCCGCCCCGCCGGTGACGATCAGCGTGCTTTCGGCGAGGCCGTAGCACGGGTAGAACGCCGATCGGCGAAAGCCGGCCGGGGCGAACGCCTCGGCGAACCGGTCGAGGGTCGCCGCGCGGACCGGCTCCGCGCCGCAGAACGCGACCGACCACCGGGACAGGTCCAGCTCGGCCCGCTGAGCCGGAGTGCTGCGGCGAACGCACAGCTCGAAGGCGAAGTTCGGGCCGCCGCTGACCGTCGCGCCGTACCTGGAAACGGTTTCCAGCCAGATCATCGGCCGCGCGAGGAATGTCAACGGGGACATGAGGACCAGCGGCATGCCGGCATAGAGCGGCTGCAGGATCCCGCCGATCAGCCCCATGTCGTGGTAGGGCGGCAGCCAGCTCACGCCGACCGACTCCGGCGTGGTGCCGAACCCGAGCCGCACCGACTCGGCGTTGTGCAACAGGTTCGCGTGGCTGAGCAGCACGCCCTTGGGCCGGCCGGTCGAGCCGGACGTGTACTGCAGCAGCGCCGGGGCGTCGGCCGGCAACTCCGGTGGGGACCACGCCGGGTCGTCGGGCACGTTGTCGGTCGCGAGCCAGGTGAGGTCGGCGAGCTCCGCCACGGCCGGCAGCGCCTCGGCGAGGCCGGCGACCGTCAGCGCGAGAGTCGCGCCGCAGTCGGCGGCCAGCGCGCGCAGGCGGGGGAGCGTGCGGTCGAGCCGCGCGGGGTCCGGCGGGTAGGCGGGCACCGCGATCGCGCCGGCGTACAGGCAGCCGAGGAAGGCCTCGACGAACGCGCGGCCGGGAGGGAACAGCAGCAGGACGGGTCGGCCGGTGCCTCCGTGGGCCGAGACGGCGGCGGCGACCCGGCGCGCGGCCGAGTCGAGCTCGGCGAATGTCACTGCTGTCTCGTGTTCCTCGAGAAACACAAAAGCACGGCCCGATGCCCGGGCCTCGGCACGTCGTCGTACGAGACTGCCGACATTTGGCACCCGAGCAAACTAGGGCGAAAGGAAGATTTTTCGCAAGTGTGACGGAAAGATGGTCAAGAATTGACGGCTCGGGTGGGCAGGACCGCGACGGCGAGCACCGCGCCGCCGAGCATCACCACCGCGCACAGGACCAGCAGCGTGCTCATCCCGTTGCTGAACGCCTCCCGCACGGAGTCCGCCAGCCGCTGCGAGTCCTCCGTGCGCGCGACCCGCAGTCCCGCGGCCGCGGTGTCGAGCACGGCGCCCGCGTCTGAACCCGACACGCCGGAAGCATCCACAGTGGACCGATAGCTCGCGTTGAGCGCCGTGCCGAGTACAGCGACCCCGAGCGTGCCGCCGACCTGCCGCAACGCGTGCACCAGCCCGCCGCCGACCCCGCTGTCCTCGGCGGCGAGCGCGCCGATCGCGGCGTTCATCGCGGGCGGCAGCGCGAGGCCGAGGCCCAGCCCCGCCACCGCCATCCAGCCGGCGGCGAACCCGTAGCCGTCGCCGACCGCGGCCGTCGCGCCGATCAGCAGCCCCGCGGCCATCAGGACGAACCCGGCCGCCACCACGGCTTTCTCCCCCAACGGAGCGAGCAGGCGCTCGCCGACCTGCACCCCGACGAGCAGGCCGCCGATGACTGGCAGCAGGCGCAACCCGGTGCCGAACGCGTCGGTGTCCCACATCGCCTGGAAGTACTGCGGGAGCACGAAGATCGCGCCCATCATCGTGAACGATGCGAGCGTGGCCAGCGTCGCGCCGGAGGCGAAGCCGGTCGACCGGAACAGGTCCAGGTCGACCAGCGGGTGGCGGGCGCGCCGCAGCCACAGGACGAAGCCGGTCAGCAGCGCGGCGCCGGCCAGTACGGGAACCGCCGTCGCCGCCGTCCAGCCGAGGCTTCCGGCCGCGGTCAGCCCGTAGGTCAGCGCGACCAGGCCGGCGCTGGACAGCCCGACACCGACGAAGTCGACCGGCCGACGACCGGAACCGGGCGTGGACGGGACCAGCCACGCGATCGCGACCGCCCCGACCACCACCAACGGCACATTGATCAGGAACACCGAGCCCCACCAGTAATGGTCGAGCAGCCAGCCGCCGAGAACCGGCCCGAGCGGGATGCCCACCGTGGTGGCGGTGGTCCACAGGGCGATCGCCCGCGGCCGCTCGGCGTCGGAGAACAACACCCGCAGCAGGGAGATCGACAACGGAATCATGAACGCGGCGCCCACCCCGAGCGCGACCCGAGCGACGATCAGCAGCTCCGCCGAGCCCGCAAACGCACAACCGACCGAGGCGACACCGAACACCGCGAGCGCGCCCAGGAACATGCGCTTGCGCCCGAACCGGTCACCGAGCATCCCGGCAGGCAACAGCCCGGCGGCGAGTACGAGCGTGTAGGCGTTGGCGAACCACTGCAACTCCGTGGTCGACGCCCCGAGCCCGGTGGCCAACGTGGGCAACGCGACATGCAGCACCGTCACGTCGAGCCCCACGGTCAACAAGGCCACCGCGATGGCCCCGAGTGCCCACCACCGCCGGGGGACGGAGGCGCTTTCCAGGGACGGCATCCGCCGATTCTGGCAGGAGGTAAGCCCGCTCCGTTCATGTACCGAGGACTCCGGGTGTGACACCGATCGGCGAACAGGGTTTCTGGGCGGACCAGTAGTCCGCGAAGTCCTAACGGCGTGCCGCCTTGCGCAGCTGAAGAATTCGGACCGTACCGGGCAGGGCGATGAGTAGTGCGCCGGCTGCCACGCCGAGCAGGATCGCGACCGCCAGGGGAAGTTGACCGGTGAATCCGAAGTAGTCGACCCGCACCGTCTGCGAGTTCTGCAGGATGAAGACGAGCAGCAGCACCAGGATGACGGCCGCGGCGATCAGACCGATCCACAGCCCGCCGAACCGGCTCCGTCTGATGACCGGATCTTCAACCTCGGGTCGGTCGTTGGTGGGCGGCCGATGAGGTAGTGGCGCTTGGTCGTCCGGGGGCGCTCCGCTCGGCAGCGCGGGTTCGGCGGGCGACATGGGTTCGGTGGGTGGCCTGGAGGTCTGGCCTTCGGCCGGGTCCCCGGGCGGGCGAAACTGGGTCATCGTGTCCTCCGTTTTCGGCAGGGATGGGCGAACCGCCGCCATACTCGGCTACCCCGACATCGGTACATTCCACCTACTCCTCCCAACGCACTTCTCACCCCGATCGGTGTGGTCAGGCACTGGGCGGCCGCAGCCTGGCGAGCGGCGCATGGGCGGTGAGGGACTCCATCGAGGGTGCCGGGCGGCGGCGACGTGACCCGCTACGTCGGCCGGCGGCGTGCCGGCGAAGGTGTTCGACGGCCTCCGACCGCCTCGCTCGCCGACCGTTCGCCGAGCGCCCTCGATGGTCTTGCACGGCCGTCATGT
Source organism: Actinophytocola sp. (assembly GCF_050699915.1). Taxonomy (GTDB): domain Bacteria; phylum Actinomycetota; class Actinomycetes; order Mycobacteriales; family Pseudonocardiaceae; genus Actinophytocola. The sequence goes on from NZ_JBOHGA010000058.1 coordinate 10,949, forward strand.
CGCCGGGGGTTGGCGGTGGTGGCGCTGGGTATGTCTGAGTCGGCAAACGGAGTAAGGGAGATCATGATGGCTGGTCTGTTGAACCGGATCAAGAATGCGCTGCGCAGTCCCAAGGGGCAGCAGATGACGAACAAGGCGCGCGAAATGGCGAAGGATCCGCGCAATCGTGACCGCGCCCGTCAGGCCGCGCAGAAGCTTCGTCGCAAGCGTTGACAGGGCCAACGCCGGGGTGAAGATGTTGGTCCGGCGTCAGGTGGTGCCGGGCAAGTCGACGCTGACACCTGCTTGCGAGCGTTGCCGCAGGTGCTGGGCGGCGTGAACGGCGCGCAAAGGGGCGAACAGCTTGAACAGCAACACCTCTTGCTTCGGCTGCCCGGAAGTTCTCCGTGGCCCACTCGCCCTGCTCCCGGTTGGCTGGCGCGTTCGTCGACCGCCAGAACGGATCGCCGATGCTCATCTCAGTGTTGTTCGGCCTGGCCGCATCGAGTGCGCTGGTGATCGGCGCGGTCGTGGGTTCGCTGTGGCGCCCGCCGCGTCGGGTCACCGGTGTCTTGCTGGCCTTTGCCAGTGGAGCGCTGATCTCCGCGCTCGCCTTTGAGCTGTTCGAGGAGGCGTTCCACCTCGGCGGCGCGGTGCGGTCCGGGCTCGGTCTCCTGGCCGGGGCTGCCGCGTTCGTGGTCGCGGACTCCACCCTCGACCGCTATATCACCGGCCACGCCGGACCCGAGGAGCGGGAGGTGACCAAGGCCGGCTCGCGTGGCGGCGTCGGCCTCGCGCTGCTCGCCGCGGTGACTTTGGATGGCGTGCCGGAGAACCTCGCGCTCGGCGTGTCGCTCGTCAGCGGGGTGTCGTTGACATTGCTCGTGGCGATCTTCTTCTCCAATCTCCCGGAGTCACTGGTCGGTGCCGTCGCCATGCGCGAGGCGGGGCAGAGCAAGCGAACCGTCATCGCGACATGGACGGTATGCGCGCTGTTGCTGACCGCAGCAGTCGTGGCCGGCAGGCTGGTCGCGGGCGGCCTGAGCGACAACGTGCTGGCCGTCGCACTGTCCTTCGCCGGCGGAGCGGTGATCGCGTCACTGGCCGACACCCTGATGCCCGAGGCGTTCGAGCACGGGCGACCGCTCAACGCGTTCGCCACAGCGGGGGGCTTCTTCCTGTCGTTCGTCCTCGCCGCCTGACAGGCAGGCAAACCCTGTCCGGCATGGGTCTACGTCGAGTTCGTCATCGACGCCTACTCCCGCCGCATCCTCACCTGACATGCCGCCAAGGCGCGGCACGCTCCGACGGATGCTGAACTCCAGCTGTTCGGACCGGTGGGGAGGGTCGTGGGGTCGGCGTTCTTCGGCTGGCTCACCGCAATCAGCTCCGCCGTCTTCTTGACCGCCTTGGGCGCCTACACGGAGGCGAAGGTGGCCATGTTCCGGACGGCCGACACGGAGTTCGCGCCGTGGACCGTGGTCAAGAGCGCACGGACCGAGGCCATGCGCAGTGTCCTGTCGCGGCTCGCCTAGGTTCGCCGGTCCAGCAGGTGACCGCTCCGGATCCACCCATCCGGCAGTTCTACCTGCCAAGCAACGAAACCTCCTACTTCGGACTGTCAGCGGTGGATGTTGGTCACCCACTCGTCGTCGGTCATGCCTGGCAGACGACGGCCATCTTCTCGGCCAGCACGGCGCGTTCGGTCAGCGGCAACACCGGCCGGATCCGCGTCACTCCGCGGCCGGCCGCCGCATCGATGACGAACCGCGCGATCTCGGCGGGTGGGGGCACAATGTCACCGTCAAGGTAGGCGACGATGGCGGGTGCCTCGGCGGGGGTTGTCTCCACCCCGACGAACCAGCCGAGCCGCTCGTCCCACACCAGCATCAGGTCGTGGGCGGGTCGGGTGGAGCACCGGAGGTCGAGGCCGAGGTAGGCGGTGGCCGTGTCGCTCACCTCGTACCCCGTCGCCTCGGCCGGCACGCCGACCGCGGCCGCCACCTGGTGAATGTAGACAGCCAGCCGGCGGCTGAGCGTCACCGGGCGTATCGCCGTGTCGTTCAGGCCGAGCATTGACAGCAGAGCGGTGAACTCGGTGCGGTCACGGGCCTGGCCGGCGACCGTCCGGACGGCGCGCTGTTGCTGGTCGGTCCGTTCTTCCTCCGCCCGTAGGCGTGCCTCGTCGAAGTGGGACCGCGTGTTGGTGTGCCGGCTCGGTGTCATCGTCCTCCGGTCGATCATCGGTGGTCTGGCGGCTGGTGCCCGGTCGACTCTCCGACACGGGCGAGGAGGGGCGTCCTGACATGCTCATTCCTGGCGGCGACATGGCTGCCCGATGGCCCAAGCTGAAGACGGGGCCGTCTGTCGGAGCGTATTCCCGAGGTGAAGTCCACCGGTCGGCATCCTGGCAGGGGGAATCAGCTGGTTCGTGATGTCCGCCGGCCTCAGGCGGTGGACGGGTCTCGCGGGCGTCCACGCTGGCGGAGTGGGGCGCCGACAGCGTGGAGGTGTTGCAGGACGTGTGTGTAGGAACGCATCAGGCCGCACTGGGTGTAGTCGATGCCGTGACGGACGCAGAAAGCCTGCACAAGTGCCTGGGCGCGCCGCAGGTTGGGACGGGGCATGCTCGGGAACAGGTGGTGCTCGACCTGGTAGTTGAGTCCGCCGAGGATGAAGTCGACGTGCCGACTGCCGCGTACGTTGCGGGAGGTCAGGACCTGCTTGCGGAGGAAGTCGAGCTGATGGCCCGCGGCGAGAGTGGGCATTCCCTTGTGGTTCGGTGCAAACGAGCAACCCATGTAGACGCCCCACAGACCTTGGTGAACGGCGATGAACACGAGTCCGGTGAGAGGTGAGAGCACGACGAACACGGCCGTCAGGTAGATGACCATGTGCGCGACGAGGACGGTCGCCTCGAGTACGCGCGGTTTGCGTCGGAGGTGCCAGACGTGCTGGATTCCGTTCCAGTGCAGGTTCAGGCCTTCGGCCAGCAGCAGCGGGAAGAACAGGTATGCCTGGTGCTTGGCCATCCAGAGTGTGAAGCCACGCTTGTTCAGTCCCTGGGAGCGGGTGAAGGCGAGCGCGGGGATGTCGAGGTCTGGGTCGTTGTCCTCGTGGTTGGGGTTGGCGTGGTGCCGACTGTGCTTGCCGACCCACCAGTCGTAGCTGAGTCCGACCAGACCGCCGTGCAGGTAGCCCACGACGTCGTTGGCGCGGCGGGCTCTGAAGATCTGCTTGTGCCCGGCGTCGTGACCGATGAACGACAGCTGTGTGAACATGACGGCGAAGAACACCGCCATGAGAAGTTGCCACCACGAGTCGCCGATGGCCACGAACGCGACGCAGCCCGCAGCGAAGACGGCGAGGTTGAGCACGATTCTGATCAGGTAGTAGCCGCGCCGCCGGTCGAGTAGACCGGCGGCCCTGATCTCGCGCGAGAGCGATGCGTAGTCGCTGCCCCGAACGTGTGGTTCGGAGTATGTCGTTGAAGTCATTTGCGTGTCCTACCCACTGTGTTGCCACATTTTCGTAGTTTGGTTCGGGCAGGGTGCCTCCGCTGCGGCCTCGCGAACAGACGACAGCGTCCACAAAGGACGGACGGCGAGTCGTCGTGCCAGCAGACCGCAGGCCTCTCCCCGCGGGCTGGCCCGGTCGCGGGGAGATACGCATGACAGGGAAGTCCTGGACCGCAGGCAGACCACGACGGGCCTACAGCTGGATCCTTCGGCGAACGTTCGAAACCGGGATGTCGGCGAGTTACCTCGACATCGGTGACGGTGAACGGTGCAGCCAAGCCGAGACTAACACGGTCGGTGACGCCATGACCGGTAAGGCTGGATGATCCTGCACACGTGATCGCGTCGAGAAAACGGGCTGGGTGGATCGCTCCGGATCATCGCCGGGCCTGCGCGGCTTGCTGCCCCGCCGTCTGCGGTGCGGGATACATTCGCGTAGTATGGTGGGGAGTACCAGCGCTGAGAGCCGACTCGGTTGTCGCTCAGGTTGCTGTGATGCCGGTTCCGAGTTTGTGAAGTCCGCCGGACCGGTCACTCTTCGCTTCCCGCCACGTCGCATCGACGAGATGCCAGATGGCGGCCACGACGTTCAAGGAGTACCGAATGACATCCGCATCCCGCGGTTCGAACGACGCTGCAGCTACAGGCCCGGCGCCTGCTACCAGCATGGTGTTCAGCCATCCCACCGCTGGTGAGGAGGCGGCGCGCACCTCGGTTCGAGGGCGTGATGACGAAGCCGCGCACGACATCGCCTTCTCGACACAAGCGCCCGGCGATGGCAAGCCGCGCCGTCGAGCGCAATAGCGCGCGAACGGTGCCGTAGGCGCGATTCGCGCCCGACTGGCGGCCGCGATCACGGGGCGTGGAGACTGCCGACGACCGTCAAACCGCGAGATGCGGCCGGACCATCATGCTGACCTGAGGCGCGGCCCGGGTCACACTGATCAGCGCCAGGGCACCGCCTCGCGGCAGGTGCTCGGGTCGGCGCTGGTGCCCCATGGGAGGAGTGCTCCACCCGGGGCCCGGTAGCAGGTGAGGTAGTACCTGCTCTGATCGACCGTGCCGATCAGCTCGCCGCGTGCGTCGTAGGCCCGCACCACGCCGTTCTGCCGCGCCTCCGCCTCCGAGGCGTCCCAGTCGTTCGGGTGCAGGATGCGCGCGACGTAGGTTCCGTTGTCGACGACGGCGTCCGTGGTAACCCCTCCGGTCGTGTAGGTCACCCGGGCGACATCGGAGGTGACCCGGCCAATTGCCGTCTCCAGCCCGGCATTCGCCCCATCACCGGGAGTGGCTCCGCTCAGGTCGAGGCTGACCGGCCCCGGCAGCCAGTCCAACGGGCCGCGGGCACCAATGCCTGGGCCGAGTAGCGAGTCCGCGACACCCAAGGGGCACTCGATGGCCTCGCCGTCCGGGGTGTAGAGCACCGCGGTCCGCCCGGCGGCGTCCTCGATCAGCCGGTACAGCACGGCGCGCTGCTTGCCGGCCTCGCCCGCACAGTTCCGCTCGATCTCGTTCCGGCGGTCCGGCGAGACTCCCGGGATCGCCGGTGACGGTCGCGCGCCCGGCGGTGGCGGAGCCGTGCTGATGGGAGGCGAAAACGTCCCGGTGGAGGGCGGAGCCGTGGGTGTCGGCCCGGCCGGGATCCGGTAGTCATCGCCCTGGGTGGATGGCCACACGACGAGCGTGACGAGGACGACCGCGACTGCCGCCGAGGCGGTGAGGGCGGGCACCAGCCAGACTCGGCGCGGCCGGCGGGTTACCGCGCGCTCGAGCTCGGCCCGGATGCGGGTTCGCTTGTGCGGGTGCAGGTCGCGGGGTGCGGGCAGGGTGGGGTTCATGGCTGCTCCACGGGAGTAGACGTGACGGCGAGTGCGTCCGCGAGCCGGGATCGTGCCTTGCTGACCCGGGCGCGAACGCTGCCCTCGGCGATGCCCAGCACTGCAGCAGCGTCCGAATAGGACACTTCTGACCAGATGCAGAGTGCCAGTGCCTCCTGCTGGGTGCGCGGCAGCTGGCGCACGGCGGCCAGCACCGTGGCCATCCGCCGTTCGTCGTCCACCCGGGCGGCGACGTCGTCGGCGTGGTCGGCGACCGCGTGCTCGGCCGGCACCCGTCCGGCGAGCCGTAGCCTGCGCAGCACGCCGCGGCGGTGGTTGCGCGCCACGTTGGTGGCCACCGCGAGCAGCCACGGCAACGACGAGTCGTGTTCGAGGCGCACCTTGGTCCGCTTGCGCCACGCCTGCAGGAACGTCGACTGCGTCAGGTCCTCCGCGGCCGACCACGAGGCGGTGAGCCGGAAGCAGTGGTTGTACACCGCCCTGGCATGCCGGTCGAACAGCACACCGAAGGCGGCCCCGCTACCGGCCGCAGCGCTCGACCACAGCTGCCCGTCGGTCGGGTCGTCGGTCGTCATGCTCTAGTAGTGTCCGCCAGGCACCACCCTGTTGCCGCCGCCACCACGTTCGTGCCGTAGCTCGGTGCGGGCAAGCGACCGTGGCTTCCATGCGAGCGCGCCGACGACGGTGGGGTCGGGCCACATCTACCCGATGCCCGCCCTCATCCTGCGGAGCTGACCGGACCGCGGTCAGAAGCGGTAGCGGGTCTGGCCGAACTTTCCTTTCCCTTTGGTGAAGGCGAACGCGGTGACCGGCTCGACCCGGTACACCACCGCACCGACCCCGCCGGCCTGCCAGAACATGCCGTCGGCGACGTCGTAGCGCCAGAACTCGCCGTACTTCGCCGTCCAGGCGGCGGCAAGCTCGTGCAAGGTGGCGTCATCCACGATTCGTCGGGCGGTGCCCTCGAGCACCACGTCCACGCCCGCCCAGTGCGTGTTCATCCCGGTGGTGAGTACGCAGTGCGGGTTCCCGGCGATGTTGCGCGCCTTGCGCTCGTCCGGGCCGGTGCAGAAATGTGGCGCACCGTCGTGCCATACCGCGGGCAGCGGCGTGACGTGCGGCTTGCCATCCGGGCGGACCGTGGACAGCCAGGACAGCTCCGCTCGCACCAGCAGGTCCAGGGTGTCCGGCCAGGGATGTGCTTCGGTGATCTCGCTGTAGCGTGGGTCGAGCTCGGTCACCGGCGTTCGGCGGGTCATGGGACAGCTCCTTGGTCGACGAAGCGTTCGCGGGAGTGTTGACCGGCTCCGCCTCGAAAAGTCATCGCGTCCGTCGGGCGCTGAGATGTGCCGGAGTCGCGGTGCAGGGCTTTGCCTGTACCGCCCGACACCACCGCTGCTGGTCAAGCCGCGTAGCGGGTCCGGGCTCGTGCTGGCCTGGAGGTTTCTCGGCCGCGTTTGCGGTCTCGGAGTGTTGCAAGGTCTGCCTTTGCTGGGCGGGCACCCACCGCGGTGGTGGGACAGTGGTGCGGCGCTGTTGAGCAAGCGAGTGACGGAGGCCGGGGCATAGGGTGAGGCGGTGGAGGACCCCGGGGAGTTGCGCCGGCGCGTGCTGGAAGCCGTGACCGATGGTGCGTTGGCCGAGTTGGAGTTCGACAAGCTGGTGGACGTCCTCCTGGGACGGGTGCGGGAGCTGTTCGCCGTCGACACGGTGACGGTGCTGCTGCTCGGGCCGGCCGGTGAGCAGCTGGTGGCGACCTCGGCCTTGGGCCTCGAGGAGGAGGTCTACCAGGGTGTGCGGGTGCCGGTCGGCGTCGGGTTCGCCGGGCGTATCGCGGCCCGGCGTGAGCCGATGGCGCTCGAGGAGGTCAACGCCTCCACGGTGGTCAACCCGCTGCTGGCCGAGCGCGGCCTGCGGACGTTGCTCGGCGCGCCGATGATCGCCGGCGGCCAGCTGACCGGTGTGCTGCACATCGGTTGCACAGCGGCTCGCCGCTTCACCGACGCGGAGGTGGAGTCGCTGCAGCTGGTGGCCGACCGGCTGGCGTTGGCCGCGCTGGCCTACCGGTCCCGTTCCGAACGTGCCGCGACGACCTTGCTGCAGGACAGCCTGCTGCCCTCCCGGCTGCCGGCCGTCCCCGGCTGGGAGCTCGCCGCGCGATACGTCCCGGGCACCGAGGCCGGTGTCGGCGGTGACTGGTACGACGTGCTGCCCCTGTCCGACCGGCGGTTCGGGCTGGTCATCGGCGACGTCGTGGGTAACGGGCTGGCCGCTGCCGTGGTGATGGGGCGGCTGCGCAGCGCGCTGCGTGCCTACGCGCTGGAGTTTCCCGACCCCGCCGACGTGCTCGGCAAGCTTGACCGAAAGGCGAGCCACTTCGAGCGCAACACCATGGCCACCGTGGGCTACGCGGTGATCGACATGGCCACGTCCACGATGCGGGTCGCCTTGGCTGGACATCTGCCGCCCGTGATAGCCCTCCCCGGCCGGCCGGCGGTGTTGGCCGAGGTCCCGCTGGGACCGCCGGTCGGCCGAGCCCTGGCGATCCACGGGCGTCGCAGCGGCACGGTCGAGCTGCCGCCGGGCGCTCTGGTGGCGTTGTTCACCGACGGGCTCGTCGAGCGCCGCGACTCCACCATCGACGACGGCCTAGCGCGACTGTTGTCCACTGTGGACGATCGAGGTGACGACGAACCGGCCGAGTCCGTCGGCGCCCACATCATGGCCACGATGGTCGGTGCGCACGCCGCCGCGGACGACATCGCCTTGCTCACCGCCCGCCACACCGCAGGCTAGGAATGCGTCCGCATGAACGAGTCCGGCACGGTGGCAGTGGACCAGGAGGTCCTCCGGCGTGTCGACGCGAACTGGCGGGCCGCGAACTACCTGTCCGTGGGGCAGATCTACCTGCTCGACAATCCGCTGCTGCGCGAGCCGCTGGCCGTCGAGCACATCAAGCCGCGGCTGCTGGGTCACTGGGGGACGACGCCGGGCCTCACGTTCGTCTACGCCCATCTCAACCGGGTCATCCGGGAGCGCGATGCCGACGTCATGTACGTCATCGGCCCCGGCCACGGCGGGCCCGGCCTGCTCGCGCACACCTGGCTCGAAGGCAGCTACTCGGAGACCAACCCCGCGGTGCCACGCGACGAGGACGGCATGCGGGTGCTCTTCCGCCAGTTCTCCTTCCCCGGCGGGGTGCCCAGCCACGTGGCGCCCGAGGTGCCCGGCTCGATTCACGAGGGCGGTGAGCTCGGCTACTCGCTGGCGCACGCGTACGGGGCGGCGTTCGACAACCCGGACCTCGTCGTCGCGTGTGTCGTGGGAGACGGCGAGGCGGAGACCGGGCCGCTGGCCACGAGCTGGCACGCGAACAAGTTCCTCGACCCCGTGCACGACGGCGCGGTCCTCCCGATCCTGCACCTCAACGGATACAAGATCGCCAACCCGACCGTCCTGGCTCGCATCCCGCACGACGAGCTGGACGCTCTGCTGCGCGGCTACGGCCATGCCCCTCGCTACGTCAGTGGCGCCGACCCGGCGCGGATGCATCGGGACATGGCGACCACCCTCGACGAGGTGTTCGACGAGATCCGCCAGATCCAGCACGCCGCGCGTGAGGGCGGAAACACGGATCGCCCGCGCTGGCCGATGATCGTGCTGCGCACGCCCAAGGGCTGGACCGGTCCGTCGGAAGTGGACGGTCTGCCGGTGGCGGACACCTGGCGCGCGCATCAGGTGCCGCTCGCGACCGTGCGGGAAAACCCCGAGCATCTGGCGCTGCTCGAGGAGTGGATACGTTCCTACCGGCCCGACGAGCTGTTCGACGACCACGGGCGACCGGTTCCCGACCTGCTCAGGGCGGTGCCGCGGGGCGATCGGCGGATGGGAGCCAACCCGCACGCCAACGGCGGACTGCTGCTGCGGCCGCTCGCCATGCCCGACTTCCGCGAGTTCGCCAGCTCCGCGGCCGGCCACGGAGCGACGGCTTCGGAGCCGACCCGGGTGCTCGGTCGGTTCCTGCGTGAGGTGATCGTCGGCAACGCCGAACGCCGCAACTTCCGCATGTTCGGGCCGGACGAGACCGCGTCCAACCGGCTCGACGCCGTCTACGAGGCCACCGGCAAGCAGTGGCAGGCCGAGGTGCTGCCGGTCGACGAGCACCTCACCCCGGACGGTCGTGTGCTCGAGGTGCTCTCCGAGCACCTGTGCCAGGGGTGGCTGGAGGGCTACCTGCTGACCGGCCGGCACGGGCTGTTCTCGTGCTACGAGGCGTTCATCCACATCGTCGACTCGATGTTCAACCAGCACGCCAAGTGGCTCAAGTCCAGCAAACAGCTGCCGTGGCGGCGGCCGATCGCCTCACTGAACTACCTGCTGACCTCGCATGTGTGGCGGCAGGACCACAACGGCTTCTCCCACCAGGACCCCGGCTTCATCGACCACGTGGTGAACAAGAAGGCGGAGGTGATCAGGGTCTACCTGCCGCCCGACACGAACACGCTGCTCTCGGTCACCGACCACTGCCTGCGCAGCCACGACTACGTCAACGTCGTCGTGGCGGGCAAGAACGAGACTCCCGACTGGCTGCCGATGGACGAGGCCGTCCTGCACAGCACGCGCGGCGCGGGAATCTGGGACTGGGCCGGCAACGAGCAGAGTGGTGAGCCCGACGTCGTACTCGCCTGCGCGGGCGACGCACCCACTCTCGAGGTGATGGCGGCGGTGGCGCTGCTGCGCGAGCACCTGCCCGGGCTGCGCGTGCGGGTCGTCAACGTCGTCGACCTGATGCGGCTGCAGCCCAACTCCGAACACCCGCACGGCATGACCGACCACGAGTTCGACGCGGTGTTCACCAAGGACCAGCCGGTGATCTTCGCCTACCACGGCTATCCCTGGCTGATCCACCGGCTGACCTACCGCCGCACCAACCACCACAACATCCACGTCCGCGGCTACAAGGAGGAGGGCACGACCACCACCCCGTTCGACATGCTCGTGCTGAACGACATGGACCGCTTCAAGCTGGTCATGGACGTGCTCGACCGGGTGCCCGACCTCGGCGCGGAGACCGCGATGCTGCGCCAGCGGATGCAGGACATGCGCGCCCGGCACCACGAGTGGACCCGAACCCACGGCGAGGACCTACCCGAGGTCCGCGACTGGACCTGGCCGTACTGATGTACGTCCTGGTCGTCAACGCCGGCTCGTCCAGCCTGAAGGTGCGGCTGCTCGACCCGGACGACGACGTCGTGGCGCACCTCGACCTCGACGACTGGGCCGGCGGACAGACTGATGAGCTCACCGAGTTCGTCGGCGGTCTGGACCACGTGGACGCGGTGGGCCACCGCATCGTCCATGGTGGCGCCGAGTTCACCGGGCCCGTGGTGCTGGACGGCGACGTCCGGGACCGGATCGCCGCCCTGAGCGAGCTGGCTCCGCTGCACCAGCCGCGCGGTGTGGCCGGCATCGACGCGGTCTCCGAGGTTCTCGACGTGCCGGTGGTGGCGTGCTTCGACACGGCCTTCCACCACGACCTGCCCGCCGCGGCCGCGACCTACGCGCTGCCCCGCGACTGGAACCGGCGATGGGGGTTGCGCCGCTACGGCTTCCACGGCCTGTCCCACGCCTACATCGCCCGCCGGGCCGCCGCGATGCTCCATCGCGACGAACTGCGCGTGGTGAGCTGCCACCTCGGTGCCGGCGCATCGCTCGCGGCCGCGGCCGCCGGCCGGTCGGTCGACACGACGATGGGCTTCACGCCGCTCGCGGGCCTGGTGATGGCAACGCGGTCCGGCACCATCGATCCGGGCCTGTTGCTGTGGCTGCTTCGCCACGCCGGACTGGATGTAGACGAACTGGGCGACACTCTCGAGCACCGGTCCGGCCTTGCCGGCCTGACCGGCGGCAGCGGAGATGTCCGGGAACTGGTCGGATCCCACGACCCGGACCACTCGCTGGCGCTCGACGTGTACCTCCACCGACTGCGCCGCGAGATCGCGGGCATGGCGGCCGCCATGGACGGCCTCGACGCGCTCGTCTTCACCGGCGGCGTCGGGGAACACCAACCGTCCGTGCGCGACGCCGCGGCTGCCGGACTCGGCTTTCTCGGCGTGCGCGTGGACCGGGCGGCGAACGAAACCGCCGACGGGGACACGAACATCACCGCCACCGGCGCGGCCACCACAACCCTGGTGATCACCGCTCGCGAAGATGCCGAAATCGCGAGACAGGTCCGGCAGGCGATCCAGAGCGGCTAGTACTAGGAGTAGTAGCGATAGACGGCCTGTGCGACGACTGCGGGTTTCTCGGCGCCCTCGAGCTCCATCGTGAAGTCCACTGTGGTCTGCGCGCCGTTCTCGTCCAGGTCGTCGACCGCGGTCATCCGGGCCGCGAGGCGGACCTTCGCCCCGGCCGGGACGGGGGCGGGGAGGCGGACCTTGTTGAGGCCGTAGTTCACCGCCATCCGGATGCCGTCGATCCGCAGCAGTTCGGTCCATAGTGGAATGATCAGCGACAGGGTCAGGTAGCCGTGCGCGATGGTGCCGCCGAACGGGCCTGTCGCGGCACGTGAAGGGTCGACGTGGATCCATCGGTGGTCGCCGGTGGCGTCGGCGAACAGGTCGATCTGCGCCTGGGTGATCTCGTGCCAGGAGCTGGGTTCCAGCTCCCGGCCGGCGAGGGCCTTCAGTTCGGCCAAGCCGTTGACGACGGTGGTCACCGGTCACCTCCACTGTGATGGTTGATCGCCGGACGCGGCGCAGGACGCACGTGGTCACTCCTCGTGAGTCTCGAGCCCGAGCAGCCGGGCGGCGTTGTGCTTGAGGATCATCGGCCGGACCTCCGGCTTGATGTCCAGGTCGGCGAAGTCGGCCAGCCAGCGGTCCGGTGTGATGACCGGGAAGTCCGAACCGAACAGCACCTTGTGCTTGAGCAACGTGTTGGCGTACCGCACGAGTTGGGGCGGGAAGTACTTCGGGGACCAGCCGGACAGGTCGACGTGCACCAGCGGCTTGTGCGTGGCGACCGCCAGCGCCTCGTCCTGCCACGGGAACGACGGGTGCGCGAGCACGATCCTCAGGTCCGGGAAGTCGGCCGCGACGTCGTCGACGGACAGCGGGTTCGAGTGCTTGAGCCGGATCCCGGCACCACCACGAACCCCGGCGCCGATACCAGTCTGTCCACTGTGGAACAGCGCGATCATGCCGGCGTCCTGCAGCAACTCGTAGAGCGGGTAGGCCATGCGGTCGTTGGGGTGGAAGGCCTGCAGGCTCGGGTGGAACTTGAACCCGTGCACGCCGTATCGCTCGATCAGCAGGCGCGCCTGCCGGACAGCGGCCCGGCCGCGCCACGGGTCGACACTGGCGAACGGGATCAGCGTGTCGGGAAACTCGGCGCACGCCTCGGCGATCTCCTCGCTGGACACCGGCGGGTGTCCGGTCGCGGTCTCCGCGTCGACGGTGAACACGACCGCGGCCATCCGCCGTTCCCGGTAGTAGGCGGCGAGTTCCGGCACTGCCATCGTGCGGGCGCCGGCTACCTTGAAGTACTGCGCCGACCCGCTCATCAGGTGGTCGGGCAGCGATGGGTGGCCGGCGGCGGACACCTCGACATGCACGTGGGTGTCGATGGCGACCAGGTCGTCGGTGTTCACGCCATCGTTCATGAGGGTACCGCCGGTGCCGGGATGCCGACCTGTTGCGGGTTGCGGCCCACGGTCGAGGCCCAGGTCTCGGCGATCGCGTCCGCGGTCCAGCCGCCGTGCCGGTAGGACACCGTGACCTCCTCCGGGTGGGTCCACAGCGACAGCTTGTCCCCGCCGATCCCGATCACCTGGCCGGTCACCGTCTCCGCTTCGGCGGAGGCCAGGAACACCACCAGGCCGGCCGCGTCCTCCGGCGTGCCGAAGCCCTCCCCGGCCCGCAGCCACGCCGGCAGCGGGACGCCGTCGTTCTGCCACGCCTCGATGAAGGGGGCGAACGCCGGCATCGTCGCGGTCATCGCGGTGGCGGCGACCGGGACGATCGCGTTCACCGTGATCCCGGCTCTGGCGCACTCCATCGACCAGGTCCGCACCATCCCGACGATGCCGGCCTTCGCGGCCGAGTAGTTGGTCTGGCCGATGTTGCCGCGCTGCCCGGCCGGCGAGCCGACCACGACGATCCGGCCGCCGGCGCCGTTTTCCCAGCCCTGCTTCCGCATCCGCCGCACGGCGGCGCGCACGCAGGTGAACGTGCCGCGCAGGTGCACGTCGAGGACCGTGTCGAACTCCTCGTCGGACATCTTCCACAGCATCCGGTCGCGGAGCACGCCGGCGTTGGTGACCAGCACGTCGATCCGGCCGTACTCCTCGACCGCGCGCTCGACCAGCCGCTCGGCGACCTCGGTCGGGCCGACTGCGCCCGGCTCGGCCACGGCCTTCCCGCCCGCGCCGACGATCCGCGACACGACGCCCGCCGCGGCGTCGGAGTCGGCGTCGTTGACGACCACGTTGGCGCCTGCCGCGGCGAGCGCGGAGGCGTAGGCGAGCCCGAGGCCGCGGCCGGCGCCGGTCACGACGGCCACCCGTGCGGTGAGATCCACGATGCTTCCTCTCAGTGGGCCAGGTCGAACGGCCGTGGGTAGGGCGCCGGCCGGTAGGTCAGGTAGGCGTGGTCGGCGGCCGGATCGAGCTGCTCGGCGGACTGGTTCAGCGCGTACGGTCCGGTGCTCGGCCAGTGTCGGCTGTCGATGCGCTGTTCCAGGGCCCGCAGGCCGGCGAGCATCTCGCCGGTGGTGAACGAGCAGTGTCCGCCGCGGTGCACGAACGCCTGGCGCAGCAACCGGTCGCGGCCGGACTCGTGCACGGCGTCGGCGTAGGCGCGCTCGACCTGCACCGGCACCAGCGCGTCACCGGTCGTGTGGATGGTGAGCAGGGGGATCGGCAGCCGGCCGGTGAAGGACAGGTTGCGGGCCAGGTAGCGGACCGCGTGCGGGTCGGCGGAGATGCGGGGCGCGTGGGCCAGTGCGGCCAGGTCCTTCGCCAGCGACAGGCCGGCGCGGGCGTAGAGCGCCTCGACCTCGTTTCGGATCGACGAGCGGGCGAGCATCCGGCCGTAGTCGACGCCCGTGTTCCAGGACATGTTGCCACCGGCCCAGGCCTCGGCCTCCTGCCGCCAGGACAGTCCGACGTAGACGGTGCCGCGCAGCGCGGCGTACTGGTTGCGTTGTGCCGCCTCGTGGTCACCGGGTGGCGGCTCGGGGGCGGTGGCGTCGGTCCAGGCCGGGATGTTGTGCAGTGCCGCGGCCAGCGCGGTCCTGGCCCGGCCGGTGGGGGTGGCCTGGGCCGCGTCGAGCGCGGCGGTCAGCTCCGCGGCCGTGGCGAGCGCGGTGGCCTGGTCCGGCAGGTCCACCAACGGCGCGGTCGAGCCGGGGGCGAGCAGCGTGCGAACGGCGAACACCGGGTCGAGCGTGTTGTTCCAGTTGGCCACGCCGCCGTGCTCGAGCCCGCACATGGCGAGCGCCCCGGCGAACCGGCGGCCGTACCGCTCGGCCAGACCCGTGGTGATCATCCCGCCGAGTGAGGTGCCCCAGGCGATCGCCTGCTCCGGCCGGCCGAACCGCTGGACGAACTCGTTCAAGGTGGACACCTGGTCGGGCAAGGCCCGCTCCAGGACCCAGCCGGTCTCGGCGTAGGACGAGCCGATCAGCGCGTAGCCCTGGTCGAGCAGGACGTCCCGGGTCGCGCCGCCCGGCGCGTTCTGTGCCGGGTTGGGTGCGCCGTCCGGGGTGTAGCCGTGGCTGTACAGCAGGACGGTCCGGTTCCAGTCGGCCGGCACGTCCATCAGGTAGGTCGCCCCGCTCGGCAGCGTTCCCTCCACATGGCACGGTTCGGTGGTGGCGGTCGGGGACAGCAGTCCGGCCACGAGCGTGGCCGCGAGGAGAACCTTCACGATCGCTCCCTTCGCAGCGCGGGTACGAGACCCCGCGGCAGGTACAGCACGACGATCACCAGCAGCAGCCCGTAGACCGCGTAGGAGAGCACGCTGGGCGCGAAGCTCGGCATGCCCGGTTGGGTGCCGATGTCGTTGAGCAGTTGGACGAGCATCACGATCGCCACCGCGCCGACGACCCCGCCGGTCACCGTGCCGAGCCCGCCGATCACGGCCATCACCACGTACTCGATCGACAGCAGCACCGGGAACGAGCCGGGTCCGAGGTAGCCGAGGTAGAACGCGTAGATCCCGCCGGCGAGTCCGGCGAACGCGGCCGACATCGCGAACACCGCCAGCCGGTACCGGCCGACCGGCACCCCGCTGGCGGCCGCCGCGACCTCGCTGGTCGCCAGCGCACGCAGGCCGCGCCCGGCCCGCGAGTGCACGAGGTTGTACGCCACCAGCAGGGTGACGGCGAGCCCGGACCAGACGAGGTAGGCGTAGTGGACGTCCTCGTCGAGCTCGACCTCGCCGACCGAGAGTCTCGGAATGCCCTGCAGGCCGATCGCGCCGCCCGCCCACTCCGACTGGGCCAGCACGGACAGCAAGATCAGCTGCAGGGCCAGCGTGGCGAACGCGAGGTAGTGCCCTCGCAGCCGCAACAGCCCGATGCCGACGACCGCGGCGAACGTGGCGGCCAGCATCGGTGCGGCCAGCAGGCCCAGCAGCGGGGGAGCGCCGTGCACCGTGAGCAGCCCCGCGGTGTAGGCACCGATCGCGTAGAACGATGCCTGGCCGAGCGAGATCTGACCGGCGTACCCCATGAGCAGCGACAGCCCGACGGTGACCATGGCGGCAAGGCCGGCCAGGATGTAGATCGCGAGCGCCTGCCTGTCCGCGAAGGAGGGCAGGGCGAGGGTGACAGCCGCGACGGCGAGAAGCAGCACCAGCCTCACGCGGCCGGGTGCGGTGCGGCCGGCCGGATCATCGCGGCCGGTGAGGGCCTTGAGTACGGACCTCATGCCGGTTCCTCCAGGGCCGCGGGCCGGCGGGCGGCGCGCCAGATCATCACCGCCAGCATCAGCCCGAGCGCGACCTCGGTCTGGTGCGCCGCGTTCCCGTACCCCGCCACCAACGCCTGCGTGACGCCGAGCAGCAGCCCGCCGGCGAGTGCGACCGCGGGCCGGGTCAGCCCGCCGAGGATGGCCGCCGCGAAGCCGTTCACGATCAGCGTGACGTCGGCGTCGAAGGTGATCTGCTGGACCGGCGTCACCAACACTCCGGCCAGCCCGCCGAGCGCGCCGCCGATCGCGAACGCCAGCAGCCCCATCCGCCGAACGTCGATGCCGACCACTCGGGCGGCGTACGGGTTCGACGCACACGCGGTGAGCGCCTTGCCGACGTCCGTGCGCGTGAAGAACGCCGCCATGCCAACGAACACCGGCACGGTGACGCCGATGATCAGCAGGTAGTGGGTCTGCACCCGGGTGTCGAAAACCGACACCGCGCCCGGCAGCCCGGCGAACGAGCGCGGTTGGTCATCCCAGACCAGCACCTCGACCGCGTAGGCGAAGACCGCCAGCCCCAACGTGACGATCAGCGCCGACTGCGGCGACGTCCCCGGCCGCCCGATCGCCACCAGCCCGACCAGCAACCCGACCAGAGCCGCGACCGCGATCGCCAACAGCTCCCCGATCCCGTGCGGCACAACGGCAAGCAGTGTCGACGCACACATCGCGCCAATCACCGCGAACGCCCCCTGCGCGAAGTTCACCACCCGGGTGACCCGGTAGATCGCCACCAGCCCGCTGCCCACCAACGCGAACCCACACCCGGTCCCCAACCCGGTGATCAGGTACCCCACCAGCTCACCCATCGGCGACCACCCCGCCAAGGTAGGCACCCGACACCCGGTCACTCGCCGCCAGCTCGGCGGACGGGCCCTCGGCGACGATCCGGCCGGCCTCCAGGACGTAGGCCCGCGAGCACAGGTCCAGCGCCAGGCGGGCGTTCTGCTCGATCAGCAGCACCGCCAGCCCACCCGTGGTGTTGAGCTCCTTCAGGTGCGCCACCAGGTCGGCTACCACGAGCGGCGCGAGGCCAAGCGACAGCTCGTCGACCACCAGCACGTCCGGCCTGCTCATCAGCGCCCGGCCGACCGCGACCATCTGCTGTTCCCCACCGGAGAGCAGCCCGGCCCGCCGGTGCCGCAGCTCCACCAGCTTCGGGAGCACGGCGAATATCGGCGCGGTGTCCCGCTCCTTGTACCGCCACCCGCCGAGGCGCAGGTTGTCCTCGACGGTCAGCTCGCCGAACACCTGCCGACCCTCCGGTACGTGTGCGAGCCGTCCCCGCACGGCGACCGAACCCGACGCCGGCGCGACGAGCCCGGACAGCGTGTTCACCACGGTGGACTTCCCGGCGCCGTTCGGCCCGATCAGCGCGACGAGCTCCCCGGGCTCGACGGTCAGGCTGACGCCGTCGACCGCGACCGCGGCGCCGTAGCGGACGGTCAGCTCCGACACCTCGATGACCGTCACGCCGAAACCTCGTCACCCAGGTACGCGGCGACCACCCGCTCGTCGGTCCGGATCTCGGCCGGCGTGCCCTCGGCGATCACCTGGCCGAGGTCGAGCACGGTGACCCGGTCGGCCAGCCGGGTCACGAACGCCACGTCGTGCTCGACGAGCAGCATGGTCAGCCCGCCGGCCCGCAGGCTCTCGATGAGCGAGGCGAGCGCCGCCCGCTCGCCCGCCCGCAGGCCCGACGCCGGCTCGTCGAGCAACAGCAGGCGCGGCCGGCCGCACAGCGCCCTGGCCAGCTGCAGTCCGCGCTGCTGGCCGAGTGGCAGCGTGTCCGCCGGCCGGTCCGCCCACTCCGCCAATCCGGTCCGGTCGAGACATTCCCGTGCCGTGGCAAGGATCTCCCGTTCCTCACGGCGGTGCCGCGGGAGACGGGACACCGCCGCGAGGAACCCCGACCGGGTCGTCCCGTGCGCGCCGACCATGACGTTCTCCAGCACTGTCATGCCGCGGAAGACGCGCGCGCCCTGGAACACCACCGCGATCCCGCCCATGGCCCGGCGGTGCGGCGGCCACCGGTCGATTCGCTGACCGTCGTAGGTGACCGTGCCCGCGTCGGCCCGCAGCTGCCCGCCGATGAGGTTGAACAGCGTGGACTTTCCGGCGCCGTTGGGGCCGATCACCGCCCGCAGCTCGCCGTGCGCGACCTCGAGGTCGACGTCGCGCACGGCGAGCACCCCGTCGAACGAGCGCCGCAGCCCGTCCCCGTGGAGCAGTGTCACGAGCCCAGTCCGGCCAGCTGCTCGCTTGCCCACTCGGTCGGCACGAACTGCCCCTTCGTCACCGTGTTGATCGAGATGAACTCCGGGCCGAGGCCGGCGTGGTCGTCGGCGCCGTAGGTGTACTTCCCGTTCGGGGTGACCAGCGTCAGGTCCTGCAGCGCGGCCTGGACGTCCGCCGGCTCGGTGCTGCCCGCCTGCTCGATCGCCGCGACGAGCAGCTTGACCGCGCTGTACCCGTCCTGGGCGAACTGCGGCGGCGGATAGCCGTACTCGTCGGTGAACGACGCGGTCAGCTCGTCGACCGCGGCCTTCTGGTCGCCGTCGGGCAGGTGTGGGCCGACGACTCCGATGGAGCTGGCCACGATCGTGCCCTCGGCCGCGGCACCGACCGGGTCCAGGAACAGCTTGCTGGCCTGCGCCCCGGTGAGCACCAGCGGGATGTCCAGGCCGGCGCTGGCGTACTGCTTGGTGAGGGCGACCGCGGGCGGGCCGGTCGCCCACACCACCAGCCCCTGCGCGCCCGAGGACCGCACGTGGCCGAAGACGGCGCCGAACTCGGTGGCGTCGGTGGTGAACTCCTCGGTCGCCACCAGCTCGATGCCATACTCGTCGGCCTTCGCCTCCATGCCCTCGAAGCCCGCCACCGCGTAGGCGCTGCGGGTGTCGTGCGCGACGGCCACAGTCGACACTCTGGACGCCTGGAGGTACTGCAGGATCCGCTCGGCGTAGGTGGCCGAGGTGGCCGGGACGACGAACACGTACGGGTGCACCGGATCCACCTGCTCGTCAGCCGGGGTCAGCGACATGTACGGGATCTCCTCCCGGTCGACCAGGGGGATCGTGGCCAGCGCGGAGTTGGAGAACGGCGAGCCGATCACCGCGGCGACCTCCTCGCCGCGCAGGTCGTTGAACGCCAGCACCGACTGCTCGGGCTGGCTCCTGTCGTCCTTGACCACGAGTTCGATCCGCCGGTCGAGCACTCCGCCCTCCCGGTTGACCTGGTCGACGGCGAGCTTGACGGACTTCTGGTTCTCGCTGCCGAGGGGCGAGTAGTTGCCGGTGAGCGAGACGATCTGGCCGACCTTGATCGTGCCGCCGGCTTTGTCGCCGGCGTCATCACCGCATCCGGCCGCAAGGAGGGCGAGGCTGGCGAGTAGCGGGAGGAGTCGACGCACGGGTACCTCCTTGTACCAGGAGCGCGATGCGAGGCAGGATCCAAAGTTAGGCGCCTGTTTTGCAGCCGTCAAGAATGTGCCTAACATCGACAGCGTGAACGACGCCCGGCCCCAGTCGCTGATGCTCACCTTCCTCGGCGACTACCTGTTCGACCGTGAGCGCTGCGTGTTCTCCGGCAGCGTCATCGAGGTGCTCGCCCGGCTCGGCGTCTCCGAGCACGCGACACGCTCGACACTCACCCGCATGGTCAACCGGGGCCTGCTGCGCCGGCAGCGAGACGGCCGCCGGATGTACTTCGGCCTGACTCCGCGCACGACCGAGATCCTGCGCGACGGCCACGTCCGGATCTGGTCGACCGGCGCGGTCAACGACTGCTGGGACGGCACCTGGACGCTGCTCGGCTTCTCCCTGCCGGAAGCGTGGCAGCGGCAGCGGCACGACCTGCGCTCGAAGCTGACATGGGCCGGGTTCGGCCCGCTGCAGGGCGGCCTGTGGATCGCGCCGGGCCACGTCCAGGTCGAGGACATCGTGGCGTCGCTTGGCTTGGCGGCACACGTCCGGGTGTTCCGGGTCCAGCTCGACGAGCTGACCGACGTGAACCAGCTCGTCGAGGACGCCTACGACCTCGACCAGATCGCAGCCGGCTACAGGTCCTTTCTGGACCGTTGGAGCTACGCGCCGCCCTTCCAGGACGATCCGCTCGCCTCCCACCTGTCGATCGTGACCGAGTGGCTGCGAGTCATCCGCAAGGATCCGCGACTGCCGGTACGCCACCTCCCCGAGGACTGGCCGGCGATCCCGGCCCAGAAGATGTTCCATGCCATCGAGTCCACGCTCGCCGCCCCGGCCGCCGACCTCGCCGCCGAACTGCTGGACACGGTCCCTGACGCCGGTTGAGCCACCACTCGCAGTCGAGGAACCCGGATCCGGCCAGCCGGTCAGCTGGCGCTCAACGCCCGGCACGCGCGGTCGACGTGGCTGGGATCAGAAGTGGCGTTCAACCCGGGTGATTCCCGTTCGGTACCGCCGCACGATGAGATCCGCCACCCGGGGGTGCGCGCCGAGTGGCTCGGCCACGACGGCGGCTCCGCTCGCCGCGGCGAGGCGGTGGAACAGCCCGGGTGCGAGGAACCACGACGCCACCGCGCACCCGGCCGCCACGTCCTCGATCCGCGGCCGAGCCGTGGCGTACGCGACCCGCACCGGCCCGCCGACGAACATCTCGAGCCGGGCCGCGGCCCGGCCGATGTCGGCACGGGCGCGCGGGTCCGCGG
>NZ_JBOHGA010000059.1:0-31589 GCF_050699915.1 Actinophytocola sp.
GCGGCCGCCGGTCGTCGGCCTGCTGGCCGCCGCGGTTCGAGCCGTCGCTGCCGTTGCCTCTCGACGGCGTGGCCCGCTCGCGGCTCACCGGTTCCTGCGGCGGCATGTCGTTCCCGATCGCCTGTGCCGGCCATGACTCCTGTGTGGACCACGACTCCGGGAACGCCCACGATCCCTGCGTCGCCCATGGCTCCTGTGAGGACAGTGGCTCCTCGGACGGCCAGCGGACCGTCGGCTCGGCGAAGTCGTCCGGCCAGCCGCGCCGGTTCTGGGTGTGCACCGGCCCGGTCGTCGTCGACGGGTCCTCCTGGTTCAGCCGCTCCCGACGCGGCCTGGGCAGGTTCGGCCTCGACTCCGAGGCCAGCCCGTTCGGCGGCACGCCCTCACCGGGCATCGACGCGATGAGCGCGGACCGCACCAGCACGATCGCCCTGATGCCGCCGTACGCGGAGTCCACCAGCGTGACGGTGATGCCGTGCCGCGCGGCCAGCTGGGACACCACGAACAGGCCGAGCCGGGCCTCCTCGGACAGCGACATCACGCCGAAGTCCGGCGGGTCCGCGAGGAAGGCGTTGAGCTCCTCGCGCTCGTCGCGCGGGATGCCCAGGCCCTGGTCCTCGACCTCGATCACCACGCCCTTGCCGACCGAGTTGCCGCGCACCTCCACCCGCGAGTCCGGCGGGGAGAACGCCGTCGCGTTGTCCACGAGCTCGGCCAGCAGGTGGATGAGGTCGCCGACCACGGTCCCGGAGACCAACAGCTCGGGCAACCGGGTCGTGTGCACGCGCCGGTAGTGCTCGGTCTCGCCGATGGCGCTGCGCACGATCTCCAGCAGTGGCACCGGGTTGCGCCACTGCCGGCCCGGCCGCTCGCCGCCGAGAATGATCAGGTTCTCCGCGTTGCGCCGGGCGCGGGTGGCCAGGTGGTCGAGCTGGAACAGCGACTCCAGGTGCTCCGGGTCCTCCTGCTCGCTCTCGGCCTTGTCCAACACCTCTAGCTGGCGGCGCACGACGACCTGGCTGCGGTGCGCGATGTTCAGGAACACCGCCTTGACGCCGTTCTGGATCTCGGCCTCCTGCGCGGCCGCGGCGACCGCGGTGCGCTGGGCCTTGTTGAACGCCTCGGCGACCTGGCCCAGCTCGTCCGTGCCGTAGTCCAACGCCGGCACGTCGCGGGCGACGTCGATCTGCTCGCCGCCGCGCAGCCGGTTCACCATGCGCGGCAGGCGGACGTCGGCCAGCTCCAGCGTCTCGGCGCGCAGCCGCTTCATGCGCTTGACCACCCGGTTGGACAGTCGGGCCGCGACGAAGGCGGCCGCCAGCGTGAACAGCAGGATCGCGCCGCCACCGATCAGCGAGTTGCGGAACGTCTCGCGGCCGGTCTGGGCGGCGAAACCCTCGGCGTAGCGGTGGTGCTCGGAGTAGATGTCCAGCAGCTCGCCGTTGACCTCCGCCGACGCGGCCTGCCACTCGGCGATGCTGACGGGCAGGTTCCGGTCGTCCCGCTCATCCGGGGACGGTCGCGGCCCGCGCAGCAGCAGGGCCTTCTCCACGTCGCCCAGGGTCTTCCACGCCTTGGTGCCGATGAGGTCGGAGTAGCGCTCCTGCAGCGCCGGGGTCAGGATCGGCACCGCCGCCTCGAGCTCGGTGTGGTACCGGCCGACCTGGCGGGTGAACTCCTCGAACTCCTCGACCGTCAGCCCGCCGTTGGTGACGCCGCCGGCCGCCAGCGCGTGTCCGCGCGACATCGCGTCGGCGACGTCGTACAGCGTCGTGGCCGTCGACTCCTCGACCGCCGTGACCGAGTCGGGCGCGGTCTTCGCGATACCTTGCAGGCCCTGCTTCACGATGTCGACGGCCTGGTTGTAGAAGTCGTACACGTCCCTCGAGCTGGCCTGGCCGGAGTCGACGCCCTGACGGATCTGCGGGAGCTGGCCGAACACCTGCTGGGACGCGGCGATGGTCTCGCCGATGGCGTCCGGGTTGAGCTTGATGAGGTCTTCGTTCAGAGTCTGCAGGCCGCCCAGCAAGGTGTCGAGCTCCGTGCGCTGCTTCGCGAGCTCCGCGGCCGCCTTCTTGTCGCCGCCCATGTGCAGCAGGCTCAGCCGGCGTTCCTCCTCGACGAGCGAGGCCAGCTGGGTGCCGGGGGCGACGGTGGCCTGCATCGTCGTGGCCCATTCCTGGGCGTTGTATCCCTGGTAGACCAGATACCCGGACGCACCCACGCCGATGACCAGCAACGCCGCGCTGGGGATGAGCACGATGGCCAGCATCCGCAGCCTGATGCTCCGGCGCCTCCTGCCACTTCTGGCAAGCCTCACGAGAAACCCCGACTCCCTTATTGTCAGCGCGTTGGATCGGCTCGCCGGCCCAGGGCCCGGCGGCAATCTCCGAGGCACCCTAGTGGGTTAACACGTCGCGCCTGAACATACCAACCGTGTCATCCGCGACTACCGGCTGGTAGCCCGCGATCGGGCCGCCGCGGGCGCAAGAGGACGGTGCGCGTCCGTTTTCCCTGTTCGGGCACCGTTCCAGACCACGAGAACGTCCACAGTGGACGATCAGCACGCCTGGCGGGCGCGCCACCCTAGTGGGTCAACGCCTCGCTGTGAACCCTACTTTCGGTCAACATGCCGGTTAACCGCGACCGGAGGCGGAAGTTTGTTATTTCAACTATCCACTATTACCCAATTCGTCCGCATAACGGCTCCGAACTGGACGAACAAGTGCCGATCGGTGGTCCGCACATTCTCCTTCCGGGACCGGACCGGGAGTACTACTGTGCCGTGCTGAGCTTCTCCGGATCTCGATCGCGGCGTCAGGTGCCCACTTCGGTCGGATCGTTCAACCAGGGACGAGTCAGCAAGGACGGGAGTTTCCGTGACACAGTTCGACTACGTCATCGTCGGCGCAGGATCGGCGGGTTGTGTACTCGCCAACCGCCTCTCCGCGGATCCCGCTGTCAGCGTGCTGTTGGTCGAGGCAGGTGACCAGGACACCAACCCGCTCATCGCCATGCCCCGGGGATTCGGCCAGCTGTTGGGCGACCCGGACACCGCGTGGTTCTACCCCACCCGCCCGTTCGGACCCGCGCAGCAACCCGACTACTGGGTGCGGGGCAAGGTGCTCGGTGGTTCCAGTGCGGTCAACGGCCTGGTGTACAACCGCGGCCAGCGCGCCGACTACGACGCGCTCGAAGCCCTCGGCAACCCCGGCTGGGGCTGGGACGACATGTTGCCGGTCTTCAAGACCATCGAGGACAACTCCCTCGGCGCCTCCGAGGTGCGCGGCGCGGGCGGCCCGGTGCACGTCTCGACCCCCGAGGGCGGTGACCCGCTGCTCGAGGACGTGCTGACCGCGGGCACCGAGCTCGGCTGGCGGCGGATGCGCGACCTCAACGAGTCCGACGAGGAGCGCATCGGCTACGCGATGGCGACGATCCGCGACGGTCAGCGGGTCAGCGCCGCCGGCGCGTTCCTCCACCCGGTGCTGGACCGGCCCAACCTGACCGTCGCCGTACAGACGACCGTCGACCGGATCCTCGTCGACGGCGGCCGGGCGGTCGGCGTGCGGGGCCGGCAGGACGGGCAGGCCATCGAGGCTCAGGCCACCCGCGAGGTGATCCTCGCGACCGGCGCGCTCGCCACGCCCAAGCTCATGCAGCTCTCCGGCATCGGTCCCGCCGAGGTGCTGCGCGCCGCGGGCGTCGACGTCCTGGTGGACAGCCCGAACGTCGGCGGCCGGATGCTCGAGCACCGCGTGTTCTCGCTGCAGTTCCGGCTCGCGGAGGACATCGGGTACAACAAGATCCTCGCCACCGAGGAGGGCCAGGCGGCCGCGGCGGCCGAGTACCAGGCGACCGGCGGCGGGCCGCTGGCCGCGCCGTCGTTCGACCTCGTCGGGTTCTTCAAGTCCCGCCCGGAGCTGGACCGTCCCGACACCCAGATCCAGATCGCGCCGTTCTCGATGGCGCCGGCCGAGCCCGGCCAGCCCATGCAGGTGGAGCGGGAGCCAGGCATATGGTGCATCGGCTACATCCTGCGGCCGGACAGCGTCGGCGGCGTGCGCATCACCTCCACGGACCCCGACGGCATGCTGGACATCGACGCCAACTTCTTCGGCACCGAGCACGACCGCGGCACGGCGGTGGACATCTTCCGCGGCATGCGCCGGCTGTTCGCCACCGGGCCGCTGGCCAAGCGGATCGAGCACGAGACCGCACCCGGGCCCGCGGTGCAGACCGACCAGGAGATCCTCGACGCCGGCCTGACCAACGGCCTGTGCGGCTTCCATGCCGTCGGAACCTGCGCGATGGGCCCGAACGACGACGACGTGGTCGACTCGCAGCTGCGGGTCCGCGGGGTACGGAACCTGCGCGTCGTGGACGCCTCCGTGCTGCCGACCATGATCTCCGGCAACCTCAACGGACCGGTCATGGCGCTCGGCTGGCGCGCCGCCGACTTCATCCTCGGCGGCGCCTGATCGGACCTGCCCTGCTCAGACCTGCCAGGTGAGCGGCAGGTTCTCCAGCGAGCACACCGCGCCGCCGTCCGTGACGAGCTCGGTGCCCGGCGGCACCGAGTAGTCGCGGATGGCGGCGTGCCACTCGCGCAGCGCAGCGGTCAGCCCCTGGGTGGCGATGCGGGCGCCGAGGCAGCGGTGCGCGCCGAAGCCGAAGGCGACGTGGCTGGCCGCGTTCGCGCGGTCGAAGTCCGCCGCCGCCGGGTCCGCGTAGTGGTTCGGGTCCCGGCCGGCGAGCGCCAAGGACAGTAGAACCCGCTCGCCCGCCCGCATCCGGACCCCGGCGACCTCGGTGTCGCGCTTGGCCGTGCGGGCGATGCTGACGACCGAGTGCAGGCGCAGCAGCTCCTCGGCGGCACCGGCCGCGATCCCGGGCTCGGCGGCGAGCCGCTGCTGGTGCTCGGGATGCGCTGCCAGGTAACGGAAACTGAAGCTGACGGAGTTGGTCAACGTGTCCAGGCTGGCCATGCCCATCAGGAACGCGAGGTCCAGCGACTCCTGGCGGCTAAGCGGCCGGCCGTCCACCTCGGCCCGGGAGAGGAACTCCAGCAGACCGCTGCCCTCGCCGCGCCGGGTGCCGTCCAAATACTCGGAGATCGCTCGCTCCACATAGGACATGAACTCCTTGACCGCGCCGGCCCGGTCGGCGGGCCGGGCGTCCTGGAGCAGGTCGGCGGCCCACCGCGCGCAGGCCTGCGTCTCCTCCTCCGGCACGTCGAACAGCGCGGCGAACAAGGCGTTCTGCAGCGGGCGGGCGAAGTCCAGCACGAGGTCGCAGCGACCGGCCGGGGCGAGGCCCGCGACCAGCCGGGCGCACGCGTCCTCGACCGCCTTCGCAAGCGCCGCGCCCGCGCGCCCGTTCAGGCAGCGGGCCAGCAGCACCCGGTAGGCGCCGTGGTCCGGCGGGTCCAGCTCCACCGGCATCAGCGGGCGCGGCCAGCCGGCCGGCGGGATCGAGGTGTGCCGGCTGGAGAACGCGTCCGTGTCGCGCAGCACCGCGCGGATGTCGGCGTGGCGGGTGAGCACCCAGAAGCCGTCCAGCTCCGGGGTCCAGAACACCCGCTCGTCGCGGAACCGGTCGAACGCGGTGAACGGGTCCACGCGAACCGCGGGATCGCTGTGGTGGTTGAACTCCCGGACGGGGGCGTCGAGGTCGGACGGTGTCGGGCTCATGCTCCACTTCCTCCGTCGGCTTGGAAGGTGCCCGTCACGTCGCGCATGTCGTTGCCCACGTAGATGCCCACCGACCACTCGGTGAGGCGGATGAGCCCGACGGCGGGCAGGAAGTTCTCGGCTACCAGCGGGGCCAGGCGCTGCTCGACGGCCGCGATCCGGTTGGCGAGCTCGGTGCGCACCCAGTCCTCGGAGACGCCGTACATCAACACGTTGTTCTGACCGGGCTCGGACCGCTCCCGCTCGATCGTGGCCAGGTCGTTGGCCAGGCGGACCGCCACCGACGAGTCGTCCAGCGCCGGCGCGAGCACGTCCAGCCGCTTGGGGACCTCGTCGCCGCCGTAGGCGATCCACCGCGGCAGGTGCACCATCCACAGCGTGATGCTGTCGGCGTGGTCGAGGTACTCCTCGACGCCCGCGTCGGGCGGGTTGCCCCGCTCCCGCTCCGCGCCGACCACCCAGTCGTAGCGGTGGCCGCGCAGTACGCGGTCGACCTTCTCCTCCCACAGCGACGCGAGTGCCGGATAGCCGGGCAGCTCGGACAGTGCCTGTTGCCAGCCGGACAGGCTGGCCAGCAACGGGTCGCCGTCGTCGCGCCGCCCGGTGTGGACCACGGCCCGGCAGCGGTCGAGGAACGCGTCGAGGTCGGCGAGCTCGGTGACCTCGCGCTCGATGTAGTCGTCGAAGGCGTAGGTCCAGATGACCATGCGCGCCGGCAGCCGCAGCTGCTCCGCGGTGGCCCAGGGACCGACGATCGCCTCGCAGAAGGCCGCCCCGAGCAGCGGCAGCTGGTCCTCGCTGCCGGGCAGCTCCTCGGCCGCCCAGCCGCGCAGCTCGGCGAGGACCTTCGAGGTCAGCGTCACGATGGGCACGCACTGCCCGGCCGGCGCGTAGAGCTGGTCGGTCATTCGCCGGCCTCCCGGCTGACGACGCAGGCGGCGAGGACCGCGGCGCGGACGACCGTGGGCGGCGTGTAGAGGCCCTTGCCGATCCACAGCTCGACGTGGTCGGTGGTGTCGAGGTGCTCGCGCAGGTAGGCGTGCGCGCGCCGGCGAACGTCCGCGGGCAGCGGACCGTGGGCCGGCGCGAGCGCGTCCAGGCTGAGCACGGCGTACGCGGTCTCCTCGGCCGACCCGCCGGCGACGCCCCAGGAGCCGTCCGCGAGCTGGCCCTCCAGCAGCCACCGCCAGGTGCCGGCCAGCGTGTCGGCGGCCGCGGTGCCGGCGAGCCCGAAGACCGCCTGCGCGGTCGCGTAGTACGGCGACAGGTGCCACTTGTCGTACCACCAGGCCGACTCCTCGCGACTGTCCACAAGGAACGTCGTGGCCTTGGCGATCTGCGCCGCGAACCGGTCCGGCTGCTGGGCGAACGCCTCCAGCACCCGCGCGTTGGCGCTGACCGGTGCACCCCGCTCGTGGGCGAAGCCGACGAAGTGGTCGTCGGCCTCGAAGGACAGCAGGGACTCCAGCAGCGAGGTGGACTCGTAACCGAAGGCGTGCGACACGTTGGCGACCATGGCGGTGTCGTCGGAGTCCGGCACCGGGAACTCCGCGCTGACTCCCAGCGGCTCGCTCGTGTCGCCGGCCAGCGTCGCGAGGCGCTCGACGTGCTCCTTGGCGCTCGGCGGGACCAGCCCGGCGCGGCCGAGCAGGTAGATCACCCAGGACGGCTCGAACACGTTGATCGGGTAGATCTCCGGCATCCCGCCGCCGCCGGCCGAGCGGGCCGCCTCGTGCAGGTAGTCCAGCGCCGCCGGGTCCTTCGTCGACGCCCACAGCGCGCCGGTCGCGGCGGGGTTGTTGGCCATCGACCCGTTCGTCGCGGAGAACTTGGCCATCTCGGGCAGCGGGACGAGGTCGCCCAGCGCCTCCAGCGAGTACAGCAGTCCGGTCGGCTGCGCGGACAGCGCGCCGGGTGGCACGCGGGACAGCTTGTCGTCGCGCAGCCGCACCAGTTCCGTGAGCGAGTCGATCGCCAGCAGGTCCGCCGAGCGCGCCTGCTCCACCAGGTGGGGCGCGACCACCTCGAAGCCGATCGGCTCCCCGACCGCGCCCCGCCAGTCCGACGCGTGGTCGCGCAGGTAGTCCACGCCGGCGCGCACCGCGGTGGTGGCCCAGTCGGCCCCGTCGCCGCCGCGCACCTCGCACAGCGCCAGCACGGCGGCCACAGTGGACACCAGCCGGTCGTACGCGTTGGGCACCGAGCCGCCCCACGAGCCGTCGGCGTGCTGCCGGCTTCTCAACCACTCGCGGGCCTGCGGGAAAACCGGTTCGCCGTCGTCGTTCGTCAACCGCGCGGCCCACGAGGTCGAGTACGCCATCGCCGCCACCGGCCGCTCACCCAGCTCGCCGACGATCCGGTCCGCCTGCTCGATCGCCTTCTGCATCTACTTCCTTCCGTCGCCGATGACGTCTCAGTGATCGTTCAGTGGTCCCGATGCACGGCCAGCCGGGCCAGCTCGCCCAGCTCGGCGGTGGCTCGCGTGTCCAGCCCGACCTCCTCCAGGCACGCCAACGCGCGCGCCAGGTGCTCGTCCGCCTGCTGCTCCGTCCACACGCGACCGCCCGCCGACTCGATCAGCTCCGCGGCGCGCGCCAGCTCGGCGTCGGACAGCCGTTCCTCGCGCTGGTAGAGGTCGGCCAGCTCCTGCCCGATCGGGGTGCCGGAGGTCAGCGTGGCCACCACCGGCAGGGTCTTCTTGCGGTTGGCCAGGTCCGAGTACACCGCCTTGCCGGTCCGGCCGGGGTCGCCCCAGATGCCCAGCAGGTCGTCGACGAACTGGAACGCCAGCCCGACGTTGCGGCCGTATCCGCGCAGCCGGTCGACCTGTTCGGAGCTGCCGCCGCCGAAGATCGCGCCCAGGCTGCACGCGCCACCCAAGAGCGATCCGGTCTTGCCGACCGCCATCCGCATGCACTCGGGCAGCTCGACATCCTCCCGCGCCTCGAACGAGAGGTCCGCGCTCTGCCCGTCGACCAGCTCGTAGAGGACCGTGGACAGCGTGCGCATCCCGGTCCCGGTGGCCGGCCGCCCCGCCTCGGCGAGCACGTCGAAGGCCAGCGTCAGCAGCGCGTCGCCGGCGAGGATCGCCGTGCTGGAGCCGAAGACGGCCCAACTGGTCGGCCGGTGCCGGCGGGTCAGGTCGCGATCCATCACATCGTCGTGCAGCAGGGTGAAGTTGTGCACCAACTCCGCCGCGCACGCCGCCGGCAGCGCTCGCTCGGCGTCGCCGCCCACGGCCTGCGCGGCCAGCAGCACCAGCGCCGGCCGGACCGACTTGCCGCCATCGCCGCCCGGCCCGACGGACTCGCCGTGCTCGTCGCACCAGCCGAAGTGGTAACCGGCGACTCGCCGCATCGAGGCCGGCAATCGGTCCACCGCCGCTCGCAGGACCGGACCCACCAGTTCGCGGCTCCAAGCCAGAACCTCTGCCCCGGACCGGCTCGCGTCGATCTCGAGTGGTGCCATCTGGCCGACGCCCTCTCTCTCCAGTGTGTGGCCCGCCGCTCCCACGCGATCGCGCGCTCCTTGGTACACCATCCGTGACGCGCCCGATACCCGCAGTCGGACGGTTGTCCGCACACCACCGCCGTGCGGCAACGCGCCGCCCTCGCGCGAATGCCTGGGGCACAACGGTTTTCGATGCCGAAGTATCCCCATGTGACTCCCCCGACGCCGCACGCCTTCTTTGATCGTGCGCCTGTTGGCGCCTGCTGTTGCCAACCCGCCAGTGGTCAACTTACGGTGTTATATAACAGCGATATGGAGAGCTTGGGAGGCAGCGGTGACCGGATCACTGAGCGGCGCGGTTCGCGGCCACGCGGAGTCGACACCCGACGCGCCCGCGCTGGTGCACGGCGACGAGACCGTCACCTACGGCCGGCTGTACCGGCGGGCGACGCGGTTCGCCGAGAGCCTCGCCGGCAACCCCGACTCCCCGATCGGCCTGCTGGCCCCGAAGACCCCGGACGGCATCGCGCTCGTGCTCGGCTGCCTGCTGGCCCGGCGGCCGTTCGTGCTGCCCTCGCTGACGCTCGCCGAGCGCACCCGCGCCGACCTGTTCCGTGCGGCCGGCTGCGCCGCGGTCGTCTCGCCGGACGACTTCCCCGCGGACGTGGAGATCGGCGGGCACATCGCCCGGCGGCACGACCGCACGCCGCGGCCGGACGCCCGCACCTTCCACCTGACCACGTCGGGCTCGACCGGCGTGCCGAAGATCGTGCCGCTGACCGAGGGCGCCGTGGACCGGTTCACCGACTGGGCCGGCACCCGGTTCGACCTCGGCCCGGACAGCACGGTCCTCAACTACAGCCCACTCAACTTCGACCTGTGCCTGCTGGACATCTGGGCGACGCTCAAGCACGGCGGCCGTGTCGTCCTGGTCGACCCGGAGCGAGCCACCAACGCCCGCCACCTCGCCGGGCTGCTGCACCGGCACCGGGTCACGGTCCTGCAGGCCGTGCCGATGCCGTTCCAGCTGTTGGCCGGCGGCGGCGAGCTCCCTGGCGAGTTCCCAGACCTGCGGCACGTCATCGTCACCGGGGACGCGCTGCCCGCGCCGGCCCTCGCCGCGCTGCCCACGCTGTTCCCGGCCGCGCAGCTGTACAACCTGTACGGCTGCACGGAGACCAACGACAGCATGCTGCACCGCTTCGACCGGGACGCGCTGCCAACCGGTCGGGCCCCACTCGGCGAGCCGATCCCCGGGGTGTCGGTGGTCGTCGTCGACGACACCGGGGCCGTGGTGGACCGCGGCGGGACCGGCGAGCTGTACGTCAACACCCCGTTCCAGACGACCGGCTACCTCGACCAGACCCTCAACCCCGGCCGGTTCGTGCCACACCCGACCGGTGCCGACGACCGCCCGTACTACCGCACCGGCGATCTCGTCGAGGTAGACCCGAACGGCCGCCTGACCCTCATCGGGCGCACCGACTTCCAGGTCAAGGTGCGCGGCGTGCGCACCGACCTCGGCGAGATCGACCGCGTGCTCGCCGCCCACACCGACGTAGCCGAGGCCGTCACCATCGCCGTCCCCGACCCGGTCGCCGGCAACCGGCTGCACGCGATCTCCCGCCGCCGCCCCGGATCCGAGCTCACCGGGCTCGAGCTCCGGCGGTATCTGGCCGACCGGCTGCCACGCACCGCCATCCCCGCCACCCTCCAACTCACCGACGACGCCCTGCCCAGGACGTCGACGGGCAAGCCAGATCGACAGCACCTGCTGCACACCCTCACCCAGAAGGAAAACTCATGAGCAACATCGCAGTCATCACCGCCTTCGTCACCGACGAGTTCCTCCCCGGCAGCGACCCTGCCGAGCTGCCCGCGGACTACGACCTGCTGGCCACCGGCGTGGTCGACAGCCTCGGCCTGCTGAAGGTCATCGCCTGGCTGGAGGACCGGTTCTCACTCGCCGTCGACGACCTCGAGCTGGACCCGGACAGCTTCCGCACCGTATCCGCGATCGATGATTTCGTCGCCCGCGCCTTAGCGCCCGCGGGGGTTGGCTGACATGCGCGACATCGTGACCGCGGCGGTCCGCGGGGAACACGTGACCGCCGCGTCCTGGCACCGGTTCTGGGACGCGCTCGCGGACAAGCGGGTGGACCGCGCGGAGGCTGCGGCCCTGTTCGCCGCCCTCTCCGCGCGGCCGCCGGGACCGGTGACCGCGGACGGGTTCGTCACCTCGCTCGCGCAGCGGCGCACCACGCCGCCGCTGCGCCTGCCGGCCGCGGTGAACATCGTCGGCACCGGCGGCGGCCCGTCCACGGTGAACATCTCCACCGCGGCCGCCGTGGTGGCCGCGGCGACGGGGGTGCCGGTGCTCAAGACCGGCTCCCGCGCCGGCTCCGGCTCGGTCGGCTCGATCGACATCCTCGACCAGCTGGGCATCCCGCTGGCCCGCTCGGCCGGGGAGGCCACCGAACAGCTGCACCGGCACGGCATCGCGTTCGCCGGCCAGTTCGTCTACCCCACCGAGCTGACCCGGCTCGCCAGGACCGTGCTGCCGCTGGGCATGCGCGCCGTCGGCGGTCTGGTCAACACGCTCGGCCCGTTCCTGGCGAACGTGTCGACGGGTGCACAGCTCACCGGGATGTCAAACACCGCAACGCATTCCGCACTCCACAGGTTGGCCCACCACAAGCCGGGCACCAATATCTGGTTGTGTCACAACGAACTCGGCGCGGACGAGCTGCTCAGCGTCGTCCCGAACCAGGTGCACGACAACCGCGGCGGCTCGTTCGTCGTGGATCCGGCGGCGCTCGGTCTCGGCGGCGGCGAGCTGGCCGACCTGGGCAGGCCCGCGGATGAGGACCACGCCGACGGCTTCCGGGCGCTGCTCGCCGGGCACGCGCCGGCGGCGACCGTCGCCACGGTCTGCCTCAACGCGGCGGCACTCGCGGTGCTCGGCGGGGTCGCCCCCGGCTTCGCGGCGGGCGTCCGCGCGGCGCGGGCGGCGATCGACGACGGGGCCGCGCTGGACCTGGTCCAGCGGCTGTCCGCACGGACGCTCGTAGGAGCGGGAGGATCTCATGGCTGACGCCTTCTTCACCGGCCGCCGCCCCGGGCTCGCGGTGTTCCTCAACGCCGGCGACCCGCCGCTGCCCGTGCTGCGGGACGTGGTCCTCGCGCTGGACGAGCAGCGGGTGGACTGCCTGGAGCTCGCGGTCCCGTTCCCGAACTCGTTCACCGACGGACCGGTGGTCCGCCGCTCGGCCACCCGCGCGCTCGAACAGGGCGTGGACCTCGACCAGACCCTGCGGTTCGTCGCGTCGGTCGCGAGCGAGCTGCGACACCTGCGGATCGTCCTGCTCGCGGACTGGAGCCACACCGTGAAGCCGCGGTCGGTGAGCTGGTTCCTCGACCGGCTCGCGGCCGAGCCGGTGGACGGCGTGCTGCTGCACGGCCTGCCGCCGCGGCTGCGCACCGAGTACTACGACGCCGCCGCCGAGCGCGCCGTGCCCGTGGTCACCACCTGCTACGCCCAGTCGGCGCCGGAGATCCTCGCCGAGGCCGCCGACCGGGCCGGCGCCTACGTCTACCTGGTCGCCCGCTACGGCCGCAGCGGCACCCAGGCCGACCAGGACTTCACCGAGCTGCGCGGCACGGTCGAGCAGCTGCGCGCGACGGCGCCCGCGCAGGTCGCGGTCGGGTTCGGCGTGCGCGACCGGCACGACGTCGCCGCGATCGGGGAGCTCGGCGCGGACGCCGCCGTGATCGGCAGCGCCGCCGTCTCCCGCGTCGAGCACGCGCTGAGCGACCGGCTCGACCCGGTCACCGAACTGACCAACTTCGTCAGCGACCTGAAGCCGACCTGACCCGCCCCGAGGAGTAACCATGATCGTCCGTCACCTCTCCGATGTCCCGTCCGTCGACTGGGGCAACGGCCTGAGCCGCCGGTTCCTGCTCCAGGCCGACGGCATGAACTACACGCTCACCGACACCATCGTGCGGGCGGGCACCAAGTCCCGGCTGGAGTACCGCAACCACCTCGAGTCCTGCTACTGCATCGAGGGCAGCGGCGAGGTCCTCGACTTCGACGGCAACTCCTTCCCGCTCGAGCCGGGCACGCTGTACGCGCTCGACGAGCACGACCCGCACTTCCTGATCGCCTCCCCGGACGAGGACCTCCGCCTGGTGTGCGTGTTCAGCCCGGCGCTGCGCGGCGACGAGACGCACTCCCTGGACGCCGGCGAGTTCTCCAGCTACTGACCGCTCCCCGGGCAAGGTCCGCACGATCGCGGAAGAGCCGCGGGCGCAACGATGCGAGTCTGGAGCTCCGGATCAACAGGGAGAAACATGCCGACCTGGAGCCCCGAACAACGACACCTACGCGAGGCGCTGGCCGCGTGGTCGGCGGAGCTGTCCGCCGACCACGTGGCCGCCGACGCCGCCGGCCGGTTCCCGCACGCCAAGTGGAAGCTCATCCAGCAGACGGACCTGTTCCGGGTCCCGTTCGAGGAGCGTTTCGGCGGGCTCGGCCTGGACCTGCTCACCACGATGTACCTGTTGGAGGGACTCGGTTACGGCTGCCGCGACGGCGGGCTGAGCTTCTCCGTCTCCACGCACATGGTGAGCGTGGGAGTTCCCCTGCAGCGGTTCGGCAACGAGTCCCTCAAGGCCCGGTTCCTGCCGGCCATCTGCGACGGCGACCGGATCGGCGCGCACGCGATCACCGAGCCGGGGTCCGGTTCGGACGCGCTGGCCATGCGCACCGCCGCGCGCCGGGACGGCGACCACTGGGTACTCAACGGCAGCAAGACGTTCGTCAGCAACGGCGCGGTGGCCGACGTCTTCGTGGTGTACGCGCGCACCCATCCCGACGGCGGGCCGCTGGGCATCACGCCGTTCCTGGTGGAGCGTGACACGCCGGGCTTCGCGATCGGCGAGCCGATCCCGAAGATGGGGCTGCGCACGTCGCCGCTCACCGAGCTGTTCTTCGACGACTGCCGGGTGCCCGCCGGGCACGTCGTCGGCCGCCCCGGCGGCGGCTTCCTGGTGCTCGACCACGTGATGAAGTGGGAGATCCTCTGCTCGTTCGTGATCAACCTGGGCGAGATGGAGCACCGGCTCGAGCAGGTCGTGGACTACGCCAGGCAGCGGACCGCGTTCGGCTCGCCGATCGCGTCGTTCCAGGCCGTGTCGCACCGGATCGCGGACATGAAGGTCGGCGTGGAGACCACCCGCAAGTGGCTCTACGACACCGCGACGAAGTTCACCGCCGGCGAGAGCATCACCACCGACCTCGCGATCACCAAGCTGGTCGCCAGTGAGCAGAACGTCGCCTCGGCGATGGCGGCGGTGCAGCTGCTCGGCGGCAACGGCTACATGGCCGAGTACGGCGTGGAGAAGGACCTGCGCAACGCCGTCGCCGGCACCATCTACTCGGGCACCTCGGAGGTCCAGCGCACTCGGATCGCCAGCGCACTGGGTCTGGGCGGGAGCAGGGCGGCATGACGACCACCGGGGCCCAGCTGCGCGCGACCGAGTTCCTCGACTCCGACTCGGCCGAGGTCGCCGAGTTCGTCCGGCGCCGGGCTCCCGAGGAGCTGGGCGACCCGATGACCCGTGCCGTCGCGCTGTACCGCGCGGTCCGCGACCAGGTCAACTACGAGGTGTTCGGCGCCGACCTGTCCCGGGAGGGACTGCGGGCGAGCGGGGTGCTCGGCCGCGGCTCCGGGATGTGCCTGCACAAGTCGGTGCTCTACGCGGCGACGCTGCGCGCGATCGGCGTGCCGAGCCGGCTGCTGCTCACCGATGTGCGCAACCACCTGTCCTCCCCGCGGCTGCGCGAGCTGGTCGGCGGCGAGGTTTTCACCTACCACTGCCTCACGGTCGTCCACAACGGACAGAACTGGGTCCGGGCGACGCCGGTGTTCAACCGGATCCTGTGCCGGCTGTACGGCATCGCGCCGCTCGACTTCGACGGCGTGCACGACAGCCTGCACCACCCGTACGACCTCAAGGGCCGCAAGCACATGGAGTTCCTCACCGAGCACGGCGAGTTCGACGACCTCCCGTACGAACTCGTCCTCAACGGACTGCGTGCCGCCCACCCCGACCTCTTCGCCACCCCCACCAGCTTCGTCGCCGGAACGCTCGCCAACGACGCCGCCCGGCACGAGTCGACACAAGGAGAAGCAGCATGACCGGCCAGATCAAGTACCAGCTGAGCGAACGCGACATACCGACCACCTGGTACAACATCGCCGCGGACCTGCCCGGGCTCGAGCCCCTCCTGCACCCGGGGACGGGTGCGCCGATCACCGTGGACGACCTGGTCGGGATCATGCCGGAGACGCTGGCGCGCCAAGAGCTCAGCACCGAGCGCGACATCGAGATCCCCGAGCAGGTGCGCCAGCTGTACGCGCAGTGGCGGCCCTCCCCGCTGTACCGGGCCCGCAGGCTCGAGCAGGCGCTCGACACGCCCGCGAAGATCTACTACAAGTACGAGGGCGTCAGCCCGGCGGGCAGCCACAAGCCGAACACCGCGATCGCGCAGGCGTTCTACAACAAGGAGGCCGGCATCACCCGGCTGGTGACCGAGACCGGCGCCGGTCAGTGGGGCTCCGCACTGTCGTTCGCCGGGGCGCTGTTCGGGCTCGACGTGTCCGTCTACATGGTCAAGGTCAGCTACCACCAGAAGCCGTACCGCCGGCTGTTGATGGAGACCTACGGCGCCCGGTGCGTGCCCTCCCCGAGCACGGAGACCGCGGCGGGGCGGGCAATCCTCGCGGACGACCCGGAGTGCACCGGCAGTCTCGGCATCGCCACGTCGGAGGCGGTCGAGCTGGCGGCGGGCGACCCGCTCACCAACTACGCGGGCGGCAGCGTGCTCAACCACGTGCTGCTGCACCAGTCGGTGATCGGCCAGGAGACGCTCAAGCAGCTGGAGCTCGCCGGTGACCAGGCCGACGTCGTGATCGGTTGCGCGGGTGGCGGCAGCAACCTCGGCGGGCTCACCTTCCCGTTCCTCGGCGAGAAACTGGCCGGCCGGGCCCAGGTCCGCGTCGTGGCCGCGGAACCCGCCGCGTGCCCGACCCTGACCCAGGGCAAGTTCGCCTACGACTTCGGTGACACGGCCGGGCTGACCCCGTTGCTGCGGATGCACACCCTCGGCCACGAGTTCGTGCCGCCCGCGTTCCACGCCGGCGGGCTGCGCTACCACGGCATGGCGCCGCTGGTCAGCGGTGCGGTCGAGCAGGGCCTCATCGAGCCGGTCGCGGTCTCCCAGACCGACTGCTTCGCGTCCGGCCTGACCTTCGCGAAGTCGGAAGGCCTGGTGCCCGCCCCGGAGTCCACGCACGCGATTCACGCGGCGGTCACGGAAGCCTTGCGCTGCAAGGAGGAAGGCCGGCAGGAGACGATCGTCTTCGGACTGTCCGGGCACGGCTTCTTCGACCTCGGCGCCTACCAGGCCTACCTGGCGGGTGAGCTGCGTGACGACGCGTACGACCACGCCGGCGTGGCCGCCGCGCTGAGCAACCTGCCGTCCGTACCCGATGCGTGACCACCTGCCTCACCACGCGACCGGCGCACCCCTGCTGAAGGTGTGCGGCGCCACCAGCCGGGCCGACGTGGCGGCGCTCGCGTCCGGCGGCGCCGACCTGGTCGGCCTGTGGCACGGCGTCGCCGGCGGGCACGCCGACCTCGACCGCGTGCGGCTGGCCGAGCTTGCCGCGGCGACCGAGGCGGCGGGCCGCACGCCGGTGCTGGTCACGTTCGACCGGGACGCGGCCGCGGTGGCCGGCGCGATGCTCGAGGCCGGCATCGGCATCGTGCAGCTGCACGGCTACCAGCCGCCTCCGGTGGTTCGCGCCATCAAGGCCGCGGTCGACGGGGCGACCGTGGTCAAGGTGTTGCACGTGGCCGGGTCCGAGTGCCAGGAGGAGCGGCTGCTGCGGTCCTACCGGCGGGCGGGCACGGACGTGTTCCTGCTGGACGCCGTCGGCCCGCGGGGCGAGGTCGGCAGCACCGGGCGGGAGCTCGAACCGGCCGTAGCACGTGCGGTCGCGGACGCGGCGATGGCGCCGTTCCTGCTCGCCGGCGGGATCTCCGCGGCCAACGCCGAGCGGTTCGCCGCCGTCCGGGCCCATCCCGGCTTCCTCGGCGTCGACGTGGACTCCGCCGCGCGCGACGCGGCCGGCCGGTTCGCGGCGACCCGGGTGGCGGCGATCCACCGGGCGTGGGACCGGCGCGAACGCTGGCAGGTCGCGGCATGACCGTGTTCGCGAAGGCGCTCGCCACCGCCCGGGTGCCGGTCATCGGGGAGATCAAGCTGAAGTCGTCCGCCGGCGTGCCGCTGCTCGGCGACCGGTCGGTCGAAGAGGTGCTCGACGCGTACCGGGACAGCGGGATCGGGTGCGTCTCGGTGGTGACCGGCCGCTGGTTCGGCGGCACCGCCGACCTCCTGCCGCGGGTGGCCGAGCACACCGGGCTTCCCGTGCTGCAGAAGGACTTCCTCACCCGGAAGTCCCAGCTGCGGGCGGCCGCCGACCAGGGCGCGTCCGCGGTGCTGCTGACGGCGGGACTGCTACCGGCCGACGTGCTGAACCGGCTGGCCGAGTCGGCACTCGCGCTCGGGCTCACCCCGTTCGTGGAGGTCGTGGACGAGCGCGAGGTGGCCGCGCTGCGCTTTCCCGAGGAGTGCGTGGTCGCGGTGAACAACAAGGACATCGCCAACCGCGAGCGCGACCCGGGCGACCTGGACCGCAGCGTGCGACTGCTGGCCGCACTGCAAGCCGTCCGCGCCGGCTGTGCGGTCAGCGCCAGCGGGATCACCAGCCCGGCCGCGGGCGCGCGACTGATCGCGGCGGGCTACACCGGGCTGCTGGTCGGCACCGGGCTGCTCACCGCGGCGAGTCCCGGCGCGTGGCTTGCCGAGCTCGGGCGGTGCCTGCGGTGACCGGCAACCCGGGGACCTCGCTGCGCG
Source organism: Actinophytocola sp. (assembly GCF_050699915.1). GTDB lineage: Bacteria > Actinomycetota > Actinomycetes > Mycobacteriales > Pseudonocardiaceae > Actinophytocola. The sequence goes on from NZ_JBOHGA010000059.1 coordinate 18,130, forward strand.
CCGCGCTGGACACGGTGCCGGCGGCCGAGCGCGCCGCGCACGTCGACTGCGTGTCCCCGGACGACATCGCGGCCCACTACGCCACGCACTACGCCGGGATTCCGGCGAACTCCGCCGCCCGCGACGAGAAGGTCGTTACCTACCGGGCGGAAGGCTCGGCGATGCCGGTGATCATCGGGGCGTACGGCAGCGAGCGGCGGGTGCGGTCGTGGCTGCCCGGCCTGCCCGCGCGCACCAGCGCCACCGCGGTCGCCGGTCTGCTCGACGCCGCGCGGCCGACCCACCGGGTGCCCACCGCGCCCTGTCAGCGACTCGTTTCGTCCGATGTGGACATTTGGACGTTGCCCGCGCTGCGCGCCACTCCTCGGGACGCGGGCCGCTACCTGACCCTGGGCGTGGTGTACGCCCGCGACCCGCGCACCGGGGCGACCGCGCTGTCGACCCACCGCATGCTGCTCACCGGCCGGGACCGCCTGGCGATCTGGATGCTGCCGAGCCGCCGGCTGCGCGCGCTGCACGAGGCCGCGGTGCGCGCGGGCGAGCGGCTGGCCGTGTCGGTCAACATCGGCGCGCCGCCCGCCGTGGTGATCGCCTCGGCGCTGACCACGGACCTGCTCCCGGTGGACAAGCTGGCGGTCGCCGGCGCGCTGGCCGGCGAGGCGATCGCGCTGGCGGACGCGGTCAGCCAGGACACCGAAGTGCTGGCCGAGTCGGAGATCGTGCTGGAAGGCCACCTCGACGAGGCGCTGACGGCCGAGTCGTTGAACGGCCCGCCGGACGTGTCGATGCCGGAGTTCCTCGGCTACGACGGCGACGCGCGCGACGAGCTCCCGGTGATCACGGTGACCGCGTTGACCACCCGGCGGGATCCGCGCTACCAGGCGGTGATCGGCCCCGGTCGGGAGCAGTCGATCATCCTCGGCCTGGCCGGCGCGCTGTCGGTCGCCACGGGCTCCGATCCCGAGCTGGACGTCGACCTCGACCTGGTCCACGACGTCCACCTCTCGCCCGCCGGCGGTGGCATGCTCACGCTGTTCCTGGCCGTGCGCAAGCGATCCGGGCGCGACGACGAGCGGCTCGCTCCTCTCGCCCGGCGGATCTTCGACCGGCACCCGTTCGTCAAGCTGGTCGTGTGCGCCGACGACGACGTCGACGTGCGGTGCGCCGAGGACGTCTGGTGGGCGGTCACCACGCGCGGGAACGTCGGCGCCGCCACCACGTTTCCCGGGTACCGGCCGCTGGCCATGGACCCGTCGCAGACCGCCGCCTGGGCCGTCGCCAAGGGGTTGCCGGCGGGCGAGAGCGAGCGGACACTGATCGACGCCACGGTGCCGTACGCGCTGCGGGACTCGGTGCGGCGCAGCTTTTCCCCGCGGGCGGAGGGGGCGCTGCGATGAGGATCGTCGTCGGCATCACCGGTGCAACCGGGTCGATCATCGGCATCCGGCTGCTGCAGGCCTTGGGGGCGATGGACGTGCAGACTCACCTGGTGCTCAGCCGGTGGGGCCGGGCGACGCTGGAGCTGGAGACCGGCTACTCCGCCCGCGAGGTGGCCGAGCTGGCCGACCACGTGCACCCGCCCGGCGACGTGACCGCGGTGATCGCCAGCGGCTCGTTCCGCACGGACGGCATGGTGATCGCGCCGTGCAGCATGAAGACGCTCGCCGCGATCCACAGTGGATACGGCGAGGGGCTGGTCCCGCGGGCCGCCGACGTGACGCTCAAGGAGCGCCGCAAGCTGGTGCTGGTGCCGCGGGAGTCGCCCCTGTCGGAGGTCCACCTGCGGAACATGCTCGGCCTCGCCCGGCTCGGTGTGGTGATCTCCCCGCCGATGCCGGCCTTCTACCTGAAGCCGGACTCCGTCGAGGACATCGTCGACCACGTAGTCGGCCGGGTGCTCGACCAGTTCGGCCTCGAGCTGCCGGACCTGCCGCGATGGACCGGCCGAACGAAAGCGAACCGAGACGGAGGCGCGCCATGGACGTGAGCATCCCGCCGCCCGCAACGCTTGCCCTGTTCGCGGGCACGGCGTTCCTGCTGGTGATCGTGCCGGGGCCGAACATGCTGTTCATCCTGAGCAAGGGCATCATCAGCGGCCGCCGCGCGGCGTTCGCCTCCGCGTTCGGGGTCGAGCTGGGCACGCTGGTGCACGTCGTCGGCACGGTGATCGGGATCTCGGCGCTGATCGCCGCGTCCCCGGTCGCCTTCAACATCCTGAAGTACGCCGGCGCCGCGTACCTGCTCTACCTCGCCTGGGGGGCGTTCCGTGCCCAGGGCAGCGGTTTGTCGCGGGAGGTGCCCGACCAGACGCTGCTGCGCACGCTGGGCAGCGCCGCGCTGGTGAACGTGCTCAACCCGAAGGTCGCGCTGTTCTTCCTCGCGCTGTTCCCACAGTTCATCGCGCCGGAGCTGGACTCGGTGCCCAGCCAGGCGCTGATCCTGGGTTTGGTGTTCTTCCTCATCGCGCTGGCGCTGGACCTGCTGTACGCCGCCGGCTCGGTCGCGGTCGGCCGCTGGCTGGACCGCAACCCGCGGTTCCACTTCTGGCAGCGCCTGCTGTCCGCCGCCACCCTGCTGGCCCTGGCCGTCTTCGCCGCCCTGGCGTAGGCCCGGGCTAGCGGAAGTACGCCTGCGCGTCCCGGTTCCACGCCAGCAGGCCGATGACGAGCAGGCCGAGCCCGATGGAGACCAAGGAGCCCTCGTCGAAGTCGATCACGTTGAGCGCGATACTGATCGACAGCAGCACGATGGCGGTGATCCGCGCGCCGTTGCTGCCGCCCAGGATCTTGGTCGCCAGCACGATGTACAGCACGGAGAAGCCGACCAGCAGCAGGGTCACCACAGTGGCGAGCCCGCTCGCGGCCACGCCGGCGGTGAGCAGCAACAGTCCGCCGAGGAGGCCGAAGCCGGCGAACACGTACAGCAGCACGGACGCGGCGGTGACCACGCTCGGCCGCGTCATGGGGTAGTCGATGCCCATCGGCTCAGATGTCGAGGTTTCGGCGGGTGTCTTCGGCGCTCTGGTCGCCGCCGACCTGGCTCTCGTTCAGGAACGGGCTGCCCTCCAGGGCCTCCTGGTACTCCTCGTTCGCCTCGCGGGAGGCTCCCTTGGCGATGCCGGCGGCCGACTTGATGCCGATGCCGGTCGCCAGCGGGCCGACGCCGGCCGCCGTCCCGAACGTCGTCGTGATCACGCGGCGGCTCGGCACGAACACCGCCCGGTCGGTCACCCGGCCGACGACCGGGGTGACCCGCTTGCCGGCCTCGACGACCTTGCCCACGCGGAACTTCTCGGTGATCCGCTCGATCTTTCCGGAGAACTTCACCAGGAACGTCATGAACTCGTCGAGCAGCTTGCCGAACTTGCCCAGGTGCCGGGTGACCTTGGCGAACACGCTGGCGGCCTTGGCGATGGACGCGGTCATCGCCGCGGCGACCGAGCCGCCGAGGGTGATGACCGACGAGGCGAGCGCGGGGAGCCAGATCGTGATCAGCCAGGACACCAGCTCCGAGATGATCGCCTTGATGACCTCCTCGATGACGACCATCACCGTCGACCACATCTGAAGCACCTCGGCGACCGAGCCCGCGCTCGAGCCGAGGCCGCGGATGCCGGTCGAGAAGTCGCCCAGTGCCGCGCGGGCCGCGTCACCGGCGTCGTTCAGCCAGTCCTTCAGCGCCTCGTCGCCGGTGGACTCGAAGTCGTCCGCGAGCGCGACGAAGCCCTCGGCGATCGTGACGAAGTTGTCCGACGCGTGCCCGATGGCGGGGCCGTCGCCGCTGACCTGGTGCAGCGCGTCCTGCAGCGGCTGGACGAGCTCGAGCAGCATGTTCAGCCCATGGCTGACCAGCCAGCCGATCGGGTCCAGGGCGAAGAACGTCACGTCCACCGCGGCGCTGGACACGAACTGCGCCCCGTCGCCCACCAGCTTCCCGGACGCCGCCGCGATGTCGCCGAAGTCCTCGGCCTGACCGATCTCCTGGGCGTGCTCGGCGATGGACTTGCCCGACTTCCACACGTTGCCGACGATCGGGGTGGCCTCCGCCGCCCGGTCGGCGTTCGCGGCGAACCCCTCGTCGTACTCGGTCACGTTCAGCGCGTCGGCGATGCTCTGCTTCGGTTCGGTCATCGTGTTCCCGTCACCTCGGACCGTCGATATTGGCCTCGTACTGGCCGAACTCAATCACCTTGTCGTCCTCGTTGCCCTGGTAGACGGAGACGGAGTCGGTGACCTTCGTGGTGAGGTCGCCGACGCCCTCCTTCATCTCCGCCAGCAGCGACCGGAGCTCGGTCAGCCGGTCGGTGTAGGACTGCTTGGCCCAGATGCCGATCAGGCCCCACGCCTCGTTGGTCACGTCCGCCTGGTCGATGACCGCGCCGAACCGGTCCGCCTCGGACGAGTAGTAGCCGAGCTGGCTCGAGTAGCTCGTCAGCGCGGACAGGTCGACATGCGTCCCGTCGGGGTTCGTCATCTGCGTCCTCTCACGGTCCGCCGTAGATGGAGCCGTCACTGAAGTCGTCGTCGTCCGAGCGGGCCGGTCGCCGCTGTGGCGCGCTCGGCTCGTCCTGATGTGACGGAAGATCGTCGCGATGCGTTCCCGGTGTCTCTCCCGACGCCTCCGCCTGAGCCTGCCGCACCTGCTCGGTGGTGCTCGCCCCCAGGTCGCCGCCGATGGTCTCGTCGACGATGCCGGCCTGCCGGCGGACGGCCTCGGCCACGGCGGCGCGCAGCGTTTCCATGATCGTGGCGGACAGTGTGGTGGACGGCAGGCGCATGGCGTCCGGCGTGAGCTGGATGTCCGTCACCGCGCCGCCGGCACCGGCGACCACGCGCACCGAACGGTCCGGCGAGGTCGCGACGGCCTCGAGCTCGGCCATCCGCTCCTGCATCTCCCCGACGCCGCCGAACTTTCGTTCGGCCTGCTTGATCTTGGCCTGGAACTTCTCGAACTCGGCGGCTAGCCGCTCCAACTCGGCGGACACACTCACTCCTCGGTCGCATCGCGTTGGCGCACAGGATGCCGGTCCGCGTGCCGGCGCCGGCACTAACCTCACCGGTCGTGATATTTCCGAAACCCGAGACTCGCGCGCGTGTCCGCGCGCTGGCGGAGAGCGAGTGGCGCGAGCCGGTCGTCGCCGTCCAACTGGACGACGTCAAGCCCGACTTCGACGTGCCCGGCAGGCGCAAGGACGGCACGGTCAAGGGCACGCGACTGGTCCGCCGGTTCTTCTGGAACGTGTTCCGCGGGACCGTCGGCGGGATCGTCAGCGCCGTGCTGTCGATCGGGAGCGGCACCGCGGCGCACGCCTTCGGCCGGTCCGGCCGGGTGTCCGGCCCGGCGAACGCGCAGGCGCTCGGGCTCGTTGACGCGGCGCGGCCGGCGAACGGCCCGTGGCTCGTCTACTCGCAGTCGCACGTCGCCGTCGTCGACTCGGGCCACGTCTTCCTCGACCCGGCCGACAGCCCGCCGCCGACGATCCTGTGGCACGCGACGGGCGCGGCGAAGCCGCGGATCTTCCCCGCCCACCGGCGCGTCACCTGGCCCGACGGCTCGGAGTTCGTGTATTCGATCAGCGCCGAGGAGTCCCACTTCCAGCACGAGTCGGCGACGCGCGACGAGGGGAAGTGGTAAGGATGCGGGACTTTCTCACCGGCGTTCGGATGTTCGGGCAGGGGTTCGCCATCCTGCTCCGCTCCCCTCGGCTGCTGTTGATCGGAGCGCTGCCCGCGGTGCTCACCGCGCTGCTCCTGCTCGGCGGGCTGATCTTCCTGGCGTACCGGATCGACGACCTGTCGGCGCTGGTCACGCCGTTCGCCGACGACTGGGCCGAGGGGCTGCGGGCGGCGGTGCGGGTCGCCGCCGACGTCGCGCTGTTCGGGGCGGCGCTGGTCGTGGGCATGCTCAGCTTCACCGCGCTGACCCTGGCCGTGGGCGGGCCGTTCTACGAGCACATCGCGGAGAAGGTGGAGGACGAACTCGGCGACGGGGCCGGCGCGGTGGACCTGTCGTGGTCCCGGCTGCTGTGGCTCGGCCTGCGCGACGGCGTGTTGTTGGTGCTGCGGGCGTTGCTGTTCACGCTGCCGCTGGTGGTCGCGGGGTTCGTCCCGGTGGTCGGGCAAACGGTGGTGCCGGTTCTGCTGGCGCTGGTGACCGGGTGGTTCCTCGCACTCGAGCTGGTCGCGGTGCCGTTCTACCGGCGAGGCATGGACCTCCGGCGACGCCGCGCGGTGCTGAGGCGGCGACGCGCGCTCGCGCTGGGCCTGGGGGTGCCCGCGTCGCTGCTGTGCGCGATCCCGCTCGCGGCCATCCTCGTGCTGCCGGTGGCCTACGTCGGCGGTGTGCTCGTCGCCCGCGAGGCCCTCCGCGACGCGAGGGTGACATGACGCCCGCGGTGATCGACGCCGCCGCGCTCGCCCGGTCGATGCCGGCCGAGCGGGCCGTCGCGGTACTGCGCGAGGCGGTGCTCGCGGGTGCGGTCTCGGGCCGGGCGCCGGCCCGGTCCAAGGTGGCGGTCGCGGCCGGTGAGCTGCTGCTGATGCCGGCCGAGGACGCCGAGTTCGTCGGCGTGAAGGTGGTCGGCGTCGCGCCGGGCAACCCGAGCCGGGGCCGGCCGCGGATCACCGGGAGCTACCTGCTGCTGAGTGCCCACACGCTCGTCCCGCTCGCGGTCGTGGACGGCGCCGCGCTGACGCTGGTGCGCACCGCGGCGGTGTCGGCGCTCGCGGTCGACCTGCTCGCCGCCGACGACGCCCGACGGGTGCTGGTGTTCGGCACCGGCCCGCAGGCCTTCGCGCACCTCGACGCCGTCGCGGCGGTGCGGGCGGTCGAGCGAGTCGACGTGGCGGGCCGGACGGCGGAGTCGACCGCGGCGTTCCACCGGGAATGTCTGGCGCGCGGGCATTCCGCGCACCTCGCCGCGGCCGACGCGGTCGAGCGGGCCGACGTCGTCCTGTGCTGTACGTCGGCCCGCTCCCCGCTGTTCGACGGCGACCGGCTCGCCCCACATGCCACGGTCGTCGCGATGGGCTCGCACACCCCGGACGCGCGCGAGCTCGACGACGTCACGATGCGACGGTCCACTGTGGTCGTCGAGGACGTGGCCACCGCGCGGCGCGAGGCCGGCGACGTGATCCTGGCCGAGCGGTCCGGCGAGCTCGCGCCGACGTCGCTGACCGACCTCGTGCGCGGCGACCCGACCCTCGATCCCGGGCGGCCGCGGGTGTTCAAGTCCGTCGGCATGGCCTGGGAGGACCTCGCGGTGGCCGCGGCCACGTACCGCGGGCACGACCCGGGGTCAGGTGCCGACCGGCCGGAGTGAGGGGGTGCCGTTCGGCATCTGGTCGAACCCGCGCGGCGCGCCTACCGTCGGCGCCATGACGGTCCCGGCCAGGTCCACCCGCGGGCGTCTGGCCAGGGTCCTGCGCGGGCCGGCCGGGCGGCGGACGAACCTGGCGCTGCTGGTGGCGTTGCTGCTCGCGCTCGCCACCGGGGTCGGCGCGGTGTCGTCGGGATCGACCGGCGGCCGGTGGGTCGTGATCGCCCACGGCGTGGCCGGGTTGGCGGTCGTGCTGCTGATGCCGTGGAAGGGCCGCGTGGTGCGCCACGGCCTGCGCCGCGCGCGCCGGACCCGCTGGCTGTCGCTGCTCCTCGCGGCCCTGGCGGTGACCACGCTGCTCGCCGGCATCGGCTACACGACCGGGCTGGTCCGCTCGATCGGCGGCGAGCTCGGCATGTGGATCCACGTCGCCGCCGCGCTGGCCCTGCTTCCCCTCGTGGTGTGGCACGTGCTCGCTCGCCGGACCCGGCCGCGGCGGACCGACCTGTCGCGTCGCACGCTGCTGCGGGCGGGCCTGTTCACCGGCGCGGCCGCGGGCCTCTACGTCGCGCAGGCCGGCCTGACGACCCTGGCCGGCCTGCCCGGGGCCGGTTCGAGCTGTTGGCTCGGTTGGGCGCCGGGGGCATGGGGACGGTGTGGCGCGCCCGCGATCTGGGGCTGGACCGCGAGGTCGCCATCAAGGAGGTGCGGCCCGCCGACGCCGCGGTGTACGAGCACGACCCGGGACTGGCCGCGCAGCAGCGGGAGCGGGTCCTGCGGGAGTCCCGCGCGCTCGCCCGGCTCCAGCACCCCAACGTAGTGTCGATCTACCAGATCCTCGAGATCGAGGGGTCGCCGTACCCGTGGATCGTCATGGAGCTGGTGCGGGGCGCCTCGCTGGCGGACCGGCTGCGCCAGGGAGCCATGGCGCCGCAGGAGGTCGCCCGTCTCGGACGCGACGTGCTCGCGGCGCTGCGGGCGGCGCACGCGGCGGGCATCCTGCACCGCGACGTGAAGCCGGGCAACGTGTTGCTGCGTCCGGACGGCGGCGCCGTACTCACCGACTTCGGCATCGCGGCGATGCACGACTCGACAACGCTCACGGCGACCGGCGAGGTGATCGGCTCGCCGGAGTACATCGCGCCGGAGCGGCTGCACGGGGACGAGACGCGGACGGCGTCGGACCTGTGGTCGCTCGCGATGCTGCTCTACGTGGCCGTCGAGGGCTACCACCCGATGCGGCGGGCGACCACGATGGCCACGCTCGCCGCCGTGATGACCGAGCCGGTGCCGCCGCCACGGCAGGCCGGCCCGCTGGGTCCCGCGCTGGCCGCGGTCCTGGTCGCCGACCACGCGACGCGGCCGACCGGCGAACAGCTGGACCGGATGCTCGCGGCCGCCGAGGCCGGCGTCGCACCGGGACCGGCTGGTTCCCAGCCGTACCAACCGTTCCCACCGCCCGTCACGCCGCCGCACGGCGCACCCGCCCATGGCACGGCCGCGTACGGCACCCCGGCTCACGGCACCCCGGCTCACGGCACGCCGGCCCATGGCACGCCGGCCCATGGCACGCCGCCACACGGCGCACCTGCGTATGGCCCGCCGCCGCCCTACGGTGGGCTGCCGTCATCGCCGAACACTCCCGCGCCGACCGGACGCAAGCGGGCCGTCCTCACGGCGGGACTGGCCGCGCTGGCCGCGATCGTGACGGCCGTGGCGATCACGCTGTACGTGACGCGCGATTCGAACAACGGGTCCGGCGACGACACCGCCGCCGGCAACCCGGACTCGTCGGCGACACAGGTCGCCACGGTCCCCGGGATCACCGTGCCGAGCGTGAACGTGCCGAGCGTGAACGTGCCGACCGTGCCGCAGACCGGCGGCGGCACGGCCCAGGAGGACCTGCACACCCCGCAGGGCGCGCGGGCCGCCGTCGCCGCCCTGACCGAGGAGATGGGCGGCTCCAAGGTCTCCGAGCTCAACATCTACCCCGACTACGCGGTGGCGACCGCGCCGACCGACGCCGTGAAGAACGGCTTCGACAACTTCGAGTACCGCAACGGCACAGCCACCCGCACCGGCGCGGACAGCGTGTCCGACGACGCGGTCGTCGACCTGAACGCGGTGAGCTGGGACGCCATGCCCGGGCTGTGGCAGCGCGCGGAGAAGGACCTCGGCGTCGCCGAGCCGACGCTGCGCTACCTGATCATCACGACCGACCTCTTCGACGAGACGACACCGGTGATGATGTTCTACCTGGTCGACGACTACGGCGCGGCGTACCTCAAGGCGGACTTCGACGGCAAGGTCCTGGAGGTCTACGCCCGCGACAGCTGACCTCCTGGGCTTAGGGCGCGTCTGGCGGGTCTTGTCGATGCGATTCGTGATCCAGCCGGTTCTTGGCAAGGCGGAGCGATGGCCTCGTACCGGGCCTCGGCCATCGCGACAACGCGGCCAGGGGCCGGCTGGGCGCGAATCGCGCGGCCGGAGATCCGTCAGACGTGCCCTAGCATGGCGCCCATGGCTGTGGCTCGGATGGCGATGTTGTCGTTGGACTGCGCGGAACCCGTTCCCCTCGCGGAGTTCTGGGCCGAGTTCCTCGAGGGCACGGTGATCCGCCGCGACGAGGAGATCTCCGCCGTGCACACCGACACGATGCTGATCGCCACGATTCGGGTGCCGGACTACCGGCCGCCGACCTGGCCGGGCGGCGACACGCCCAAGCACGTCCACCTCGACCTCGCGGTGCGCGGGCTCGAGGAGGCCGAGGCGGAGGCGCTGCGGCTGGGCGCCACCTTGGCCGACCACCAACCACAGCCCGACCAGTGGCGTGTCTTCCTCGATCCGGCCGGCCACCCGTTCTGTCTCACGTCGAACATCCCGTTCAACGTCGAGTGACACCGCCGGCGGGCGCCGGGGCGGCGGCCGGCGGAGTCTCGGGAGTCGCGCGTGGACGGAGGGAGAGCAGGGCGCGGCGCAGCAGCGGCGCGAACGGGCGCTCCACGAGCCGGTGCACCAGCCAGGCCACCAGGATCATCGCCAGCGTCACCAGGACGACCAGCAACGTCGGCGGCACCGTCCACTGCAGCGCGCGGAGCAGCGGCCCGCCGAGGTCCACGTGCAGCAGGTACAGCGGGTACGTCGTGGCGCCGAGCACCACCAGCCAGCGGCCCCGCACCCAGTTCAACCAGCCCAGCGCCACCGCCGCGATCAGCAGGAAGCACACCCCCATCAGCAGGACCGCCGGCCAGCCCGGCACCTCCTGGCCCGGGTACGCCTCGAGGCCCGCGCGGTACATCGCCGCGGGGACGGCCAGCACGAACGACCCGGCGACGAGCAGCCACGTCAGCACGTTCGGCCGGAACCGGTACATCAGGTAGCACGCGATGCCGCCGGTGAACAGCGGCGCGTAGTCCGTCATCAGGACGATGTGGACGATGCCGCCGTCCGGCACGAACGCCTTGGCCACCGTCACCGCGCCCAGCCAGGCCACGCAGAACCCCATCACCCGCCGGTAGGTCAGCCCCCACCACACCATCAGCGCGAACAGCAGGTAGAACCGCAGCTCGGCCCACAGCGTCCAGTACACCTCGGCGACCGGCGGCACCCCGACCGCGTCCTGGAACATCGTGAGGTTGACCAGCGCGGTGTCCCAGCCGACGGGCTGGCGGAAGAACGGCCAGACGGACAGCAGCACCGAGATCGCGATGACGGACAGCCAGTACGCCGGGTACAGCCGCACCGCCCGGGACACCAGGAACGACCCGACCCCGCGTCCCCAGCTGCTCATGCAGATGACGAACCCGCTGATCAGGAAAAACAGGTAGACGCCCAGCCACCCGTAGGTCCACGTCTGGTCCGGGAAGATCTGCGCGGCCCGCCGCTGCCAGATCCGGTCCAGCGTCGTGTAGTGGTAGGCGAGGACCGCGAACGCGGCGACGAACCGCAGACCGTCGAGTACCTCGAGCCGGGGTCGACCGGTCACGCCATCCCTTCCCGCCGTCCGTCAGGTCCACCCACTACACGTAGGCGGCCCGCCGACGGTTCTCCGGCGGGAGCGGGTCAGGCCATGCTGAACTTCTCCGCGTGCACCTGCGCGCCGGGCACCCCCAGCTTGCGCAGGGAGCTCAGTACGGCGTCGGTCATGGCGGGCGGCCCGCAGACGTACACGTCGCGCTCGGTGATGTCGGGGACGAAGTAGCGCAGACCCTCCGGCTCGAACGGCCGCACGCCGTCGCCGGTCCGGCCGGTGAGCAGCTGCAGCCGCCCCCGGCGCGCCGCGACCAGGTGCCGCACCTCGTTGAACAGCACGGCGTCGCGCTCGCTGCGCACCCGGTAGAGCACGACGACGTCCCCGTACCCCGGCTCCTCCAGCAACGCGCGCACCGGCGTGATCCCGACTCCGCCGGCGATCAGCACCATGTTCGGCCGGGTCCGCTGCAGCGAGGTGAACGCCCCGTACGGACCCTCCATGAACACCTTGCTGCCGACCGGGACGTTGCGCAGCCCGGCGCTGGCCTTGCCGACGGCCTTGGCGGTCAGCCGCAGCGACTGGGCGTTGGGCGCGGCGGACAGCGAGAACGGGTTCGCCAGCCACCAGTGGTTGTGGCCGACGAACCGCCAGATGAAGAACTGGCCGGCGCGTGCGGGCAGCCGTTCCAGGTTGCGGCCGGTGACGTGCACCGACACCACGTCGTCCGCCTCCGGCACCACGGCCGCGACCCGGAACTGGTGGCGCGCGTTGCGAACGATCGGCACGACGAGCCGGCCGACGATCAGCGACCCGAAGCCGAAGATCCACAAGGCCCACCAGTAGGCGGTCGCGAACGCGGAGGACCGGAACGTCGTCGTCTCCAGGAGCTGGTGGACGAACGCCAGGCCAAGCACCAGGTAGATCAACAGGTGCAGGCCGTGCCAGGTCTCATAGCGCAACCGACGACGGATGCCGCGGGTCGAGACCGTCGCGATCACGATGAGCAGCGCCGCGGCGAACATGCCCAGCAGCGAGGCCGGTACGCCGGCCAGTGCCAGGAAGGTCGACCCCACCGAGGCGTCGTCCAGCGCCGCGTAGCCGAGCACGACGATGGTCGCGTGCGTGAGGACGGTCCAGAGCAGGGTGAACCCGACCCAGCGGTGCCAGACGGTCAGCCGGTCCATGCCGATGCGGCGGTCCAACCACGGCAGCCGGGCCACCAGCAGCAGCTGGAAGATGATCAGCAGGGCGGCGTGCATGCCGAAGAACTTGGCGATGGTGAGGATGTCGTTCTTGCCGGTGCCCTCGGTGAAGAACAGGAGCTCGACGATCCCCACGTTGACCACGACGAACGCCCACAGCGCCCATCGCGCCGCGACGCGGGGCGGTACGGACGGCCGCCGTACCTGCTGACTCGTCGCCACCATCGCCACCTCCGCTCCGGCCCGGCCGCGGTCGACCGGGTCACAGTGTGGTCACACAGTATGGAGGCGCCGATCGTGCGCCGGATGCGCCGAACGTCAAATCGTGACCGGCGACGGCCCGGACCGTCCGGAAGCGACACGCGGTCGCCGGGTTGGTGCTGGCTGCGAGCCGGCCACCGGTCGCGGCGCCGGTAGCGTCGGCGCCATGTCGATCTCGATCGAGGTGCCGGACGGGGCGGACGTTCGGTTCGTGCTGTCGCCGCTCGTGGAGCTGGGGTGGGCCTGGCACCTGTTGGTCGGCGCGGAGCACCATCCCGAGCACGTCGAGTGGGTGGCCGCCGCCCGCGCGGCTCTGCCCGCGGACCTCGCCCGCGACCTCGACGCCTGGTCGTTCGCGGTGAGCGCGGTGCGGGCGACGGTGCTGGCGGACCCGACGCTGGTGCCCGCGGGCCCGCTCCCCGAGCAGCTCACGTGGCTGAGCCGGATGCCACCGGCCGAGTTCGCCGCCGCGATGCTGCGGCCGCTGCTGCGCGAGCGGGGACGGCCGGGCGCCGCCGAGCGGGCGAACGTGCTCGGTCTGGCCCGGGCCCGCGGTGCGGCCTCGGTGCGGGTCGTCCGGACGCTGCTCGACGAGGCGGCCGCGGCGCGCGCGGAGCTCGTCGACGTTCTCGGTCGCATGTGGACGGTGTGCTGCCGCGCCGAGTGGCGGTCCGCGGCGCCCGCGCTGCGCCGGGCGGTCGACACC
>NZ_JBOHGA010000060.1:0-31117 GCF_050699915.1 Actinophytocola sp.
CGCGGCGTCCGACGCGTGGATCACCAAGGAGGAGTGGGCGGCGGTCGCCGATGCCACGGTGGTGGTCGCAGACGGCGACGACATCGTGATGTTCTTCGACGGGTCGAAAAGCCGCGACGCGACCGCGTTGGTGGGTTGCCGGGTCAGCGACGGGCACGTGTTCGAGATCGGCGTGTGGGAACCCAACCCGCGTGACCCGAAGTCGACGGTGCCGTTCGACGAGGTTGACGGTGTGGTCGCCGAAGCGTTCGACACCTGGAACGTGGTGGCGTTCTTCGCCGACGTCCGCGAGTTCGAGTCCTACGTCCACACGTCGTGGCCGGAGAAGTACCGGGACCAGCTGGTGCTGCATGCCGTGCCGACCGGCAACAACCCGGGCCCGATCGCGTGGGACATGCGGTCCCACACGATGGAGTTCACCCGCGCCGCGGAGACGTGCCGCGAAGACATCCACGGCCTGCGGTTCACCCACGACGGGTCGGCAGTCACCGCCCGCCACGTGGGCAACCTGAAGGAAGCCGTCAACCGGTGGGGGACCAGCGTCCGCAAGGAAAGCCCCGGCTCCCCCAACAAGATCGACGCCGGGGTGTGCGTGATCGGCGCCCGCATGGTCCGTGCCCGGCTACTGGCCTCCAAAGAGTGGCGCGAGCGGGACAAGAAGACCACCAAACGCCCCGGACGGGTCCGCGGCTGGCAGTGAACGGGGGGCGGCCGGTGGCACTCAGCGAAGACAACGCGAAGGCCACCGTCGCCACCCTCCTGGACCTACGCCAGCCCGAGCAGGAGCGCCTGAACCGCATCGCCAGGTACGTCCGCGGCAAGCACTCCAGCGTGTACGTACCGAAGGGCGCGAAGCATGAGTACCGGTGGCTGATCGACCGGGCGAAGCAGAACATGCTGCGCCTGGTCATCAACGTCGTCGCGCAGAACCTGTACGTGGACGGGTACCGGCCCGCGACGTCCGACGACAACGCACCACCGTGGGAGATCTGGCAGGCCAACCGGATGGACGCCCGCCAGCACGGTGTGCACCGGGCGGCGCTGAAGTACGGCGTGTCGTACAACCTGGTGCTGCCCGGCACCCCGGAGCCGGTGATCACCCCCATGTCGCCGCGGCGGCTCACCGCGTTCTACGCGGACCCCGTCAACGACGAGTGGCCCCTGTACGCGCTGGATGTCACCACCGAGCGGACGAAGGAACCCGGCGGCAAGCCGGGCGAGAAGAAGATCATCCGTCTGTTCGACGACACGTCGGCGTACCGGTTCGAAGCCGTCGACAACCGTCTGGACTTCCAGTCCGTAGAAGACCACGACCTGGGTGTGTGCCCCGCGGTGCGGTACCTCAACGAGGTGGACCTCGACGAGGACGAGGCCGTCGCCGGCGAGGTCGAGCCCCTCATCGAGATCCAGGACCAGATCAACTCCACGACCTTCGGCCTGCTCATGGCGCAGCAGTACGCAGCGTTCCGGCAGCGCTGGGCCACCGGCATGGTCACCGAAGACGAGCAGGGCCGGCCGCTGCCCCCACCCAACGCCGGCGTGGACCGCCTACTCACCAACGACTCCACCGACGCCCGGTTCGGCGAGTTCGAAGCCACCCCACTCGACGGGTACCTGAAGTCCCGCGAAGAGTCCGTGCGGGCGATGGCGACGATCTCCCAAACCCCGCCGTACTACCTGCTCGGGGTCGTCGCGAACCTCTCCGCGGAGTCCCTCGCCGCGGCCCGCGACGGCCTGGACCGCAAGGTCGAAGAACGCAAGTCGACCTTCGGCGAGTCCCACGAACAGACACTGCGGCTCGCCGCAAAGGCGAAGAAGGACATCCAGGGCTGGGACGACACCTCAGCCCAGGTGGTGTGGCGCGACACGTCGACCCGCGCCCTGGCGCAGACCGTGGACGCCCTCGGGAAGCTCGTGCAGATGTTGAAGGTCCCGGAGCAGGCCCTGTGGGAGCGGATCCCGGGGGTCACCCAGACCGACATCAAACGGTGGCAGGAGATCGCTGCCGACGCCGAGCCGGACCTGAACCGCATCGCCGCTGGCTTCCTCACCCAGCAGGGAGGGCAGCGTGGACCAGGAGACGGTCAACTTCCGGACGAGCCTGCTCCCGGTCAAGAACCAAGCCGTCGCGGAGGCCCTCCTCCTCGCTGACACCGCGGACACCCGCGACATCGACGGCTGGTTCGCGAACCTGCTTGCGCTGCTGCTCAACCGCGTGCGGTCCAGCTGGTTCACCGCCCGCGGCCTGACCGGCGGGTACCTGCGCCGCCACGCACTCGACAACGGCCACCTCATCGACCCGGTGTTCGGCGACTTCGAACCCGACAGGGTCGCAGCGAGCTTGCGCATCGCGGCGCCGGTCGCGTTTAAGAAGGCGTGGCGCGGCGACCCCGACGCCGCCAAGAAGGTGATGAGGACCAAGCTCGCCGGCACGGTGTCCCGGATCGTCCTCAACGGCGCCCGGGACACCATCCACCGCACCACCCGCGAATCCCGGGTGATCGTCGGGTGGCGCCGCGTCACCGACGCCGACCCCTGCTTCTTCTGCGCGATGCTCGCCGGCCGCGGGGCGGTCTACAAGTCCGGCAGGACCGCCGGCGACCCCCGCTGGGGCGGCGAGCCGTACCACGACCACTGCCAGTGCACGGCGCTGCCGCTGTACGAGCACGAAGACGAACCGCCAGAGGTTGACGACCTGTACGAGCAGTGGCAGGCAGCGACAGCCGGCCGCTCCGGGAGTGCCGCCATCCGCGCTTGGCGCCGGCACTGGGAAAGCCGCAGGAGGTAGGACGCGATGGCGAAGCAACCGAAGCTCGGCACAGGAGCGCGGTTCAAGAAGCTCGCCGCGAAACTCGGCGCGAAAGGCGCGGCGGACCCGAAGGCGCTCGCCGCCGCGATTGGCCGGAAGAAGTACGGCAAGAAGCGGTTCCAGAAGCTCGCCGCCGCCGGCCGCCGGCGCAAGCAGTAACACCACCCGGATCCAAATCGTCCCCGGCCAGGTCGCCGGGGTGCATCCGCACGTCCCCAGGAGGGCAGTCGTGACAGACACCACCGACCAGACCGCAGGTACGCCAGGCGCGACCGGCGGAACCACCGACACCCCGCCGCCAGGGCAGCAGACCGGCCAGGCGCCGCCTGCGGACGCCAAGCCGACAGGGCAGACCAAGGACACCCCGCCGTGGGGGTCTGACGAGAACTTCAACCCGGAGCGGGCCTGGAATCTGATCCAGAACCTGCGCTCCGACCTGGACAAGCACAAGGCGAAGTCCACCGACTCCGAAACCAAGTACCAGGGCACGCTAGACGCGATCTCCAAGGCACTCGGCCTCAAGGACGACGCCCCGGACCCGACGAAGCTCACCGAGCAGCTCACCGCCTCGCAGGCCGAGGCCGCGGCAGCGGCCATCGAGCTGCAGGTCTACCGGACCGCGCAGCGGCTCGGCGCCAACGCCGACCGGCTGCTGGACTCCCGGTCCTTCGTCGAGGAGATCGACAACCTCGACGTCGACCCGAACGAATCCAAGGCGTTCACCGCCGCCGTCGAACAGCAGATCAAGGCGGCGATGGAACGCGACTCGTCGCTGCAGGCCACACCACCCGCCTCCACCCCGGCCGGCAACGGCCGCCCGGTGGAGTCCCTTCGCCCGGGCGCGGCCCCCGGCGAATCCGGGCAGGCAGCCGACCCCGACGCGTGGCTTCGCAAGATGGCCGGCCGCACCTAACCCCAGAACACCCCGCAGCACCGGACGTTTACGGCACGGGCCGGGCGGCTGCTCAACCCTGAGGAGGACCCCGTGCCTACCTACAACCAGCTCATCTCCCGTGACGCGGGCACCGACGCGCTCGTACCGCAGCCGGTCTCGGCGCAGATCATCGAGGAGCTGCCGACCCAGTCGGTGATCCTCCAGCGGGCCCGCAAGGCACGGATGTCCACCAAGACGCAGCGGATGCCCGTCCTCGACGTGCTGCCCGTCTCGTACTGGGTGGGTGGCGACACCGGTCTCAAGCAGACCACCCGGCAGGACTGGAAGGGCATCAACCTGGTGGTCGAGGAGATCGCCACCATCGTGCCCATCCCGGAGGCGTACCTCGACGACGCGCAGGTCCCGATCTGGAACGAGGTCCGGCCCCGCATGGTCGAGTCCGCCGGCGCGCTGCTCGACTCGGCGACGCTGTTCGGGCTGGACAAGCCGGCCACCTGGCCGGAGTCGATCTACCTGCACGCCATCGCCGCCGGCAACGCCAAAGTCACCGGCACCGGCACCGACATGGCGCAGGAAGTGGCGCAGGTCGGCGAGCTCATCGCGAAGGACGGCTTCACCGTCAACGCGTTCGCCGCGCGCCCCGGCCTGCGGTGGAAGCTGATGCAGATGCGGTCCGCCGGCCCGGAGAAGCTGCCGATCTACCAGCCGAACCTGCAGACCGGCAGCGGCGGCAACCTGCTCGGCTACGACGTCTCCGAAGTCAACAACGGCGCCTGGGACGCCTCCGACGCCGAGCTGATCATGGGCGACTGGTCGAAGGCCATCGTCGGGCTCCGGCAGGACATCAGCTTCAAGATGTTCGACCAGGGCGTCATCTCCGACGACGCCGGCAACGTCGTGCTGAACCTGATGCAGCAGGACGCGGTCGCCATGCGAATGGTGATGCGGGTCGCGTACGCGCTGGCCAACCCGGCGTCGCGGCTCAACAGCACCGCCGGCACCGGCGACTCGAACCTCGGTGCGCGTTCGCCGTTCGGTGTCCTGCAGGCGGCCACCGCCAACTCCTGACCCGCCGCCCGGGGGGCCGTCCCGCGCCGGCCCCCCGGCACCCACCTCAGAGGAGTCCATCCGCGTGCGAGTCCTCGCGCTCCTACACACCTACCCACCGATTCAGTCCGCCGGCGCCGAAATGATGGTGCACACCCTGCTCCGCGCCCTGGTCGACGACGGCCACCAGGCCGACGTGGTGCTGTCCCGCGACGCCGGCGAACCGTACGACCTCGACGGGGTACGGGTGCATCCGCACCGCAGCAAGAACGACGTGTTCGACCACCTGCACCACGCTGACGTGCTGGTGACGCACCTGGAGAACACGCCGCGGGCCACGATCCTCGGGTCGTTGAACAAGGTCCCCGTCGTCCACGTCATCCACAACACGTTCGAACCGACCAGGCGTTGGCTTGAACGCGGACCGGTCACCCTCGCGGTGTTCAACTCGCAGTGGATGCTCGAGGACTACCGGACCCACATGCAGGCGCCGATGCCGCCGCACGTGGTGGTCCGCCCGCCGGTCCTGCTCGACGAGTACCGCACCACCCCCGGCGACAAGGTCACCCTGATCAACCTGTACCTCAACAAGGGGTCCGCGACGTTCTGGGCGCTGGCCGAGCGGATGCCCGACGTGAAGTTCCTCGCCGTGGTCGGCGGATACGGCGCCCAGGACATCCGGGACCTACCCAACGTCGAGGTCGTCGAGCACGTCCCCGGACACGAGATGCGTGACCGGGTGTACGCCCAGACCAGGCTGCTGCTGGTCCCGTCGATCTACGAGTCGTGGGGTCGGGTCGCCGTCGAAGCGATGGCCTCCGGCATCCCCGTCATCGCCCACCCCACACCCGGGTTGAAGGAGTGCCTCGCCGACGCGGGGACCTTCGCCGACCGCAACGACCTCGACGCGTGGGAACACGAAGTGAGGCGGCTGCTCGACGGCCGCCGCTGGCGCCCCGCGTCCCGCCGGGCAGCTGCCCGCGCAGCCGAGCTCGACCCCACCCCAGACCTGAACGTGTGGCGCGAAGCGCTCACACGGGTGGCGCTCACGAGGGTGCGCGCCCGCAAGTAGCAGGGAGACCAACATGGCCGGTGCAGTCGACGTCGAGGAGCAGGCGATCCTCAACGGGATCCTCCAGGACCCGGCGTACGCCGGGTACGCCACGCTCTACATCGGACTGTCGTCCACGACCCCGACCGAGGCGGGCGCCAACGTCACCGAGCCGTCCGCCGGCGCGTACGCCCGGGTGTCGACCACCGGCACCGACTGGGGTGCCGCGACGGGCACCGCGCCGGCAACGAAGAGCAACACGGCGGTGAAGACCTTCCCGACGGCGACGGCGGACTGGCTGGCCGGCGTGAACCTCACCCACTTCGTGCTGTTCGACGCCCCGACGGCCGGCAACGTCAAGTGGTGGGGCGCCCTGGGCACCGCGAAGCCCGTCCTGAACGGCGACACCCCGTCCTTCGCCGCCGGCGCTCTGGTGCTGAAGCTGGGCGACCCGACAGATACGTACTGATCAGGAGGAACCCGGCATGCCCGCTCCCGTTGTTGTCGAGAACACGCTCACGCCGTCCACCGTCAACCCTGGCGGTTCGTCCCAGTGGACGACCCGGGCCACCGATTCGGACGCTCGCTCGGCGACCCTGCAGCGGCCGGTGACCGACTCGCAGGGGAACACCACGGTGTTCTCGTCGACCCTGACGGTCTCGGACCCGCTGACGTACGGCCAACCGACCTGCGACGACCCGGGCGTGGCCCTGGTGGTTGACGCGGTGGACCCGACGATCGTGCACGTCACTGTGGCCTGAGCCGATGCGGCAGGTGACGCTTCGGCGGCCTGTCTCGGACGCTACGGGGAACGTCACAGAGATCAGTGCCGTCCTCACGATCGAAGACCAGATCCGCAACGCGTTGGCGAACCCGTCGGCGTACGGCTGGCCCGACGCCACCACGGCGGGCCTAGCCCGGTACCCGGGGATCTCGCTCTTAGGGGTGAACGGGGACTTGACCATCACGGATACGGCGGTCAAGGAGAACGGCGTCACCCGCGTCACTAGGCCCATGTCCGGTTCGGCGGTGTGGGGTCCAGTGACGCTGTACCCGGACCGCACGGTGGTCGACCGAGCCGATGTCGTCAAAGGCCGGCTGCAGCGTAAGACCAACTACCCGGTGTTCTGCGACAGGTCCCGGATCCACGGCCACCCCGACGGGGTGAACGCGTACTACACCATCGACGGCACCACCAACACCGGGATGATCACGCTCACCGACTGCGAGATCGACGGGCAGCGCGGCAACGTCGCGGTCGCGTGGTCGTACTACCGGCTGGTCAACTGCGACGTGCGCGGCGGGTTGGACGCGGTCCGGCTCGGCCAGGAGACACACCTCGCCGACTGCCACGTCCACGACCTGACCCGGGTCGAGGGCTCCCACAACGACATCCTGCAGCTGGTCAACGGGTCCAACTCCTCTGTCACGCACAGCACGCTCCGCGCGTACCGGGCGGCCACCGACGACCCGATGAACGCCGTGTTCCAACTCGGCAACCTCACCGGCGCCGTCGCGAACGTGCTGATC
The DNA here is from genome assembly GCF_050699915.1 of Actinophytocola sp. Classification (GTDB taxonomy): domain Bacteria; phylum Actinomycetota; class Actinomycetes; order Mycobacteriales; family Pseudonocardiaceae; genus Actinophytocola. Next base: position 7,333 of record NZ_JBOHGA010000060.1, read on the forward strand.
GACGACAACCTGTGTGACGGCGGGAACTACACGTTCAACGCCAACTACAGCTCGGGGTACGCGGTCACCAACCTGCGGGTCACCAACAACCGGATCGGGCGCAACTACCGGTACGGCCCGGCCGCGTCGATCACACCGCACGCCGGCGTGACGTGGGCCGGCAACGTGTACGACGACACCCTCCAAGCGGTGTAGCGGGGGAGGTAGTCGATGGCTACCGTCTCCCACCTCGTCGACACACCGGACACCAACGCCTCCCCGAACACGAGCGCTGCGTTCACGCCAGCCGTGGGGGACCTGCTCGTCGTGGGTGTTGTTGCCTCAGCAACGCAGGACATCGGCACCGCCACGATCAGCGCCGGCACTGGTGTAACCAGCTTCACTCACATCGCGAGGGCCCGGTTCGGCGGCAACGCGCACGTGCTGAACGTTTTCGTAGCGAACCAACTGGTCACGACCGCGGCTTCCGCCACCGTCACCTGGGACGACGACCTCGATGCGTCCACCGGCACCGTCATCATGGTGGAGCGCATCGCTGGGATGACGAAGACTGGCGCGACTGCGGTCCGGCAGAGCGCCATTGACGAAAACCGCACAACCGGCACGATCGGTGTGACGTTCGCATCAGCCTGTCTCACTGGTAATCCTACGATCGGCTTCGCGGGGCTCCAGGGCATCGCCGTCAACGCCGCTGTACCTCCGTCGGGGTGGACGGAACTCGCCGACACCGGCTACGGCACCCCCACCACCGGTGGGGAGTCCTGCGGGCGGGACAGCGGCTTCAGCGGCACGACGGTCACGTGGACCTCCGACGCCGGCACCGACGACGCGGCAATGGTCGTGGAGTTCGACGCCTCCGGCGCCGGCAACCCTGTAGCCCTCGACGGGACTGGTACGGCGGCCGGCTCCGCCGTCGGTTCGCTGTCCAACAGCCGGGCAGTCACCGGCGCCGCTTCGGCCGCGTCGAGTGCGTCCGGCACGGTGGCAGCTGCCCGGGCGTTGTCCGGATCAACCGACGCGGCGGCGGGCGCCACCGGCGCCGCGTCTGTCGCGCGACCGCTGACCGGGTCCGCGTCTTCCGCGTCCCACGCCACCGGCGAGTTGTCGATCGGTGGGCTGGTCGCACTCGACGGCTCCGCGGCATCCGCGGCATCCGCCGGCGGGGCGGTCGGCGTGACCCGACCGCTAGCCGGGACCGCCGCCGCGGCAGCGGCCCTGCAGGGCTCTGCCGGAGTCACCCGGCCCCTGGCGGGCACCGCCGCCTCGGCGGCTTCCGCGTCGGGTGACCTGTCGGTCGCTACCGACGTCCAGCTCATCGGCACCGGGCCGGTCGCCGGCCACGCCGCCGCCGCGCTCGAGCTGCAGCGGCCCGTCACCGCAACACTCACCGCCGTCGCCGCAGCGACCGGCGTACTGACGATGGCCCGGCTGCTCCAGTCCGCCGCGCCAGCAGCTGCAGCCCTCACCGCTGACCTCGCAACCCAGAGACCAGTCACCGGCGCCGGGTCCGCAGCAACTCACGCCGCGGCCGACCTCACCGTCACCGCCGCGGCCATCGACACCACCTTGACATCCCGCAGCGGGCACGGCACCGACCTCGAGGGGAGAGCAGGGTGGGCTACGACCTTGGCGACCCGATCGCAACCACCTTCACGGTGAAGGTCGACGGGACCCTGACCAACGCGACCGTGGCGATCACCGTCACCGACCCCGACGGCCTCACCTCCACGCCCGCGATTTCGAACCCGTCGGTCGGCTTGTACAAGGCGGTGTTCACCGGGTCGAAGGTCGGCAAGTGGCGGTGGAAGTGGACCGCGTCGGGCGCCGCGTCCGGTGTCGAGCACGGCTACGCGATCGTCCTGGCGGATCCGCCGACCCGGCTGGACCCGTTGGCGACGTTCGAAGACCTCGAGGAGTCCCTCGGCCGTGCCCTGACCACCGCCGAACAGGAGCGGGCGCCGGCGCTGCTGCGGGCCGCGTCGGCGAAGGCCCGCCGGTACGCCCGGCAGCTGTTCACGAAGGTCACCGACGACGTGGTGGTGCTCGTCGCCGACGGCGGCCGGCTCGTACTGCCGCAGAGGCCCGTCACCGCGGTCACCGCCGTGAAGGCAGTCGGCGCCGCCGGCGCACCAGACCTCACGGTCACCGGCTGGTCGTGGGACCAGCTCGACGTGATCAACCTGTCCACGGCCAGCTGGATCATCAACATGCCGGAGGACTGGGAAGACGTCGACCGGTACCCCGGCACGTACCGGGTCACGTACTCCCACGGGTACGAGCCGATCCCCGACGACGTGATCAGTGTGGTGGCCGGCGCGGTGCTGCGGACCCTCAGCGCCCCCACCACCGCCGGCGACGTCGTCGGCGAAACCATCGGCGCCTACTCCTATCGGCTCGCCTCCGCGAACGGTGGCGTGACGGTGCGCCTCACCGACGAAGACAAGGCCGACCTGCGGCACTACCGGCGGCCCGGCGCCAGCCTCCGCATGCGGTCGGTGTGGACGTGAAGCACCTGCTCCGCGACGTCACGAAGGTCCGCCCCGCCACCAGCACCGACGCGTACAACAACACCAGCTACGACTACGGCGTCGCTGCGACCCGCACCGTCACCAAGGCGTGGATCCAGCAGGCGTCGGCCGCCGAACCCGTCACCGATGGCCGGGCCCCCCTGATCGGGCGGTGGCTGCTCATCTCCGACGACCTGGACTGGAAAGGCCGCGACCGCGTCGAAGACGGCCCCACCGTGTACGAGGTCGACGGCCCCCCGTGGGTGGTGCACCGCGGCGGCTCCGGCCCCCACCACCTGGAAGCCAACCTGCAGACCGTGACGGGGTGATCGTGTGGCGTTGGAGCGGTACGAGCCGAACCGTCGCGGTCTCCTCGACATCCTCAAGTCCGAAGGCGTCCGGTTGATGCTGCACGGGCGCGCGGAACGCGTCGCCGCGGCGGCCCGCGCCAAGGGCCAGATGATGGGCCGCAAGAAGAACGTCCCGCTGCCCATCGTGGTGGACTCCGGCATCGGGCAGAACCGGGCCCGCGCCGCCGTCATCGCCAAGCACGCCGGTGCGCTCGCCGCGGAACGCAAGAACCGGATCCTCGGCTCCGCGATCGACGCGGCGAAGGACTGACCGGTGGTCGCCTACCCCGACGCGGTGGCGCTGGTCATCGCGTACCTCAACCCTCTCCTGACGCCGCCAGTGGTGTCGCGGGTACCTGACCCGCGGCCACCGGAGTTTCTCCAGGTCCGTCGCGTCGGAGGCACCGACCTCGTGGTCCGCGACCAGCCGCGCCTGGACTTCTTCTCGTGGGCGCAGACCGAGAAGGCAGCCCACGACCTGTGCATGCAGGCCCGGTCCCTGATCCATGCGACCGCCGGCACCACCCTGCTGGGCGTCACCTGCTACCGGGTCGAGGAGTTCCTCGGCCCCCACTCCGCTGATGACGACGCATCCGGGCTGCCGCGCTACTGGATGACCGTGTCGCTCACTCTCCGCGCCGAGTAAACCCCGCCGACCCAACCCGGGTCATCAACCGAAGGAGATCCGCTGTGGCGAACAGTGCTGCGGTGCGTGTTGCGATCACCGGCTCGGCATATGTCGCACCGGTCGGCAGCACCGCCCCCACCAACTCCACCACCGCCGTCGCCGCCGCCTACACGGACCTCGGGTTCGTCTCCGAGGACGGCGTCACCGAGGCGTACGAGGACGAAACCACCGACATCAAGGCGTGGCAGAACGGCGCGATCGTCCGCTCCGTTATCTCCGGGTCGAAGGCCACGCTGAAGTTCAAGCTGATCGAGACGCGCGGCGAGGCCCTGGAGCTGTACCACAAGGGCAGCACCGTCGCTGTGGTCGGCGCGTCCAGCTGGAAGATCGACGTGAAGGGCGCTCAGGCGGACCCGCGGGCCCTGGTCATCGACGTCATCGACGGCACCAAGCACATCCGGATCTACGCCTCCAACGCGGAGGTCAGCGAGCGCGGCGAGATCCAGTACGTCGGCACCGATGCGGTCGCGTACGACCTGACCCTGACGGTCTACCCGGACAGCAACGACGTGCTGCTGACCAAGTTCTCCGACGACCCGAACTGGGGCTACAGCTAAACCGAGCGCCACCCCGAGCACCACCCTGTCCACAGCGGACGCCCTTATCGGCGGCCGGTCCAGTCGGCGCGGAACTGGACCGGCCGTCTCCTGATTTCATCCGCGCGCATCACTGGAGGTTCCCGCGCATGCCCGTATCCCGTAAACGAGCCACCGCGTCGAAGCGGTCCCAGGCGTCGAAGGCCCGCAAGGCGGAGGCGCTCGCCGAAGGCGCCGACGTCGAGTTCGACGGCGAAACCTACACCATCCCTCCGTACGAGGAATGGGACATCGACGCCCTGGAGGCGATGGACGACCAGCGGTACACCGTCGCGATCCGCGGCATCATCGGCGACGACCAGTACAGCACGTTCCGCTCCCGCCACAGCAAGATCGGTGAGCTGGAGGCGTTCCTGACCAAGCTGATGGACGTCGGGGACGGCAAGGGAAACTCCTGATACTCGCGCGCCGGCTGCGCGAGTACGGAGACGAAATCGAAGCCGACCTCGCATACCGCGGGATCGACCTGCTCGACTTCTACCGGCAACACTTGTCGCCGCGGCGCCTGTGGCTGCTGATCGAGCACCTACCAGCTGATTCCGCGTACAAGCGGGCCAGCGCCGACGACGACTGGGAAGTCCGCCCGGCGCACCTGCTGACGCTGATGCTCGATCAGCTCGTCATCGCGAATTGGCAGCGCTCCAAGGACGGCACCCGGGGCACGAACCGGCCCAAGCCGATCTCGCCGCTGTCCCAGCCGGAAGGCACACGCCACGGCGGCACCACTCTGCCGCAGGACGTGGTGATCGCCCACCTGAAGGCCCGCGGCCCCCAAGCCGCCGTCGCATAGAGGGGGGCGGGCGTGGCGGAGGAAGTCGGCGTTGCCTACGTCTCGATCCTTCCTTCGCTGAAGGGGTTCTCGCGTCGGGTCCGGGCGGAGCTGAAGAAGCAGTTCGCCCGGCCCGTCGAGATCCCCGTCACCGTCGACAAGCGGCAGGTCACGAAGGAAGCACGCGCCGCGGGGGCGACCGCCCGCAAGGCGGTCCCCCCGCTGGACCTGAAGGCCAGGACTGACCGGGCGCAGGTCGCGAAGACGGCGAAGGAAGCCGGCCGCGCCGCGAACCGTGCGGTGCCGAAGCTCGAGCTGGCAGCCGACCGGATCAAGCTGCGGGCCGAGGCCACCGAGGCGGCCGGGTTCCTCCGCGCCGTGGCGCAGGCCCAGTTGAAGCAGCACAAGTTGCAGCTGCCCGTCAAGGAGGAGAAGGGCGACGCGGCGAAGTCTGGCCGGGACGCGTCGGAGACCGCGACCCGCGCCGCCGGGCCGATCCGGCTGAAGACCGACCTGGACCGGCGCAGCCTCCGTGGGGTCCGTAGGCGGCTGCGGGGCTTCTTCCAAATCTTGGGCGGTGTCCCCGCCGCCCGCGGCGCCGTGATCCTGTCCCTCGGTATCTCGTTGGCCGCCGCCACCCCGGCGATGGCGCGGTTCGTTGCCGCCGCGGCACCCGCGTTGGGGATCGTCGCTGCGCTCCCGGCGGCCATCGCGGGCACCGTGGTCGCGTTCGGCACCCTCAAGCTGGCGCTGAGCGGCGTCGGCGACGCACTCAAGGCCGGGTTCAAGGGCGACGTCGAGAAGTTTCAGGAGGCACTGGAGAAGCTGTCCCCGGCGGCCCGCCGGTTCGCGGAGCAGCTGGTCGCGCTCAAGCCCCGCCTCGACGCGTTGAAGCACGCCGTCCAGGACCAGTTCTTCAAGACGTTCGCCGGCGAGTTCTTCCGCCTCGCCAACACGGTGCTGCCCGCGCTGCAGGCCCGCCTCCCCGGCGTCGCCGCGTCCCTCGGCCAGTTCGCGGCGGCGTTCGCGCGGACCGCCCGTTCCGCCGTCGTCATCAACGCGCTGAACATCCTGCTCGAGCAGGTACGCCGCGGTGTCGCGGCAGCCGCCGCCGGCGTGGGCCCGATGACCCGGGCGTTGGCGCAGCTGATCGCCGTCGCCGCCCCGGGCCTGGCCAGCATGGGCGCCGCCCTGGCGCGGCTGGCGGGACGGTTCGGTGCGTTCATCGACCGGACCGCGAAGTCCGGGCAGCTCAAGACGTTCCTCACCGACGCCGTCACGGCGCTGCGCCAGCTCGGGCAGATCGCCTTCAACGTCAGCAAGTTCTTCGGTGGCCTGTTCGGTGCCCTCTCCGCGGGGTCTGAGAGCACCCTCGGGAACCTGGTGCGGATCACCGCCGCGATGGCGGACTTCGTGTCCACCGGCCCCGGCGCTGAGGGTCTGCGGACCGTGTTCGCGGGGCTGTCGGCGCTCGGCACCGCCCTGGGCGACGTCCTGCAGGCTCTCGCCCCGGCGTTCGGGCAGCTGTTCGTCGTCGCGGCGCCGGTGATCGGCCCGTTCGTGAAGGCGGTAGCGGGGCTGGCCCAGGCCATCGCCCCGGTCATCCCGTTCGTGGCGCAGCTCCTCGCCATCATCGACCAGGGGCTCACCGCGGCGATCAGCGCGCTGGTGGGGCCGCTCTCGCAGGTCGTCGCGGTGCTGGTGGGGGCGCTGCAGCCGGTCCTGCCGGTGGTGTCGAAGCTGTTCGCCACCCTCGCCCCGATCGTCGTCACCATCGCCAACGTCCTTGGCAAGGTGCTCGTTGCGGTGCTCGGCGCGTTGGCGCCGTTGTTCGCGGAACTCCTGCCGGTCATCGGGGAGCTCGTCGGCGCGGTGCTGCCCGCGCTGATCCCCATCGTTGAGGCGCTGGGCTCGATCCTGCTGGCGCTGATCCCGATCTTGAAGCCGATCATCAAGCTGCTGGTCGCGATCCTGGTCCCCGTCCTCAAGTTGCTGGTCCCGGTCATCGGGTTCGTAGCGAAGATCATCGGGGTCTTTGTGACCGCCCTGGCGTGGCTCATCGGCTGGATCCTCAAGGGGATCACCGCCGTCATCGAATGGATCGACGGCACCGACGACTGGAAAGCCGGCGCCAAGGTCATCGGTGAGGTGTTCTCCGCCATCGGCGACATCATCGGCGCCGTCGTCGGGTGGCTGATAAACACCGCCTGGCCCGCGATCCAGGGCTTCGCGTCCCGCCTGGCCACCGCCTTCGGGATCATCGTCGCCCCGGTCGTCACGGCGTTCACCGCGGTCTACAACGCGGTGGTCGGGTTCATCGGCGGTGTGGTCGCGTTCTTCCGGAAGTGGTGGCCGCTGCTGCTGGTGATCTTCCTGCCGGTGGTGGCGGTCCTCGTCGCGATCTGGAACCGCTTCGGTGAGGCGATCATCGGCGGCGTCACCGCGGTGTGGAACCAGGTGCTGGCGTTCCTCACCGCGATCTGGGGAGGCATCAAGCTCGCGGCGAGGCTGGCCTGGCGCGGCATCCAGGTCGGCATCATCCTCCCCGTCCAACTCACCTGGGAGCGGATCAAGGCGATCTGGGCGCTGGTCCGCGCCGGCCTCGCGATCACGTGGGCCGCGATCAAGGCTGCCGCCAGTCTCGCCTGGAACTCGATCAAGAGCGTGATCATCAACCCTGTCGTCAAGCTCTACAACCAGGTGCGGGACCTGTTCAACAAGGCCAAGACCGCCGTCACCAACTCGCTCACCGAGGCCTACAACAAGGCGAGGGAGATCGGCGGGAAATTCGCGTCGATCGGTAAGGCGATCATCGACGGGATTATCAGCGGGCTCGCCAACGCCAACAGCAGGTTGGTGAAGAAGCTCCGGGAGATCGCCGAGTCGGCGCTGAAGTCCGCGAAGAAGTTCCTCGGCATCGCCTCACCGTCCAAGTTGTTCATAGAGGTCGGCCACGACGTTGGTGCCGGTCTGGTCCGTGGCCTTGACGACTCCCGCACCCCAGTCGCCACCGCCGCAGCGCAGCTGCTCACCCCACCGACCGCGTCGGCGTTCCACCCACCCGGTACGCCGTCAACCGGTGTCGGGATCAACGTCGAGAACCTCGAGGTGAAGGCGTTCACCGACTCGTTCCGGCTCAAGCAGGTGCAGGACGAGCTCGCCCTCCACGGAGTTGCGTAGATGCCGCCGGCGCGGGGGGTGATGTAGATGGCGCTCGCCGACGGGCAGGTGCAGATCCGCGACGTGCTGGTGGGCCCCGGCACCTGGTACGACGTGCCGGAGTTCAACCCGTTCACCCGCAACGTCCGGGCCGAACACTCCGGGCCCCGGGCCTGGAACCACGGTTCCTGGTCCGGGGTCGAGTGGATGGACGAAGTCGTGGTGCCGATGCGGATCGCGGTTCGCGGCGCCACACCCGCGCAGTGGTTGACCAACCAGCAGGAACTGGTCGCGGCGTTCCGCGCGGTCGGTGAGGCGGTCGCCGAGGTGGAGCTGCGGTTCGCAATCGCCGGCAGCGAGTTCCTGATGTACGGCCGGCCCCGCCTGGCCGACCCGGACCTGACCCTGATCGCATCCAACACCACCATCGTGTCCGCGGCGTTCGTTGCGCTCGACCCGCTGATCTACGCCGGGACCGAGACGGTCGTCGGCCCGATCGGTCTGCCCACCCAGACCAGCGGGCTCACGGTCCCGTTCACGGTGCCGTTCATGGTCACCGGCACCGTCGTCGGCGGGTCCGGCGTGCTTCAGAACCTGGGCACCGCTGAGACCGGTCTGCTGCTGCGCATCGACGGCCCGGTCATCGAACCGTCGGTCACGTTGCAGCGCGCCGACGGCGTCATTCAGACCCTCAGCTTCGACCTGACTCTCGCCGCGGGGCAGTGGCTGGACGTCGACACCACCCAGAAGACCGCGCTGCTCAACGGCACCGCGTCCCGGTACCCGTCAGGTGACTGGCCGGTCCTGCCGAAAGGCACTCACACGATCCGCTGGACCGCCGCCGACTACAACGCCACAGCGGCGCTGACGGTGCGGTTCCGCTCCGCCTGGTGGTAAGGAGACAATCCCAGTGCCCGACGCCCTGTTCATGAATGTCGGCAAGGCCCAGACCGCCACCGGCACAGCGACGATCTCCGCCGCCACCGACCTGGCGACGCTGACCGCGCACGGCTTCATCAACGGCGACGCGGTGATGGTCGATGCGATCACCGGCGGCGCCGCGACCGTCCTGCGTACCGGCGTCGTCTACTTCGTGCGGGACTCGACCGTCAACACGTTCGGGATCGCGCCGTCGATCGGTGGTCCGAAGCTCGACTTCGCCACCGACGGCGGCGCGACCGTGTACCGGGCGGTCCCGGCGTACGACGCCCTGGAACTGCGGCGGGGCCTGTCGACGTTCATGATGCCCGGCGTCAACCGGTACGGCACCCGTTCCGGGATCCGGCCCGGCGGATCAAACTGCGTCTCCCTCTCCGGCTTCGGCTGGTCGACGCTGGCGACGCCACTGTGGATCGACCCGCAGTGGACCGCGACTTCCGCCCCTTACGCGGTGGGGATGCCGGCGGCCTCCGGGACAGTCAACGCGAACGAGGCGCAGTCCCGTAAGGACATCCTGGTCGCCCGGATCTACGACGACGACGAGGCGGCGTCCAGTCGCCGCGAGGCCGTCGTCGAGTACGTCGCGGGGGTCGCCGGCAGCGGCAACGAACCGGCGGTCCCGCCCGGTGGGCTGCGTCTGTGCGGGATCGACGTACCAGCGACCACCGGCAACCCGGTGTTGACGTACAACCCGCACCGCACGGTCGCGGTCGGTGGCGTCCTGCCGATCCTGAACTCGACCGAGCGGCCCACCGTGGGCCTGTACGAGGGCCTATACGTGGACCGGGCCGACAACAACGACCTCGAGCGGTACAACGGGGCCAGCTGGCAGACGATCGGGAATCCGGACAGGTACAGCGACCTGGTCGTCAACCGTGCGACGGTGAAGGCGCGCAGGTCCACGACGCAGTCGATCCCGAACGACGTCAACGAGCCGATCACGTGGAACTCCGAGTCGTTCGACAACGACGGCATGATCAGCGTGCCGTCCGACACGATCACTGTCCAGACAGGCGGCTTCTACGTCGTCGTGGCGGCGTGCGAGTTCGCCGGCAACACCAATGGGTACCGCCGGCTGCTCCTGGTCCACAACGGAACCGCGTTCGCGTACCAGTCGACGGCAATCGCGAACACCCTCACCATCGGGCTGAACGCCTGCGGCGGGTTCAACTGCGTCGCCGGCGACACCATCCGCGTGTGGGTCCGCCAGAACAGCGGCGGCGCATTGAATGTGAACGCCGATTTGACTCACGTGTCGGTCTTCCGGGTGGTGTAGGTGGCCGCCGTCGAGCTGGACCTGCTGCCCGGCAAACTCGACAACACGTGGGGCTACAACGGGGTCCCCTTCTCGCAGGACAACGTCCTCACCGTCAACAGCCCCACCGGGACCGTGCAGTACGCCGTGTGGTGGAACAACGCCCGGCACCCCATCATCGGGCAGCGCACCTACCCGGGTGGGGACTGGGTCACGTTCGACCTGGCAGCCGTGTCCGGGAACCCACTGGTCAGCCCGGTCGCGCTGGACGGGCATAACACGATCAACGTCGCGGTCGACACCGACGGCAAGCTCCACGTCGCGGCGAACATGCACACCAACCCCATGAGGTACGTGAGGTCGGTCAACCCGCACGACATCACCAGCTGGACGTCGACGAACAAGCCCGGCGGGTCGTTCACCTCCCTGACGTACCCGCAGTTCATCAGGCTCGCCGGCGGACAGCTCCACATCTCGTACCGCGAGGGCACCAGCGGGAACGGCGACAACTACCTGCAGAAGTGGAACCCCGGCTCGGGCGCCTGGGACTCCGCCGTCAAGATCACAGACGGCAAGTCCTCATCGGAGAACCCGTACCTTCACCGGATCGCGGTCGGCACCGACGACTCGATCCACATGGCGATCGTCTGGCGCGGCTCAGGCAACGGCAACACCAACAACGACCTGTGCCACATCCGGTCCCTCGACGGTGGGGTGTCGTGGCAGTCGCAGGCCGGCGCCGCACTGACCCTCCCGATCACCCACACCACCGCACCGAAGGTGCTCGACACCGCCGCCACCGGGTCCGGCCTGCTCAACACCTGCGGCATCGACGTCGACACCAGCGGCGTACCGCACATCGCCACGCACATCTGGACGACCGACGGCTCCGCCTCCCGGATCCTGTACTCCTACTGGGACGGCGCGGCCTGGGTGAACGAGCGGCTCATGTCGTGGACGTACAAGATGCCGCTCGACGTGAGCGTCGTCAACGCTGAGGTGGCTCGCCCGGTCATCTTCTGCACGTCGGCAGGCCGTACGTTTGTCTTGTACCGGATGAACCGCGACGGGCTTCGCGGCACCGTACGGATCCGCGAGGTCACCCCGAACACCAGCCGGCTCGACGCGTCGATCGCAGACCTCGAAACCTACGCGTGGGAACCCAGCTACGACACCAGGGCCGTACGGGACCGCGGAGAGCTGCACATCCTGCTCACCCCTTGCCGCACCCCGGACCCGGCGATCCCCGAGTACGACGACCAGGACTGGACCCAACAGCCCGGCGGGATCCTCACGGTCGACGTGAACCAGCTCGACTCGATCCTCGCCGGCACCGCGGCGTTGCCGTTCGAGTGGGCCGACACCGCCGCACCACCCTCGACGATCCCGCCGCCGGTGGGCATCCCGGTCGTGGAAACCTCAGTGAGGTGGTTCGGCTGCGACCTGATCACCGGCGCCGTGGTGGTGGAGCTCCCCGACCTGACCGGCACCGTGTCCCGCGTCCTGGGCAGCTACACGTCGTCGGGTCTGCGGCTGCCGATTCCCCGCAGTGGCCCGGGCACGGTCGGCGACAAGGTGTTCTCCGTGACCGAACCTGGCCGCTCCCTGCTCGTCGCGGAAGTTAACGGCATCCCCACGTGGGGTGGCATCGTCCTCGTACGCAAGGGCGGCACCGACGCGACGCTTGAGCTCGGCTGCGTGTCCCTCGAGGGGTACCTCGCCCGCAGGTTCGTCGGCGACCACTCGTGGACGCAGCAAGACGAGGCCTCGGTCATCGCCGCCGGGCTGCTCGCCGACGCCAACGTGGAGGGCATCGGCATCACCATCGACGCCCCCGCCACGGGGAAGAAACGCGACCGGCACTATTTCGCCAAGGACGACGCGACGGTCTACCAGCGGCTCCGGGAGCTGATGGGCGTCATCGACGGTCCGGAGTGGACGATCGACCTGGACTGGGCGACAACGGCCAAGACCTCCGTGGTGAAGCTGGGCCGGGTACGGAAACGCATCGGCACCGTCAGCACCGCGAAGTTCCAGTCGACTGCCCGAGACGAATCCCGCTACACCTACGAGGAGGACTACTCCGAGGGCCGGGGCGCGAACCACGTCATCGCAACGTCGTCCGGTGAAGGTGAGGACCGGCCCCAGTCCGACCCGGCTGTGGACATCCAGCCGCAGTTCCCCCGCTGGGAGCACAGGTTCTCCCCGTCCTCCTCGATCATCAAGAAGGAAACCCTCGACGAGCACGCCCTCGCGGAGCTGGGCCGGCGCCGGCTCGGCGCCCGCACGTGGCAGATCGAGGCCCGCTGGGACGTCACGCCCCGGCTGAACGTGGACTGGCGGCTCGGCGACGACGTCGAATGGGTGCTGCGCGGCCACCGCCACCCCGCCGGCGTCACCGGCACCGGCCGCGTCATCGGCTGGGAACTCGACGTCGCCACCGGCGCCGCCCGGCCGCTCCTGCTCAACCCGGCAGACCTCAACACGGAGTAGGGGGGTCGGGGATGGGAGTAATCGGAGACGCGGCCCACCACCCGGGCGACGTGATGCGTCGCCTGCAGGAGCTGGAGCGCGCATTCCGTGAGATGGCCGCCTCCCGACGACTCGAGAACGCCTCCATCGGAGCTGGCGGGGTGCGCCTGCACTCCGGTGGGTCCCTCACAGTCGACCCCGGCGGCACCGTGAAGGTCGGCAACATCACCATCACGAAAGACTCGCTGATCGTCACCGACTCATCCGGCGCGACCGTGCTGCAACTCGGGTTGCTGTCCAACGGCCAGTACGGGCTGGCCGCGATCGACCCGGTCGTTGGTGGCCTGGTGGAGATGGCGGCGCTGGCGTTCCGCCAGTCCACCGTCCAGATCGCCGCCCGTGAGGGCCGCACATCAACGTCGTTCGGGGACCTGACGACGGTCGGCCCAACCGTGTCCGGGATAGAAGTCGGCTCGACCGGCAAGATGGTGGTGGAGCTCGGTACCCGGATGTTCTTCGGGACATTCTCCGCCGGCGTGGTCGTCGGCGGGTTGATGTCGTTCCAGGTGTCCGGCCCGACGTCCCTGTCTCCGTCTGTGAACCGGTCGGTGGAGGCGTCGCTGATCGAAAGCGCCGGCCAGTTCGGTGTCGGCCGACAGTTCCTCGTCACCGGGCTGAGCCCCGGCACCTACAGCGTCACCGCGAAGTACGCGAGCTCGACCGCCGGCGAGAACTGTGACTTCTTCGAACGTGTGGTCACCGTCTCGGCGTTTTGACCGGCACGGTCACCCCGCCGCTCAACCAGGAGTCCTTCAGGCGCACCTGCGCCACCTGGGCGCGGAACACCAACGTGCACAGCAGGTGCCCGCCGGGCCGGATCGGCTCGAGCCACGCCACGCCGGCGCCCGTGTTCGCCGCGTACGTAGCGGACGAGTCCGGCGACACCCAACTCCCGCCGACCAGGCCACGTTGGCGGCTGCCGTAGAACGTGGCGGCCTGGCCGCTGACGTTGGTCACCTTCAACGGCACCACGCAGTACCACGTGGGTGTTCCGGTCAGGTTGTAGGTCGCGCACCACTGCCGCCCAACCCAGATCGCGTAGCGGCCTTCCCCGACGGTGTCTGGTGCGGTGACGGGGTCGGGGTCGCGGTGGTCGACGGCTTGGAACGTGGCGGCCGGCTCGGGCCGCACCTGGGCGCCGGTGCTACCGGCGAGGGTCAGCGCGGCGACAAGCCCCACGAGGAGCGTGCCGACGCCCCATCGGAGAGTCGCGCGAATGCGCTGCGAGGTACGGGATCCGGCCATTTCTAATCCATTTCCTTTACATCGGGCAGGCGACAACGCCCGCAATTTCGAATGGTGACACGCACCAGCTGCGTGCACCTAGGACGGAAGTCCCGAAACGGACCTTTCGGATAGGACCGCGACAAATCTGGAGGGGTAGTGACGTACGCACCCGCGAAACTCCTGGAAGCGCGCGAGTACCTCAAGCCGCTGACCGGGCTGAACAACATCGCTCTCGGCATCACCTCAGACGGTTACGGCCACGGTTACCACCGAGGTCGGGACGCGATCAACACCGCCAAGGACTACTCCGTCATCGAGTCGCCCCGTGACCGGTCCGGGCTGTCCAACGCCGCGTCCGCGCTCGATATCGGGCTGTTCGACCGCACGGTGAACGGCCGCCGCGTCACCTTGCGGAGCCTGTCCCTCTGGCTGGTCGAGCAGTGCCGCGCCGGCGCCCCGGACACCCGCGACATCCGGGAGATCATCTACACCCCGGACGGCCGGGTCGTCCGCCGCTGGGACCGGCTCGGGGTCCGCTCGAGCGGCGACGACTCGCACCTGAAACATACGCACATCAGCTACTTCCGGGACTCCCGGGACCGCGACAAGGTCGCGCTGTTCCGGCGCTTCTTCGCACCATCACCGCCACCGCCGGCGGCGCGGCGCTTCCCGCTCGCTGCGCTGGCGACCGTCACCGTCACTTCACAGGAGGGGGCCATCATGCCCGAGTTCATGATCCGTCACTCGACCAAGGACGAGGTGTTCGCGGTCTGGGGTTCCGGCCTGGTACGCCACGTCGGCAAGCGCGAATACGACTACTACAAGGCGCAGGTCGAGGTGCTCACGACCACCGACGACGCCGAGCACGCGCGGCTGCTGGCGTACTCCCGGGCCCTGCAGGCATAGCCCGCGCCAGGGCTGGGGAGGTTGAACCATCCGCACGGGGGTGAGTCGGGGGAGCAGCGGTGAACGGACTGGAATCGCTACTTCCAGGCATGGGTGTCTTCGGCGGGTTCGTGGTGCTGATCGGCTACCTGT
Source organism: Actinophytocola sp. (assembly GCF_050699915.1). Taxonomy (GTDB): domain Bacteria; phylum Actinomycetota; class Actinomycetes; order Mycobacteriales; family Pseudonocardiaceae; genus Actinophytocola. The sequence goes on from NZ_JBOHGA010000060.1 coordinate 22,393, forward strand.
TCGTAGCGAACCGCACCGATCGGCGGGAGTACCGGGCGGAGATCCGCCGCGTCGAAGCGGCGCATGACGTTACGCAGAACCGCCTGGACGAGCAAATGGAGCGTCGTCGTAAGGCAGAGGACGCGTTAGCTGACACGAACCGGCAGCTCAAGGAACTCCGCGTGCAGGTGGAGAAACAGGACCGGCAGATCGCTGAGCTCAGGGCCGAAGTCGCCCGACTGGCGGGGGGACAGTAGATGGCGCACATGGACACGAAGCGTCTCGACCGGATCGGCAATCGCCGGGTCTGGGTGGTCGGACTGCTGGCCGTGCTGCTCGCCGGCGCTGGCGGGTGGGCGCTCGCTCACCTGGAGTGGGAACGCGCCGCCGAGGAAGAGGCGAAGCAGGAAGCGGTACAGACTGCGGAGCAGCTGTGTGACCAGATCGAACGCATGGGCCGGCGGTGCGAGGTGCAGCCGCCCGCGGCTGAGGGTGAGCCAGGGCTCGGCATCGCGGACACGACCACCGAAGGCTGCTACGTCCGGTTGACGTACACCGACGACACCGCGAAGCGCGTCGGTCCGTTCTGCGGGGACGACGGCAGCCCCGGCCCCTCCGGGCCACCGGGCCCGACAGGCCCCCCGGGTGTCTCGATCACCGGTGTCATCTCCGACGGCTGCATGATCACCGTGACGCTGTCCAACGGGCAGACGTTCAACGCGGGCCCGTTCTGCGGCCGTGACGGTGCCGATGGCGAAGACGGTACGGATGGGTTGCCGGGTCGGTCGCTGATCGGTCAGGACTGTATCGGTGACGGCGACGACTCGTACTGGCGGCTGACGTGGCGGGAACCCGATGGCGCTACTACCGAGACGAGGGTGGACGGACCGTGCCGGCTGCGTTCCCGCCCCAACTCGTCACCGTCCCCGACACCACCGCCGATTGTGGGAGGCGACTGACATGGCCCCGTTGATCTTCATCCTGATCCTCGCCTCGGTGTTCTGTTTCGTCGCGAAGGGCCTCGGCCACGACTGGGGGCTGGGTTGGGGCCTGGCTGCGTTGACCACCGCGCTGGCGCTGCTGCCTCGCATGCTGACCCTGGGCTAGTCCCGCGAGCCAGTGCGGCAGGCCGGCGCCGAGCCCGTCGTCAACCTCGGCACCGCACACGTCGCAAACCCAGTACCGGCCCCTGTCCCACGTCGACCACCTCGGGCCCATCAGCTCACCGCAATGACTCGGCGGGATCTCCATCGTCCACGTGGTGGGCGTACCGCACCCCGGGCACGGCTCGTGGGATCGGGCCAGCCACCACTTCGCGCCGCAGTCGCAACCCACCCGCTTACGGCCCATCCCCATAGACAACCACGGGGCACCGACAAAACAAGGAGTTGATCAATCGTGTGGACCGCCCGATTTTGGAAGCAGACCGCTGAACGGGCCGTGAAGACCGCCGCGCAGGTACTGCTGCTGCTGTGGGCCAGCGACGGCGTGTTCAACATCCTCACCGTCGACCCGACCACCGCGGCCGGCGTCGCCGCCGGCGGCGCGGTGCTGTCCGTGCTCACGTCGCTGGTGTCGCTGCCGGTGGGGCCGAAGGGCTCCCCGAGCATGGTCTCCGGGGTCGGCGGCGTGGTGGTGGGCAGGCTGGAGGTGTCCGCCCCGGCGGGCTTCAAGCCGTCGACCAAGGCGATCGAGGACGAAATCAGGCGCGGCGGCGGCCAGTAGCTTCTGCTCCCTTCTCCCCCGAGACCCCGGGCGTCCAGATTTTCTGGATGCCCGGGGACTTTTTTGCGTTTCAGGTTGGCGATCAAGCCCTTCACTTGGGTAGCGTTCTGTGCGCACCTCCCGGTGCGATGTCGGCGGTTACTTCACTTTGGCTGAGAAACAACCGCAGGCGCTTTGATCTCGGGGGGACACAACTTCAGAGTGAAGCGCCCGGTGCGCAGGTCGGGGTTACTTCTCCTTGTAAGAGAGTGGTTGCAGGTTCGACTCCTGTCGGCGGTTCGGCGCCGTAGCTCAACGGCAGAGCACTATGTCACCCCAGCCGTTTTGATCTCGGGCGCTCCACTTCTGAACGCGGGCTCCTCCCGGTGCGAGGGAAGGAGCCCTTTCCATGTCCAAGTTCAACCGGTCCGCTACCCGCCCGGCCGTGTCGTCCCCGGTCGCGTCGGAGCCCACCCCGTCCGCACGGACCTTCGAAGGTGGCGCCGGGTACGCGCGGGACACCAAGTCGGAGCTGTTCCTGCTGGCCGTGTCCAACATGGTCGGTGCGGACACGTTCTACGAGCGGGCGAAGCAGCGCGACGACCGGTACGCGGCCCTGGTACGGGACGTCGCCCAGGCGGACATCGGGTGGCTGACCCGGTTCGTGCGGTGGCTCCGCAACGACGCCAACATGCGGTCCGCGTCGGTGGTCGCTGCGGCGGAGGCCGTGCGGGGCCGGCTCGAGGCTGGCCTGTCCGGCGGGAACCGGGAGATCGTGGACGCCGCGTTGGCGCGCGCCGACGAGCCGGGCGAGTTCCTCGCGTACTGGACCGGTACGTACGGGCGGGCGATCCCGAAGCCGGTGAAGCGCGGTGTCGCGGACGCGGTGCGGCGGCTCTACAACGAGCGGGCCGTGCTGAAGTACGACACCGACTCGAAGGGGTTCCGGTTCGGCGACGTCATCGACCTGGTCCACCCGACCCCGGCGGACGGCAAGGCGTGGCAGGGTGACCTGTTCGCGCACGCCCTCGACCGGCGGCACGGCCGTGACGGTGAGGTGCCCCCGGCGCTGGACATGATCGGCGCGAACCGTGCGCTGCGCGCGTTCGCGGCCGGTGACCCGACGGTGCTCCTGGCCCCGGACCGGCTCCGCGAGGCGGGCATGACGTGGGAGGACGTGCTGTCCCTCGCCGGGTCGAAGCTGGACAAGCGGAAGCTGTGGGAGGCCGTGATCCCGTCGATGGGGTACATGGCGTTGCTGCGGAACCTCCGCAACTTCGACCAGGCCAGCGTCTCCGACGAGGTCGCCGACACGGTCGCGGCGAAGCTTCGGGACCCGGAGCAGGTCGCGAAGTCGCGGCAGTTCCCGTTCCGGTTCCTGTCGACGTACCGGGCGGCCCCGTCGCTGCGGTGGTCGTACCCGCTGGAGCAGGCGCTCAGCCATTCCCTGGCGAACGTGCCGGCGCTGCCGGGTCGGTCGCTGGTGCTGGTGGACCGGTCCCCGTCCATGTGGATGCAGAAGTTCAGCGAGCGGTCCGATATGCCGTGGGCGGACGCGGCGGCTGTGTTCGGTGCGGCGGTCGCGTTGCGCGCCGAGCACGCGGACCTGGTCGAGTTCGGCATCGACAACGCCCCGGTGCGGTACCAGCGCGGCGAGTCGGTGTTGAAGGTGGTGGAGCGGTTCCGGCGGGTGGACGGGACCGACATCCCGTCTGCGGTGAAGCGGCACTTCGACGGGCACGACCGGGTCATTGTCGTCACCGATGAGCAGACCCGCCCGGGGTGGCTGCCGTCCAACGGCTACGGGTACGGCGGGATGCCGGAGACGAAGGTTGATGATCTGATCCCCGGCAAGGTGCCGCTGTACATGTGGAACTTCGGCGGGTACCGGCATGGCGCGGCACCGTCCGGGGCGGGGAACCGGCACACCTTCGGTGGGCTCACGGACGCGGCGTTTCGGATGGTTCCGCTGATCGAGGCTGGCCGCAACGCCACCTGGCCGTTCTAACTGGTACGCGCACGAAACCGCCCCGCTGGCCTCACGGCTGGCGGGGCGGTTTCGGGTCGGTGGTCATCTCTTTCCACGCCGGCGCGCGTCGCGCCGGGTTGCCAGCAGAACGATCAACAGAGTGATCATCGGGGAGTCACCTCCCCCCGGTGTGTGGGAGGGGGGCCAGCCCGGCGGTTGCGCCGCCGGCTCATCACCGGCGCCTCAGCCGTCGGTCACCTTCGTCTCGCACAGCGCTTTGACCTCCGCCGCGAAGTCGTCGGAGATCGTGTGGACGATCGCCAACGCGTCGCGTGCTTCCGCGATCCGCAGCTTCGAGTACTTGCTGTGCTTGATCTTGAGCTGTTGTCCCTGCTCGCCCAGACCAGCGGCCATCGTGTTGTCACACACGACGTTGGTCACGACCCGCTTGTACGTGGTCGCCAGCGACCCGTCGAAGCTGGTGCACGCCAACAGGTTGGGCCGGAACTCCACACCCTCCGGCGTGGTGATGTTCTCCGGGACCTCCACAGACACCCAAGCCTGCGCACCGTTGCGGAGCAACCCGGCAGAACCGATCGCGAGCCCGTCGTCAAGGATGGCGGACACCCTCTCCACCAGCCACTCCCCGTACTGGTGCGGCTCGTACCCGCCGCTGAAGATCCCCAGCACGTGCCCCGTGTCGTCCCGCACGATCGCCTTACGGTCGGGGACCTGCGGCATCCCGCCCAGGTCGGGCAGCTCCACGTACAGGGGGCATCCCACGGCCTGCCACCCGAACAACCGCCGGTGCACGGCTTCGACCGGGACGGCGCCCGGGTAGTGGTTCGGTTCGTCCCCCTGGTCGGACGCCCGGTAGTGCCAGGCACGTCCCCGCTTGTCGGTGAAGCCAACGAGGGTGTTCGTGTTGAGCCACTGGATCGTTTCTCGTGACATGATCTGTAGTTCCTTTCAGCGCAGATCACCGCGTCCGGCTGGCACCGGCGCGGCGTGGGTTGATTGGGGGCCCGACGGGTCGGGGGCCTCTGCTTTGTGCGTCCCGGCCCGTCGGGTGTCTCACTGGCCTAGCGGCCACGGCAACCGCCCGCGTGGTGCGGGCGGCCACCCGAAGCGGCTAGCGCTCGGGTTTCTCGGCGACGGCGCGGTAGATCACGCCGGGCTGGTGGTCGTGGTCGGACGCCTTGTTGCCGAGCACGCTCCGCCAGCCCGTGGTGTCGTGGTAGATCGCCTTTCGGCAGATCGTGCAGTCGGCGTACTGGCCGTCGCCGTACTCCAGCGCGGCCCGCTCGATCGGTGTCATGCGGTCACCTCTCGGGAGATGCGCGCCCGGTCGATGGAAGGTCAATTCGAGAGGAGGGATGGTAAGTGCAATGAATCAGGCGTCAGCAGCGGCTTGCAAACCCTCTAGCCCACGAGCTATCCGCAGCCCTTCGAAATATTCGGCGGTGGCACACGCGACTCGGAGCGCGGCGTACGCCGCTCCCAATTTCTTGACCGTGGCGGTGTAGGTCTCCTTGGCGGGAGCATGGGTGACCACCATGCTCCACCAAAGCTAGTCAGTCCACGTTTTCGACGGTCGCCGCCCACCCGCCCGGCACCGTGCCCCAAGGTTCGGCCCTGGTGTACCCGAGACGCGCAAGCACCTCATCTGCGGCTTCCTGGTCGAGGCCACCGCCTGGCGTCCGGCCCCAACCGTTCGACTCGACGGTGTACTGCACGGTGTCGCCCTCGGTTACAAAACCATCGGTCACGTCCCGGTCGGTCACAGCCACGCCAGGGTCCGCACCGGGCATGCTGTCCCGCGTCGTCGCCCACGCCACGCACTGTCGTGCCATCACTCACTCACCCCTAGTCCCTTTCGAGTTCGGTTTCGCTGTACTCCAGCACCTCGAAACCAGGTGCCACCGTCTCTTCGGTAGGCATGTGCTCGCCGCAGTAGTAGCCGTCGACGTACGTTGTCACGTCGCCTTGCGCGATCACAGCGAACACGTACCACCCTGCCTTGCTCGGGGTGCCACACACACACCCTGCCTTCACGCTCACCGGTCGCTCCTTACGTCGGATAGATGTCTACTGATACCGTGCGGGTGCCCTCGGCCGCGCGGACCGCTGAGTAGAGGCGGTCCCGCGTCGCGTCTACTTCGTGCTCGTACAGCATCGTCGTCGTTTCTGCGTACGGGTCGCCGGCTACAGTGACCTTGACCCGGTAGAGCCTTGGCACGTCGCGTGCGTCGAGATGCAAGCTGCTCATGATTCCTCCCGGTGGCCCTCAACCGTGCGTCGTTCTGTCTCGACCGCGTACGCCACGCACCAAGCCGTTCGCGTCGTCGGCGTGATCGTGGGTGACCACGCTCAACCAAAGCTAGTCAGTCCGCCGAGATTCCGAAATCGCGAAGGAACACCCGAACCATGAATTGCATAACCTCCCGAGGAACCTCGATCTCCACCGATCGGTCAGGCTCGTGATCCAAGGTCACGTTAAGGATCTGTCGCCTCTCCCCGGTCGGGTAGCGGTCGACTCGCCCCCAGATGGGGTTATCCACCGTTCCTCGCTAGGCCTTCTTTGACCTCACCGCGTAACCCCTTTCTCGCTTAGCTTCGCTACCGTCACGACTAAGCCGCGGACATTCTCGGCGGACAGCACCACAGCGACAGCCTTGGCGAGATGCTTCCCGCACGCCAGACGCCCGCCGCCGCCATCCGAAAAGAAGTGGACAAAGTAGTCGGCAGGGTTGCCACACGTGTAGCCGTAGCTGTTCTGAACGTCACAGTACTTACTCACGGCACTACCTCTGTCACGGTCCAGGTCCCGTCTCGGTAGTCGATCTGGCAACTGTCCTCTGTCGGGCAGTACGGTCCGTCTCCGGTGCGTACATGCACCGCGATGCCTAGCGCGAACGCTGCCAGGATCGCGACCGCTACCACGATAGCTTTGATCATGACTTCCTCCCTCCTCTCGGTCTAGCTGTCCACGGCCGACGCCCGTACGAGACGGGCGTGACCGAAGCGGCTAGCTCGTTCACACCAGGACCGCGACGCGGGCCGCGACCGCGGCCCGGCGCACCGCGTACCGGACGGTGTGCTGGTGCTGGGTGGTGGTGGGGCTGTACGTGGTGGTCGGCACGGTCCAGGACAGGGGACCGGTGGCGGGGGTCCACGCGATCGGTGTGGCGTAGGACCGCACCACGTACACCGGGCCGCCTTTGAACGCGTCCCGGTAGTCGGTGAGCTCGGGCCCTTCGAGCATCCCGGTACCCCAGGCGTCCCGCTCGATCGTGCCGGAGAAGTGGCTGCCGTAGAACTCTTCCCGCTCGCCGATCAGGTTGCCGGCGTCGCGGTTCCGTACTCGCTTCATGATCGTTCCTTTCGGGGGGTGTTTGCCGTCTAGCGGCCACGGCCAGGGCACCGGATCCCCGGTGCCCGACCGACGCGGCTAGCGCTTGCGTTTGAGCAGCCCCGCCCGGTGCAGCTCGTGTTGATCACGGATCCATTTCTCCGCTTCCTGCTCCGACCGGTGGGCCTGCAGGTGGTCCGACCGGTGGACCGACGTCGCGGTGTACAGCTCCCCGGCCCACCCTTCGGCGTGCTCCCGGAAGTCGATCCACCCGATGTGCTTCCCGTCGTCCGCCTTGACGGACCGGGACTCGTTGTTACGCATCCCGATCACCGGCCGCCGTGAATCACGTGTGGCCGCCCGAGCGCGGCCACCGCCTCGGTCGCCCGGTCTGCCGACGCGTGGAACCACAGGTCGTCGGCGACCTTCCGCGACTCGACCGCGTACCCGCACGCCAGCAGCGTCGCGACGTGGTCGGCGTGGTACCGCTCCGCCTCCACCGGGTCGTACGTGTTCGTTTTCATCTCGATCTCCTCTGGGGGGTTTGGTCTAGCGACCACGGCACAGGCGCCCCGTCTGGGGCGCCTGACCGAAGCGGCTAGCTCGCGTACCGGGTGCCGTCCCGGCAGAACGCGATGGACTTGTACCGGTCGTCCTCGGGGTGCCAGACACACCACTTGGTGCGTCCGTCGCTCATGGCGAGCGCCTCATCCCGGGGCGCCCGGGCCAGGTCACCCCTGCGGGCCATCCGTTCGCACTCGGCCCGGTGCCGGGGGTTGCGCTGCTTGACGCACTCCACGTACGTCCGGCGCCACGTGTGCGCCACGGACACCGCCTGCACGGCGGGGGGTCCACAGCTCATCCCCGGTGCCGGGTTCCCCGTCCGGGTTGACGTAGTCGCAGGAATCCTCTGTGGGACACGCCGGTACGGGCGCCTGCACGGGGGGTGCTGTGACGCGGCCTACGGCGTACCCGAACAGCGCGCCTGCCGTGAGGGTGAGCGCCAGCACCGCCAGCGCGAACACGTTCCTCATGTGCCTCTCCTCTGCTAGGGACCACGACACGGGCACCTGGTGCGTCCCTGGTGCCCGATCGACGTACCTAGCGCGGCTCCGTATTCAGTTGTGGGTATGGCCATCGCCTCCTGTGTGGTGGGTGGGTTGTTGCTGTGCCCCGTACGCGGTTCCGGCTTGCGCTCTCACCCCCGGTGGTGCGGGTGGGTCATGGCGCCCCTGTGGTTTCTCCTGTGTGGGCTCTGTGCGTGTGCGGTAGGGCTTCGGCCTGGTGCTCTGGCGTTCCTCTGCGCGTGGCGTGGTGCGTGTGCCCGTTCGCTCGGGAAGCGGAGTGCCTTGCCCCTGTCGTGTTGTGTAGCCCCAGTCAACACCCGTGGTGCGCCACTGTCAAGCCCAACTACACAAGATGTCCGAACGGATGAGCACCCCAGGCCACACGGACAGCTCCAAGGGGGAGAGGCAAGAGGGGTGGGGGATGACCCCCGATCAAGATCAAACCCGGGACCGGTACGGCATAGCGCCGGAGATCTTGTACGGGTTAGGAGCCCCGTGAGGGCACCGGGTGCCGGGCAGCAGAACGCCCCCGCGCGCCGGTTGAGCCGGCTGCAGCGGGGCGTGTCTACCTGGTACGTACTACGAAGTGCGGAGTCCTGCGCGTAGGGCGTGGAGCTCCTCCTCGAGGCGGGCCAGCTGCTGGTCGACCTCGGC
>NZ_JBOHGA010000061.1:0-31098 GCF_050699915.1 Actinophytocola sp.
GCCCGATCGCGCGCCGCTCGCCGCGACGTCGAGCCCCGCCGCCGCCCCGGTGGATCGCGGGCAGGCCCGGAAGGCGGCGCGCACGGCGGCGAAGCAGGCCGCCACGGCGTCGAAGGGCGCGTCGAAGGTCGAGCAGAAGGCCGAGCAGAAGGCCGAGCGGAAGGGCGCGTCGAAGGGCGGCGAGCAGAAGGTCGAGAAAGACCAGAAAGCCAAGGACGGCAAGACCAAGAAGGACAAGTAGTCTACTTAGGACCGTGTGGCCACCCGCTCCGCGCGGGACAGCAGGTACCGCCGCTCGGGCGTGCTCGTCGTCCGCCGGGCCGCGGCCACGTAGTGGGATCGGGCCGCCTCGACGTCGCCCGCCTCCTCCAGCAGGTGCGCCCGCACCGCGTCGACGCGGTGGCTGCCGGCCAGCCGGGAGTCGGCGGCCGCCGCGTCGAGCAGGGCGAGCCCGGCGGCCGGGCCGTGCACCTTCGCCGCCGCGACCGCCTGGTTCAGCATCACCACCGGACCGTCCGCGACCGCGCGCAGCAGTTGGTACAGCGCCAGGATCTGCGGCCAGTCGGTCTCCTCGGCACTCGGCGCCTCGTCGTGCACCGCGGCGATCGCGGCCTGCAGCTGGTAGGGCCCGAACCGCTCGGTGCGCGGCAGCGCCTCGTCGACCAGCGTCACGCCCTCCGCGATGGACTCCCGGTCCCACAGCGAACGGTCCTGCTCGGCCATCGGGACGAGCGAGCCGTCCGGCGCCGTTCGGGCCGCGCGGCGGGCGTCGGTCAGCAGCATCAGCGCGAGCAGCCCGGCGACCTCCTGGTCGTCGGGCCGCAGCCGGCGCACCGCCCGGGCCAGCCGGATCGCCTCCGTGGTGAGGTCGACCCGCTGCAGGTCGGGGCCGGCGGTGCTCGCGTAGCCCTCGTTGAAGATCAGGTACAGCACCTGCAGGACGGCGGCGAGTCGCGCGGGCAGCTCGGCCGCCGGCGGGGTGCGGAACCCGATGCCGGACTCCTTGATCCGCTGCTTCGCCCGGGTGATCCGTTTGGCCATCGTGGCCTCGGGCACCAGGAACGCCCGCGCGACCTCCGCGGTGGTCAGGCCGCCGACCGCGCGCAGGGTGAGCGGCACCTGCGCGCCCGGGGTCAGCGACGGGTGGCAGCACAGGAACAGCAGCGTCAGCGTCTCGTCGGAGTCCGGCGCGCGCGGGGCGTCCGCGGCCGGCGCGAGGAACTGGTCGCGCGGGACTCGTGTGCCGGCCGTGTCCTCCCGGCGCCGCCGCGCGATCTCGCTGCGCAGCTGGTCGGTCATCCGCCGGTGCGCGACCCGGACCAGCCAGCCGCGCGGGTTGTCCGGCAGCCCTTCCTTCGGCCACTGCAGCGCGGCGTCCAGCAGCGCCTCCTGCACGGCGTCCTCGGCGGCCGCGAAGTCGCCGAACCGCCGCACGAGCGCACCGAGAACCTGCGGCGCGAGCTCGCGCAGCAGGTGCTCGGCGGCGTCGAATGGTTCGCTCCGCTCCTCCACTACTCGCCGTCTTCCCTCCTCACGTGCTCGGCGCCGGCGCGCCTGCGCGCGCTCGTCAGTCCAGAGGGCGAAGGTTCCGTCGCTCCCGCTCACAGGCGCACCACCGACGTGGTCAGAGCTCGGGCGCGCCGAAGGCGTCCATGATCGGCCGGATCTCGATCGTGTCGCCCACCGCGTCCGCGACTCGGGCGCCGATCGCCACGGCCCGGTCGTAGCTCTCGCAGTCGATGATCGCGTAGCTCGCCAGGACCTCCTTGATCTCCGCGTACGGGCCGTCGGTGACCTCCGGGCCGCCCTCGGCCCGCTTGCGGATCGTCTTGGTGTGCGTCGGGTCCGCGAGGCCCTCGGTGGTGACGAACTCGCCGGACTCGGTCAGCTCCTTGGCCAGCTGCTCGTAGAAGTCGCACGCCGCCTGCGCGTCGGCCGGCATCGGCGCGTCGGGGTCGAAGTCGGCCATCGCCGACTGCCAGGCCTGCGCGTTGGTGTAGGCGAGCATCAGGTACTTCATCGTCAACTCCTCACTCCCGCCGCGCCGCGGTGGCACGACTCGCGGAGACGTCGGAGCCGCCTCCCCCGAAAGGACACCCCGCCGGAAATCTAGCCCGAGATCTTCCCGCCGGACATAGTGGCGACATGACCGAACGGATCCTGCTCACCGGCGCGGCCGGGACCATCGGCACGATGCTCCGCCCGCGCCTCGCCCGTGCCGGCCGGACGCTGCGGCTGCTGGACGTCGCCCCGCTGTCGGCCGGAGACAGGGAGGAGGCCGTGCGCGGCTCGGTGTCCGACCTGGACACCATGGTGGCGGCTTGCGCCGACGTGGCGGCCGTCGTCCACCTCGGCGGCCTCAGCACGGAGGCGCCGTGGGCGGAGATCCTCGAGCACAACATCAACGGCACGTACACCGTGCTGGAGGCCGCGCGGCGGGCCGGCGCGCCGCGGGTGGTCTTCGCGAGCAGCAACCACGCCGTCGGCTTCGTGCCGATGGCCGAGCAGGTCGGCGAGTACCGCTACCCGCGGCCGGACACGTACTACGGCGTGAGCAAGGCGGCCGGCGAGGCGCTGGGCAGCCTGTACCACGACCGGTACGGGCTCGACGTGGTCTGCCTGCGGATCGGCTCGTGCGCCGAGCGGCCGACGAACGAGCGGGCGCTCGGCACGTGGCTGTCCCCGGACGACTGCGCCCGCCTGGTCGAGGCGTCGGTCACCGCGCCGGCGCCGGGCTTCCGGGTCGTGTGGGGCATCTCGGCGAACACCCGCGCGACCTGGCCGCTCGCCGAGGCCCGGGCGCTGGGCTACGACCCCCAGGACGACGCGGAGGTCTACGCCGGCTCCGTGCCACCCGCCACCGACGCGGAGAAGCGGTACCTGGGCGGCGAGTTCTGCTCGCCGGACCTGGACGCGCCGCGCTCTTGAACCGGACGCGGCGGGAGGTTCTAGCGACTGTGTTGAATTGTTCGCTTCGCTCCCGCTCACGGGCGTTACAACGGGCTCCTTCGTGTGTCGGCTGAATCGCGTGCGCTGCTGGTCGCGCAGCTGGAGGACCTGGACGTCCACGAGCAGCGGCTCGCCCGGCTGCGCGACCAGCTCACCGGGCTGCTCGACCGTCTCGACCACGACCGCACGCCCGATCCGGCCGAGCTGATGACGCCCCTGGAGCTGATGTCGATGTTCGAGACCTACTTCACCGAAGAGCAGCGCGACCGCCTCGCCCGGCACCGGGCGTCGCTCGGCGGTGGGACGCAGTCGGCGAGCGGCTCAACCCCGACGAGGACACCCAGCAGGCCGCGCGTGCCATGTGGACGGACAACAGCGCCGAGATCGCGACCCGGATGCCGTGCCCGCCGAGGAGCTCACCGCCTTGGTGGCCTTTGTGGAGCGCGCGCGATGACGATCGTGGCGCCGCGTCCAGTGTCGCGCACCAGGCGTGGGCGCAGGCCGGCGAAGCCCGTCGCGCCGAGCAGCGCCGGGGCCTGCTCCTCGCTGGTCTCGACGAGCAGGTGACCGCCCGGGGCGAGCCACCCGCGAGCCCCGTCCACCACGCGGTGCAACAGGTCGAGCCCGTCGGCGCCGCCGTCGAGCGCCACCCGGGGCTCGTGGTCGCGGGCCTCGGGCGGCAGGAGGTCGATGGCGTCCGTCGGCACGTAGGGCGCGTTGGCCACCAGGACGTCGACCCGCCCGCGCAGCCCGAGGGACAGCGGGGTGTACATGTCGCCCTCGTACACGTGTCCACCCGGGACGTTGCGGCGCGCGCACCGCACGGCGGCCGGGTCGACGTCGACCGCGTACAGCTCGGCACCCGGTACGGTCGCGGCCACCGCGGCGGCGACCGCGCCGGATCCGCAGCACAGGTCCACGACGACGGCGCCGGGCTCGGCGAGCCGCACCGCGTGCCACGCGAGCAGCTCGGTACGCCGCCGCGGCACGAAGACGCCGGGATCGACGGCGACGCGCAGCCCGCAGAACCCGGCCCAGCCCAGGAGGTGCTCGAGGGGGACGCCGGACGTCCGGCGCGCGACCAGGCCCGCGAGCTCGTCGGGATCGGCGGCGGCCTCGGTGAGGAGCCGTGCCTCGTCCTCGGCGAAGACGCAGCCGGCGGCGCGGAGGGTGGAGACGATCTGAGAGGTCATGAAGCGCCTTTCGGGATACCCGTGGGCGCTCCCGGCCACTTAAGCGATGCGGCGACTCGAGGGGAGCACCCGGCCTGATATGGCGGAAATGGGGCTCACCTCCTCGGTTGGTCCGATGTGCACACCTTACTCGCCGGACGCCGCCCAGCCACGCCACACGTCGATCTCGACGACGATCACCGGCCCGGCCGGCGCACGCCCGGTGTACTGCGGGTACTTCGCGACGAGCAGGTCCACCGGCCCGCCGTCCGCGACCCGGGCGCGGCCGTCCGCGCGCACCCACCAGAGCAGGTCCCAGTCCTCGTCGTAGCGGTCGGCGAGCAGGCTCACCCGAGGCTGCGCCGCGATGTTGCGCAGCCGCTTGAGATCGGTGGTGCGCTTGGGCTTGTGGTCCACCGCGATCACCACGGTGTCGCCGTCGACCGCGAACGTCACCGGCACCAGGTGCGGCGTCCCGTCCGCGCTCACAGTGGCCAGCCGCGCTACCCGCGCGGCCGCGAACCGGGTCCGGGCCTGTGCCTCGTCCATCGACGCGACGCTAACGTGTGGCCATGACGGTGGTCGAGACGCTGGAGACCTACCGGGGCGAGCTGACCGCCTACTGCTACCGCATGCTCGGCGCTGCTTTCGAGGCCGAGGACGCCGTGCAGGAGACGCTCGTCCGCGCCTGGCGGGCCGACTACGACCCGGCCCGCGCGTCCGTGCGGACCTGGCTCTACGCCATCGCCACCAACGTCTGCCTCGACATGCTCCGCAGCGCGCAGCGCCGCGCCCGCGCGATGGACCTCGCCCCGGCCACGAAACCGGGTCCCGACCTCGGCGAGCCGCTGCCGCCCACCGCGTGGGTCCAGCCGCTGCCCGACGCGCTGGTCGGCGACCCGGCCGAGGTGGCCGCGCAGCGCGACACGATCCGGCTCGCGTTCGTCGCCGCGCTGCAGCAACTGCCGCCGCGCCAGCGGGCCGTGCTGATCCTGCGCGAGGTCCTCGCGTTCTCCGCCGCCGAGGTCGCCGGCCTGCTCGACACCACGGTCGCCTCCGCGAACAGCGCGCTGCAACGCGCCCGCGCCACGATCCGCACGCCGGCCCCGCCCGAGCCGCTCGACGCCGAGCACCGCGACCTGCTCGCCCGCTACGTCGACGCGTTCGAGCACTACGACATCGCCGCGCTCACCGCCCTGCTGCACGAGGACGCGACCACGTCCATGCCGCCGTTCACCTGGTGGCTGCGGGGCCGGGCCGACATCGCCGCGTCGCTGGCGTACGGGGACGGCACCTGCGAGAACGCCCGGCTGCTGCCGACCTCGGTCAACGGCTCGCCGGCGTTCGGCCAGTACATGTGGACCGGCACGCGGCACGAGCCGATGGCGCTGGTGACGCTGGAGGTCAGCCACGCCGGGATCACCGAGCTGACCACCCATCTCGACCTGGCCGGCGGGTTCGCCCGCTACGGGCTACCCGAGTCACCAACCGATTAGTTTCGCCCACTCGCGCCGTATCAGCGGGTATGAGTGAACCGACGGTGCACGAGCGCACCGAACAGCCGTACGTCTCCATCCCGATCGAGGCCACCCTGCGTGAGTGGGGCGAGGTCAACGCCCTCATCCCCGAGGTCTTCGCCTGGCTCGGCCAGCGTGGGATCGCCCCGGCGGGCGCCCTGTTCTACCGCCACCGGGTCATCGGCGGCTTCGACGAGAAGTTCTCCGTCGAGGTCGGCGTCCCGGTCGCCGAACCCGTAGCGGGCGACGGGCGCGTGGTGGCCGGCGCCAAGCCCGCGGGCCGGTACGTGGTCGCGACCCACCACGGCCACCCGGACGGCATCGCACAGTCGCACCTCGCGCTCGTCGACTGGGCGGGCCGCCAGGACGTGCCGCTCGCGAAGGAGGGCGACGTGTGGGGCGGAATGTTCGAGTCCTATCGCACCGACCCGGAGGTCGAGCCGAACCCAACCAAGTGGGAGACCGAACTCGCGTACCTGGTCAGCGACGACCCGCCCGCGCCCGCTGCGACCTGAGCCCGACACTCGACGAATATGTTGAGTCTTGGACTACGAAACGAAACCTCAGGGGAACGTGACGGCAGCCAGCCACTAACAACCGAACAACCGCACGATTCGCTGGAACGCAACGGACATTTCGAATTCCGGGGAGGCGGAACAGACACTTCAAGTTCCGGGGAGGCGGACTGCCCGCTCGTTGATCGCCACGAGCTCGTCGGCCGCCTCGGCCGCGGCACGCGCCAGCAGCGCGGCGACCCGGACGTCGCCGACGAGGTTGCGGTTGCCCCGCTCGGCGAGGTCGTCGGCGAGCACCGCCACCGCGCGGGCCGTCGTGGCCACCTCGCGCGGCACCTCGGTCGCCAGCCGCAGCGCCTCGTTGATCCGCCCGCGCCGCGACGGGTCGTCCTTCGGCATCCGGTACGCGGCGAGCACCTCGGTGTAGGCGGCCGCGTCCGCGTCGGCCAGTGGTTCGAGTCGGGCCCGCAGCTTCTCCGCGGGCCCGGCCGGCCAGTCGGTGAACCGGGAGGCCATCGCGACCAGGGCGGCGGCGGACGCGGCCGTCATCGCGGCGACGGCGCCACCGCCCGGAGCCGGCGTGCGGGCGGCCACCCGCTCCAGGAAGCCACCGGTCGACAGGTGCAGGAAGGACTCCATGAGTCCGTCACGATAGGCCGACTATCTCCCCGTCCTTATCCAGGTCGATCCGGGTCGCCGCGGGAGAGGAGCCCAGGCCCGGCATCGTGCGCATGTCGCCGCAGATCGGGTACACGAAGCCGGCGCCGACCGAGGCGCGGACCTCGCGCACCGGCAGCGTCCAGCCCGTCGGCGCGCCCAGCAGCTTCGGGTCCGACGAGATCGACAGGTGCGTCTTCGCCATGCAGACGGGCAGCTCGCCGAAGCCGTTGCGCTCGTACTTGTCGAGCTGCTTGCGAGCGGCCGGGGTGTAGGAGACGCCGTCCGCGCCGTACACCCGCGTCGCGATCGTCTCGATCTTCTCCCGCAGCGGGGCCGACGACGGGTACAGGAACTCGAACTGCGAGCGCTCCTCGGCCGCCTCGGCCACCACCTCGGCGAGGTCGGTCGCGCCGGCGCCGCCGTCGGCGAAGTGCGTGCTCACCGCGACCCGGGCGCCCATGGACTCGGCGATCTCGCGGATGGCGGCGTGCTCGGACGGGTGGTCGGTCGGGAACGCGTTGACGCAGACCACGGGCGAGACGCCGTGCATCCGGATGTTCTCGATCTGCTTGCGCAGGTTGTCCGCGCCGGCGTGCACGTCGTCCGGGTTCTCGGCGAGCAGGTCCTCGGGAAGCGGCTTGCCCGCCACGATCCGGAACTTGCCGGAGTGGGCCTTCAGCGCGCGCACGGTCGCCACCAGCACGGCCGCGTCCGGGGCCTGGCCGGACACCCGGCACTTGATGTTGAAGAACCGCTCCGCGCCCATGTCCGCGCCGAACCCGGCCTCGGTGATCAGGTAGTCGCCGCACCGGATCCCGATCAGGTCGGCCACGACCGACGAGTTGCCGGTGGCGATGTTGCCGAACGGTCCACAGTGGACCAGAACCGGGGTGTTCTCCAGCGTCTGCATCAGGTTCGGCTTGATCGCCTCGCGCAGCAGCACGGTCATCGCGCCCGCGACCTCGAGGTCCTCGGCGGTCACCGGCTCGCCGGCCGGCGTGTAGCCGACGACGATCCGGCCGAGCCGCGCACGCAGGTCGTCCAGCCCGGTGGTGAGCGCGAGCGCGGCCATCACCTCGGACGCGGCGGTGATGTCGAACCCGGTCTGCCGGGTCACCCCGTCCGCCTTCGCGCCGAGCCCGACCACGATGTTGCGCAGCGAGCGGTCGTTCATGTCGATGACCCGCCGCCAGGTGATCTCGGACAGGTCCAGCCCGGTCGCGTTGCCCTGGTGCAGGTGGTTGTCGACCATCGCGGCGAGCAGGTTGTGCGCCGCGGTCACCGCGTGCATGTCGCCGGTCAGGTGCAGGTTGAGCAGCTCCATCGGCACGACCTGGCTGTACCCGCCGCCGGCCGCACCGCCCTTGATGCCCAGCGTCGGGCCCATCGAGGGCTGCCGAATGGCGACCGTGGCCTGCTTGCCGAGGTGCTTGAAGCCCTGCCCGAGGCCGACCGTCGTGGTCGTCTTGCCCTCGCCGAGCGGAGTCGGCGTGATGGCGCTGACCAGGATGTACTTGGCCTTCGGCGCGTCGGCGAGCTCGTCGATCGCGCCCAGGCCGATCTTCATGACGTCGCGCCCGTAGGGCTCGAGCATTCGGGCCGGCAGCCCCATGTCGCCGGCGACGTCCTCGATCGGCTTGAGTTTCGCGCCGCGGGCGATGTCCAGGTCGGACGGAAAGGCCATGGTCAGGCTCCTATTGGGTGACGGCGCGGGATCGCCGCGCCGCGTTCCGGTGCAGACGAGCAGACATTACGCCACTGTTGCACGAAGCGCGTCGAGTTCCTTGATATGCAACAAGTTGCGGGCCGTGGCGCCGATGTAGAGGCTTCACCGCCACGGCCGGCTCAGGCCGGTCGGCTCAGCTGCGCGGCCGCCGCGGCCGCGAACGGATGTGCTTGGCGATCTCCCCGGCCGCCCGCTCCGCGGGCAGGTGGGCGACTGGACCGCGATCTCGTTGACCAGCCGCACGTGGGGAGGAAGCGTCACTGTCGCCAACTTAGCTCCCCGCAACCGGGACCGGGGCGGCTTCGGCGATTCTGCCCGCCGGCACCGTGCCCGGGTGGTGGAACGTCGTGTAGACGACCCCGACGGGCATCCGGTCGGAGGGCTTCGCCTTCAGCGAGGTCTCGCCGACCCGCGACGCGAGCGAGACGGTGGCGCCGTCGATGATGCCGCGGACCTCCGCCGTCTATCGGTTGAGGTCGCGTAGTCGCTGGGCCACGTCCTCGGGGAGCACGTCGGTGATGAACGCGCCCATCGCCGCCTCCGACCCGGCCAGGTACTTCAGCTTGTCGGCCGAGCGCTGGATCGAGGTGATCTGCAGGTGCAGGTACGCGTGTTCGCGCCCCGGCCCGACCGGCGCCTGGTGCCACGCCGCCACGAACGGCAGCGGCTGGTCGTAGAGCGCGTCCAGCCGCCCCAACACGTTCAGGTACAGGTGCACGAAGTCGTCGCGCTCGTCGTCGGAGAGTGCGGCGATGTCCGGCACCTGCCGGTGCGGGTAGACGTGCACCTCGACCGGCCAGCGCGCGGCCGCCGGCACGAAGGCCGTCCACAGTGGCGAGCTCGCCACCACCCGGGCGCCGGACTCGCGCTCGCCAACGAGCACGTCGGCGAACAGGTTGCGCCCGGTGCGTCCGGCGTGGGCGGCGGCATTGGCCAGCATCTGCCGGGTCCGCGGGGTCACGAAGGGATAGGCGTAGATCTGGCCGTGCGGGTGCGCGAGCGTCACGCCGATCGCCGCACCCCGGTTCTCGAAGGGAAACACCTGCGCCACCCCGGGCAGCGCCGACAGCTCGGCCGTTCGGTCCGCCCACGCGTCGACGACGAGGCGGGCGTGCTCGGGCTTCAACGTCGCGAACGCCGCCTCGTGGTCGCTGGTGAAGCACACGACCTCGCAGCGGCCGATCGCCGGCGCGGAGTCGACGAGCGGCGGCAGGTCCGGCGCCGCCCCGCCGGAGGCGTGCATCGACAGGCTCGGGAACCGGTTCTCGAACACCACCACGTCGTAGTCCGGCGACGGGACCTCGGTGTGCCGGCCGCTCCGCGACGGGCACAGCGGGCACTCGTCGGCCGGCGGCTTGTACGTGCGGTGCTGGCGGTGCGAGGCCAACATGACCCACTCGTCGAGCACCGGGTCGTGGCGCATCTGCGAGGCGGTGGACACCTGTTCGAGCTCGCGCGGATCATCCAGCACGCGCGGCGGCGCGTCGTCGTGGTCGAAGTAGATGATCTCCCGGCCGTCGGCGAGGCGCGCCGCGGTGCGTTTCACCGGCCGGCCTCGCCGACGGGGACCAGCAACACCTCTTCGACCTGCTCGTCGAGCGCGGCCTTGGCTTCCTCGGGCAGCGCGTCGTCGGAGATCACGATGTCGGCGTCCTCCAGCCGGGCGATCGTGGACAGCCCGACCGTGCCCCACTTGGTGTGGTCGGCGAGCACCACCAGCCGCCGGCCGGCCCGGACCAGCGCGCGGTCGGTGTCCGCCTCGAGGAGGTTCGGGGTGGTGAACCCCGCGGTCTCGGCCATCCCGTGCACGCCGAGGAACACGATGTCGAGGTGCAGCTGGGCGAGTGCGGACACCGCGATCGGGCCGACCAGCGCGTCCGACGGGGTGCGCACGCCACCGACCACCACGACGTTCTGGTCGGTCGACGGCCGGGCGTGCAGCACGTCGGCGATGCGCATCGAGTTCGTGACGATCGTGAGGCCGTCGACGCCTCGCAGCGCGTGCGCGAGCGCCCAGGTCGTGGTGCCGGCGGACAGGCCGACCGCGGTGCCGGGCGAGACCAGCTCGGCCGCGGCCTTCGCGATGGCCTCCTTCTCCGGCTGCTGGCGCAGCGACTTCGCCTCGAAGCCGGGCTCCTCGGTCGAGGCCGAGCGCCGCGTCGCGCCGCCGTGCACCTTGTCCAGCAGGCCCTGCTGCGCGAGCGCGTCCAGGTCGCGCCGGATCGTCATGTCGGAGACCCCGAGCATCTGTGCGAACTCGATGACCCGCACGGCGCCCCGACGGTGTATCTCCTCGACGATCCGGGCCTGCCTCTCCGCTGCCAGCATTGCCCGCTCCCAACCCGTGGAGAACACCCGAATCGATCGACATTCAATCATAAAACAACTCAATCGAACATCCAGTGAACGACTGGCTGGAACTTTCGAACTGCGTCGCAGTCGGATGGCTGCCATCACACACGAGCGCGGTCACGTCCGCGTCGAAGGCCTCGCCGCCCTGGTCGCCGTCTCCGAGGTGACCGTCCACGGTGATCTTGCCACCATCGAGCGGCGGGGCGGGACCGACACGACGGCGGTCACCGAAGGGCACGGTGGGCAGAGGACGCGACCGTCGGCCTGACCGCGCCACAGAGGGGCATCTCCCCGCGCACCGCGTCCGAGGTGACCCGCTTCCTGGGCGCCCCCGGGTGACCTGCGAAGGCACCTGGCGCGGGCTGGATCAACAGAAACCGGCAAGTCTGAACACTTGGCCGTTCTACCGCGTAAAGATCAGACCTCTACCCAGTGTGACAGTCGAACGCCGCAGGTAACGGCGAAGTCGACGGCTCTTGTCACGATCTGGACACGGGTTGAGGTCCGACCCCTTGACATTCATACCTTGAGTTAGACAAGGTTTCGTTTCTGAGAGGTCGCGTTCACAACTGTTGAGTTTTTGCCGGTCCTTGAGGAGGCGCGACGATGATGAGCCCTCGTTCCTACGGCGCCGGCGGGGTGCCCGCCATGGCCATCCGGCGACGGACCTTGCTGAAGGGGATGCTCGGCGCCGGCGCCTTGGCCGGCGTTCCCGCCCTGTCCGCCTGCGGTGACGACTCCGGCGGCGGTGGCGGCGGGGGCCCGGTGACGTTCGGGTCGAACTGGTCCGACGAGGTGCCCAAGGGGGGCATCCAGGCGATGATGGACGCCTACGGCAAGGGCAAGGTCTCCATCAACACGATCGAGCACCAGTCCTTCCAGGAGAACATCAACAACTACCTCCAGGGCGGCCCGGACGACGTCTTCGGCTGGTTCGCCGGCAACCGCATGCAGTTCTTCGCCGAGCAGGGCCTGGTCGGCGACATCAGCGACGTGTGGGCGGACATCGGCGGCGGATTCTCCGAGGCGATGAAGCAGCAGTCGACCGGCAAGGACGGCAAGCAGTACTTCGTGCCGATCTACTACTACCCGTGGGCGGTCTTCTACCGGAAGAGCGTGTGGCAGGAGAAGGGCTACGAGCCACCGACCACATTGGACGACTTCAAGACCCTCGCCACGCAGATGAAGTCCGACGGCCTCGTCCCGGTCGCGTTCGGCGACTCCGACGGCTGGCCGGCGATGGGCACGTTCGACTACCTGAACATGCGGATCAACGGCTACGACTTCCACGTCGAGCTGATGGCCGGCGAGCAGGCGTGGGACTCGGCCGAGGTCAAGACCGTGTTCGACACCTGGCGAGGTCTGCTGCCGCTGCACCAGCCGGACGCACTCGGCCGCACCTGGCAGGAGGCCGCGCAGTCGTTGCTGCGCAAGGAGAGCGGGATGTACGTGCTCGGCATGTTCGTCGGCCAGCAGTTCCCGGAGGGCGCCGAGCGCGACGACCTCGACTTCTTCGCGTTCCCCGAGGTCGACTCGGCGGTCGGCACCGACGCGGTCGAAGCGCCGATCGACGGCGTGATGATGGCGCCCCGCCCGCGCAACGAGAGCGGCGCCAGGGACCTGCTGCGCTACCTCGGCACGGCCAAGGCCGAGGACACCTACCTGAAGAGCGACCCCAACAACATCGGCGCCCACGACGACGCCGACACCAGCGGCTACAACGCCCTGCAGAAGAAGGGGCAGGAGCTGGTGAGCAAGGCCAAGTCCATCTCCCAGTTCCTCGACCGCGACACCCGGCCCGACTTCGCGTCCACCGTGATGATCCCGTCGCTGCAGGAGTTCATCCGCAACCCGGACGACGTCGACGGCCTGACCAAGAAGATCGAGGATCAGAAGAAATCGATCTTCGGTGGTTGATGTGGCGGTTCGCGAGGCGGGGACGGCTCGGCGCCGCCCCCGCCGACCGCGCCGCGTGCGCTCGCTGACGGGCACCGACCGGCTCATCGTCACGCTGATGGTGGCGATCCCGACGCTGGTCGTCGTCGGGCTGGTCTGGGGTCCGGCGATCGCGACCGTGCTGCTGTCCTTCACGGACTGGAACGGCATCGGCAACGTCGCCGACATCAACGTCGTCGGCCTGGAGAACTACGAGAACGTCACCTCGAACTACCCGCCCTTCCAGCCGGCCATCGAGCACAACCTGATCTGGCTGACCGTGTTCTTCCTCGGCCCGACGCTGCTCGGCATGGCGCTGGCAGTCATGCTCGACCGCCAGCTGCGCGGCTCCCGGGTCTACCAGAGCGTCTTCTTCCTGCCGGTCGTGCTCTCCCTCGCGTTGGTCGGCTTCATCTGGCAGCTGATCTACTCGCGGGACCAGGGCCTGCTGAACCAGGTGCTGGGCACCCAGACCGACTGGTTCGGCGACCCGGACATCAACCTGTGGGCGGTCCTCGTCGCCGCCGGCTGGCGGCACACCGGCTACATCATGCTGTTGTACCTGGCCGGGCTGAAGGCCTTCGACCCCGCGCTGCGCGAGGCGGCGGCGGTCGACGGCGCCGGCGAGGTTCGGACCTTCTTCCAGGTCGTGTGGCCGGTCATGCGGCCGGTGAACATCATCATCGTGGTGATCACGGTCATCGAGTCGCTGCGCGCGTTCGACATCGCCTGGGTGATCAACAAGGGTCGCAACGGCCTGGAGCTGATCTCGACGCTGGTGACGGCGAACGTGATCGGCGAGGCGAGCCGCGTCGGCTTCGGCTCGGCGCTGGCCACCATCATGATCGCCATCTCGACCGTGTTCATCGCGATCTACCTGATCCAGGTGATGCGGGAGCAGCGCGGATGACCGGGCCCGTGACCGAGCCGCCGACCACCGCCGAGGCCGTCCGCATCGCACGGCCCACACCGCCGCGGCCGCCGGCGCGGGCGAAGCGGCCGATGCGGCCCGCCCGGGTCGTGCTGACCGTGTTCCTCAGCGTGATGGCGCTCGGGTGGCTGTTCCCGATCGCGTGGGCCGTGTACAACTCGCTGCGCGACTACGACTACACCTCGCTCAACGGCTACTTCTCCTTCGGCGGCTTCACGTTCGACAACTACGTCGAGGCGTGGTCGCGCGGCAACTTCGCCCAGACGTTCACCAACACAGCGATCATCGTGATCCCGTCGGTGGTGATCACCCTGCTGCTCGCGTCGTCGGTGGCGTTCGTCCTGGCGCGGTTCAGCTTCGCGTTCAACCTGACGCTGCTCGCGCTGTTCACCGCGGCGAACCTGCTGCCGCAGCAGGCGTTGCTGGTGCCGCTGTTCCGGCTGTTCCTCAACATCGAGGTGCCGTTCTGGTTCAGCGACTCGGGCACGCTGTACGACACCTACTACGCGGTGATCGCGGTCAACATCGCGTTCCAGACCGGTTTCTGCACGTTCGTGCTCGCGAACTACATGAAGACGCTGCCGCGCGAGCTGTACGAGTCGGCCCAGGTGGACGGTGCCGGGGTGCTGCGCCAGTACTGGCAGATCGTGCTGCCGCTGTGCCGCCCGGCGCTGGCCGCCCTGTCGGTGCTGCAGGTCACCTGGGTGTACAACGACTTCTTCTGGGCCGTCGCGTTCATGCGCACGGGCGACAAGCTGCCGGTGACGAGCTCGCTGCAGAACCTGCGGGGCCAGTTCTTCACCGACTACAACCTGCTCTCCGCCGGATCGGTCATCGTCGCGATCCCCACGTTGGTGATCTTCTTCGTGCTGCAGCGGCACCTGCGGGCGGGCCTCACGCTCGGGGCCACGAAGGGATGACCATCCTCCATCTCGCCACGGACACGGTCAGCCTGGTGCTGGACGCCCGGGGTGGTGGACTGCCCGTGGTCGTGCACTGGGGCGCGCCACTCGGCGAGCTGTCCGAAGAGGACCTGGAGTTGCTGGCCGACACGGCCGTGCCGCCGAGCTCGGTCAGTACCCCGGACGGGCCGGTGCCGGTGGCGCTGCTGCCCGAGGCGGTCCGCGGCTACCAGGGCCGCCCTGGCCTGCGCGGCAGCCGCGGCGGGCTGGCCTGGGTGACGTCGTTCCGGGTGTCGGACGTACGGGTCGCGGAGCGGTCGGTGGAGATCGTCGCCGAGGACCCGGACGCGTTGCTACACCTGGAGATCACGGTCGAGCTGACGCCCTCGGGCGTGCTGCGGCTGCGCTCGCGGATCACCAACGACGGCGCCGAGCCGTACACTGTGGACGGTCTGGAGACGGCGCTGCCGGTGCCCGCGCAGGCCACCGAGCTGCTCGACCTGACCGGGCACTGGGCACGGGAGCGGCATCCGCAGCGGCGGCCGTTCGACCTCGGCACCTGGTCACGGGAGAGCCGCCGCGGGCGCACCGGGCACGACGCGACGCTGGCGCTCTTGGCCGGCACGGCCGGGTTCGGCTTCCGGCACGGCGAGGTGTGGGGCCTGCACGTCGCCTGGAGCGGCAACCACGTCACCTACGCCGAGCGGTTGCTCGAGGGCACCGCGACGCTGGGCGGCGGCGAGCTGCTGTCCTCCGGCGAGGTGATCCTGGCGCCGGGGGAGGAGTACGCGTCGCCGTGGCTCTACGCCGCCTACAGCGGGCGCGGGATCGACGGGCTCTCCGCGGCGTTCCACACCTGGCTGCGGTCGCGGCCCGGGCACCCGGCCACGCCGCGCCCGGTCGTGCTGAACACCTGGGAGGCCGTCTATTTCGACCACGACCTGGACCGGCTGCGCACGCTCGCCGACGTCGCCGCCCGGCTCGGCGTGGAGCGGTTCGTCCTCGACGACGGCTGGTTCTCCCACCGCCGCGACGACACCGCGGGCCTGGGCGACTGGTACGTCGACGAGACCGTGTGGCCGGCCGGGCTCGGCCCGTTGATCGACCACGTGACCGGGCTCGGCATGCGGTTCGGCATCTGGGTCGAGCCGGAGATGGTCAACGAGGACTCCGACCTGTACCGGGCACATCCGGACTGGGTGCTCGGCCCGGGCCACGGCGTGCTGCCCCCGCGGGCGCGCCACCAGCAGGTGCTGGACCTCGGCAACCCGGACGCCTACGCCTACCTCCTCGACCGGCTCGACGAGCTGCTGCGCGACAACGACGTCTCGTTCCTGAAGTGGGACCACAACCGCGACCTCGTCGCCGCCGGGCACGAGGGGCGGCCCGGCGTGCACGGCCAGACGCTCGCGGCGTACCGGCTGCTCGACGAGCTGCGCGCCCGGCACCCGGACGTCGAGATCGAGAGCTGCTCGTCCGGTGGCGCCCGGGTGGACCTGGAGATCCTCGCCCGCACGGACCGGGTGTGGGCGAGCGACTCGAACGACGCGCTGGAGCGGCAGACGATCCAGCGGTGGACGGCGCTGCTGCTGCCGCCGGAGCTGATCGGCGCGCACGTGGGGCCGCCGACCGTGCACTCCAGCGGCCGCACGCAGCACCTGCCGTTCCGCTTCGCCACGGCGCTGTTCGGCCACTTCGGCATCGAGTGGGACATCGCCTCGGCCACGGAGTCCGAACGGGACGGTCTGGCCGCGGGGATCGCCTACTACAAGCGGATGCGCGACCTGCTGCACACCGGCGAGGTGGTGCGCGCCGACCATCCGGACCCGGCCGCCCTCGTGCACGGCGTGGTCGCGCCGGACCTTTCGGCGGGCCTGTTCGCCTACGTGCAGCTGCACACCTCGGCCCGCGGCGTGCCGGCTCCCATGCGCCTGCCCGGCCTGGACCCGGCGCGCGCCTACCGGGTCGCCGCGGTCGAGCCGGCCGGCTCACCGATGACGGTGGGCTCGGGTCCCGAGTGGACGGAGCGGGTGCTTCATGGGCGGGTGCTGGCCGAGGTGGGGCTGCGCCCGCCGGTGCTCGCGCCGGAGCAGGCCTGGCTGGTCGAGGTCACGGCCGTGCCGTAGCCGGTCCCCGGGCGTTCACCGACGGGCCACCGGCGTGCGGTTGAATGGCGCCTCCATCCCCGCCGAGAGGAGATCCGGTGACCCGCGCCGAGCGAGACGTCGAACGCATCTACCGCACCGAGGAGGTCGTCGCCAAGCTGCGGCGGCTGGCGGACGCACTGGAGTCCGAGACCCCGTTCCGCATCCAGATCGCGGGGGAGCGCATCCGCGTCCCGGCCCGCGCGCAGTTCTCCATCGAGCACGAGCGCGGCGAGGAGGAGGAGGAGATCGAGTTCCAGCTGAAGTGGCCGGTCGAGCCCGCCACCGACGACGAGGACGACGACCGGGTGGTCTGACAGCCCGATCGGAGGCCTCCGATCGGGCTAACGGTGACGCTCTAGGATTCCGTGCGTGCACAGTGGTCAGCTGATCGCGAACCGTTATCGCCTGGTCGAGCTCATCGGCTCCGGAGGCGCCGGACTGGTGTGGCTCGCCGACGACGAGGTCGAGCACCGGCGGGTCGCGCTCAAGCGGCCGCACTCCGCCGAGGGCCCGGCCGCCCGCACGGAGCTGGAGCGGGAGGCACGCGTCGCCGCGCGTGTCGACCATCCCAACGCCATCCGGGTGCACGAGGTGGTCGGCGACGGGCCGGACTCCTGGCTCGTCATGGAGTACTTCCCGGCTCGCGACCTCGGCGCGGTCCTGCGCGAGCGCGGCCCGCTCGACCCCGCCGAGGTCGCCCGGATCGGCGCCCAGGTCGCGGCCGCGCTCGCCGCCATCCACGAGGCCGACGTCGTGCACCGCGACGTCACGCCGAACAACATCCTCGTGGCCGACGGCGGCGAGTTCAGCGGCGTCGCGAAGGTCACCGACTACGGCATCTCCGCGCACCGCGCGCAGACGGTGACCAGCAGCGGCAAGATAAGCGGCACCGCCGTGTACGTCTCGCCCGAGGTGGCCGACGGCAGCGGGGCCAAGGCGCCGTCGGATGTCTTCTCCCTCGGCGCGAGCCTGTTCGCCGCCGTCGAGGGCGAGCCGCCGTTCGGGTTCGGCGACCCGGACCTGATCCTCGCCCGCATCCGCGCCGGTCGCCGCGAGCCGGCCCGTCGCGCCGGGCCGCTGGCGCCGGTCCTCGAGGCCCTGCTGCACGGCGACCGCGACGCCCGTCCGACCGCGGCCCGGGCCCGGGACATGCTGGCGCAGGTCGTCGACGGGCAGCCGGTCGAGGCCTGGCAGCCGCCCGTTCCCCGTCGCCGCCGCCGCGACCGCCGCGTGCTCGCCGCCGGCGTGGTCGCCGTGCTCCTGGCGGGCGGCGTCGTCGTGTGGTCGCCGTGGCAGACGTCGGCCGGCGACCCGGCCGAACCGACCGGGCCTAAGCGCACGGTCATCGGCGACCCGCGCACCGCCGACCCGTGCGCGCTGGTCGAGCCGGAGACGTTCGAGCGGTACGGCACGGCGGTCGAGGACCCGGCCTACGGCAACTTCAACCGCTGCGACGTGCTCATCGAGCTGGGCGAGGACACCGAGGTCGACGTCGACCTCGAGCTGCTGGCGCCCACGGACCCGTCGGTGGAGCCGAAGCCGGACGCGACGATCGAGGTGGAGGCGGCCGAGCCGGACGACGAGGGTGGCTGCGACGTCAGCATCACCCTCGCCGACCTGTACCGCATCGACGTGAACGCCCGCCCGCACGGGGATGTCACGCTCGACCTCTGCGAGGTGGCCCAGGTGGCCGGCGACCGCGCGGTCGACCTGCTGCCGCCGCGCGGCGAGCTGGCGCGCCGGCCCGAGCCGTTCGACCCGGACTCGCTCGCCCGGGTCGACGCGTGCAAGCTGCTCGACCGCGCCGCGCTGCGCGCGATCCCCGGCCTGGACCCCGAGCCGTCGGTGGCCTACGGCCGGTGGGTCTGCGAGTGGTCCGGCCGGGCCGCGACCATGGGGGCCGAGCTGTTCTTCAACCAGAACACGACGCTCACCGCCGAGGACGGCGAGCTCGTCCGGCTCGCCGGTCACGATGTGTTCCTGGAGCCGGACGAGGACGGCGAGCAGGAGTGCCGGGCGCATGTGGTGCACCGCCCCGTGCACCTGGACAACGGCGAGGACATCGACGAGATCGCGTCGCTGTCCATCACCGGCGACGCGCCGGTGAGCCGGCTCTGCACGGTCGGCCGGACCATGGCCCGCAGCGTCGCCGCGAACCTGCCGCCGGTCTCGTAGTCCGCTCCGGGACTGGTCCCCGGCGTCGTTCCTACCGTGGGCCCGATGGTCCACCACGGCATGGTCGCGCTCCCGCCTGGTCATCGCAGCCTCGCCCACGGCTGCGAGGACCCGGTGCCCGGTGGCTTGTCGGCGCTGTCCACGTGCGGCGGCGTCCGGGCCCGCCCGGTCGAGGGCTGGTCCGTCTATTTCGGACGGAACTTCGAGGAGGTGCACGTCGGCATCGGCGTGGCCGACCGCCGAGTGAGCAGGCGGCAGGGCGTACTCACCCACCGGGGCGGCCGGTGGTGGGTCGCCAACACGGGCAACCGGCCGGTCCGGCTGCCGAGCTCGCGGTGGCTGCACCGGCAGGGGCCGGCGGTGCCGCTGGCGGCGGGCTACACGCCGCTGTTCGTGCCCGGGTCCGGTGCGCGGCAGCACCTGCTGGAGCTGTACGTGGTCGGCCCGCCGGACGTCGTCGAGCCGAACGCTGTCGAGCCGGCGACCTCGTGGCCACTGCGCCCGGACGAGCGCCTGGCGACTGTCGTCCTTGGGCAGCGGTACCTGCGGCACGAGGCGAACCCGAGCCCGCTGCCGTGGCGGCAGGCGACCGCGCAGCTGGCGAAGCTGCAGCCCGGCCGGTGGCGCGCGGACCGGCTGGAGTACCTGGTGGCGGACTTACAGTGCCGGTTGGGCGCCTGCCTGCCCGAGGCCCCGGACCCGACCGGCGGCCTGCTGAGCGAGCTGGTTCGGACCCGAACGCTGGTGCCACCGGACCTCGCGATGCTCGACCCGGACCGTTGTGATCGATAATCGGCGTCGTGGGACCGACGATCAGAGCTTTCCGCCCCGGCGACGAGCCGGCGCTGTACGACATCTGCCTGCGCACCGGAGCGAGCGGCGAGGACGCGACCGGGGAGTACCGGGACCCGAACCTGCTGGGCGCGGTGTTCGTCGGCCCGTACGTGCGGCTGGCGCCGAGCCTGGCCTTCGTGGGCGAGGACGAGTCCGGCGTGGCGGGCTACGTGCTGGGCGTGCCGGACACCCGCCGCTTCGAGAAGGCGTGCGAGCGCGAGTGGTGGCCGCCGCTGCGTGCCCGGTACCCGCTGGGCACCTTCCCGCCGAACTCCCCGGACGACCAGATGCTGCGCCTGATCCACGCACCCCCCGAGGCGAGCGAGGACGTGGTGGAGCGCTACCCGGCGCATCTGCACATCGACCTGCTGCCGCGCCTGCAGGGCCGGGGCTACGGCCGCCGCCTGCTGGGAACGTTGTTCACGGCACTGGCCGAGGCGGGCGCCCCGGCCGTCCACCTGGGCGTAGGCCTGGCCAACACCAACGCGATCGCCTTCTACGAGCACGTGGGCTTCACGGTGGTGCACCGCTACGAGGAGTCCCAGATCATGGCCCGCCCGCTCTAGCCCTCAGACTGCACCGGTGTTCAGCCGCTGGAATCGTCGGTGGTGACCAGTACGCTGGACTTCGGGGCCGGAGGCCGGCGGAGG
Source organism: Actinophytocola sp. (assembly GCF_050699915.1). GTDB lineage: Bacteria > Actinomycetota > Actinomycetes > Mycobacteriales > Pseudonocardiaceae > Actinophytocola. The sequence continues at coordinate 20,466 of NZ_JBOHGA010000061.1, forward strand.
GAGCCTGTCATGGGGTGGGCGTGGCTCGGTGAGTACTGGCGCATCGTGCTCGTCGTCGTGACCGGGCTGCTCGTCCTTCTCCGGCGCCTCCCACGCTGGGTGCGCGCGGCGTGGGCCCTGCTCGTCGCGGCCGTCGTCCTGGCGTGGTTGGTCGACATGTCCTGGCCCGGCACCCTGGTGCTCTTCGCCGGCATGTCGCTCATCGCATCGGCCTTCTGGCTGCGCGCGGAAGAACGGCGCGCGAGAACCTAGATGCCCAGCTGTCGCGCCAGTTCCTCGGTGTGGGTGTCGGCATCGCCGAACGCCAGCGCCGACGCGGTCGCGTGCCGGGTGTGGAAGTGCAGGTCGTGCTCGGCGGTGAAGCCGATCGCGCCGTGGATCTGGTGGCCCAGCGCGCACACCCGCTGGTAGGCCTCGCCCACCCACGACTTCGCCACCGCCACCTCGACCGCCGCGTCCAGCCCGCGGCCCAGCCGCCAGATCGCCTCGTACGCGATGAACCGCGACCCCAGCACGTCGATCGCCATGTTCGCGCAGTGGTGCTGCACCGCCTGGAACGCGCCGATCGGCTTGCCGAACTGCTCCCGTTGCGTGGCATAGGAAACCGACTCGTCGAGCACCGCCTGTGCGCCGCCCACCATCTCCGCGCACGTCGCCGCCGCACCGAACGCGCGCACCGAAGCAGGCGACGCGTCGACCGGCGAGCCCGGCGACGAGAACCGGACCCGGTACTTCGGGTCCAGCCCGACCACGTCCTGCCGCTCCACCTCGTCGGCCGCGTCGACGACCGACACCGAGTCGCCGGACGCCACGACGAACCCGTCCGCCGACGCGGCGTACGGCACGAGCGAGGCCGCACCGTCCACAGCGGACGCGAACGTGTACACCCGGCCCGCCGCGATCTCCTCCCGCAGCGACGGCACCGCCATCCCGCAGGCCAGCGAGACCGCGAACGGCGACGGCACCGCGAACCGGCCGAACTCCTCGGCCAGCAGGCACCCCTCGAGGAACCCCATGGCGTCGTCGAACGCCACGCCGGTCCAGCCGAGCTCGACGATCTCCTTCCACAGCCCGGCCGAGTACCCGGCCGGGTCCGCGGCGACGGACCGCGCCGACGCATCGGTGTGCGCGGCCAGGAACTCCCGCGCCGTGCGCTGGATCAGCTCCTGGTCCTCGGTGAGCGTCAGGTCCATCAGCGTGACACCGGCGGGATCTTGTCCGACCGCACCCACACGCCCGGCCGCTGCTCCCAGAACAGCTGCACCAGCACGCCGCCGGTCTGCTTGGGGTGGATGAACGTGTGCCGCCACCGCGCGCCGTCGGTGACACCCTCGTCGGTGTCGAACGTCGGGATGTCGTGGTGTCGGCAGGCGGCGAGCGCCGAGTCCCAGTCGGCCACCTGGAACGTGACGTGGTGCGCGGCGGCACCGTTGCGGGCGAGGAACTTGTCGATGAACGAGTCCTCGCCGCGCGGCATGATCACTTCCCAGCAGATGCTCGAGCCCGGCACGTTCAGCACCAGGTCGGCCATGTCGGGGTGCTCGTCGTCGGGCGTGCGCCACACCTGGACGAAGCCCGCGAGGTCGGCGTACCACCTGGCCAGCTCGTCGCGGTCGCCGAACGCCTGGCAGATGTGGTCCAGCGCCACCACGCCCAGCGTCGGACCCTCCACAGAGGACGGCTGGATTGCCTTCTGGGCGTCGTCGCCGCACATCGCGAGCGTGCCGGGGCCGCGGAGCCGGAACAGCACGCCCGGACCGTGCTCGGGCGGGGTCAGCGACGCCTCGACCCACTTGCCCGCCACGCCGTCCGTCGGCTTGATGCCGCGCTCCTCGAGCTCGGCGACCGCCGCGGTGAGGTCCGGCACCTCGACGCCGACGTGGTGCAGCCCGGGCCGCCCGCCGTGGTCGTCCAGCCACGTCTGCAGCGGCGAGGAGGCATCGGTGGGGGAGAGCACCATCCAGGAGTGGCCCCAGCTGCCGTGCACCTCGAGCCGGACGCCGCGGGTGCCCGCCTCCGCGTTGTCCCACCGGGAGGTGGCGCGGAACCCGAACACCTTCTCCAGCAGCGAGACCTGCGCGTCGAGGTCGGGCACGACCTGGGCGACGTGGTCGATTCGGTAGATATGCAAGGAATTGACCTCTCAACTCGGGTGCGGCTCGATCCAGTCGTACTCGTTGTCCACGAGCTCCTTGACCAGCCGAAGGTTGTAGCGGTTCATCGCGGCGATCCGCTCGGCGAGCTCGCCGACCTTCTGGTCGAAGTCGGCCGCCGGGAACACGCTGTTGACCAGCCCGAACTCTAGCGCCCGGGCCGCGTCCATGCGCACGCCGGTAAACAGCATCTCCTTGGCACGCGACTTGCCGACGCGCTTCGGCAGCCGCTTCACGCCGCCCCAGCCGGGTGCCGAGCCGCCGAACGCGGGCTGGTCCGGGTCAGGCTCGCCGTTCATGAACTTCGGCTGGTACGGCGGGCGCGCCGACAGCGTGATCTCGACCAGTCCGAGCTTGGCGTTGTCCGCGGCGACGATGAAGTCCGCCGCGAGCGCGAGCTCCAGCCCGCCCCCGACCGCGTAGCCGTGGACGGCCGCGATCACCGGCACCGACGTCCGCTCGATGAGCGAGAAGGTCTTCTCGCCGAGCCTGCCCTGCTCGACGCGCTCAGCCGGGGTGAGGCCCTCGGACCACTTCACGTCCATGCCGGCGCAGAACGCCCGGTCGCCGGCGCCGCGCAGGACCGCGACACACACGTCCTGGTCGTCGTCGATCTCGGTGAAGATCGCTCGCAGCTCGTGCATGCCATCCGGCGTCAGCGCGTTCAGCTTGTCCGGCCGGTTCAGCGTGATCCAGGCGACGCGCTCTTTGATCTGCACGTCAAGGGTTTCGTATGACATGTTCTCCATCTTCCGACAGGTTCAACTTCTGGGCAGGCCGAGGCCGCGGGTGGCGATGACGTTGCGCTGGATCTCCGTTGTGCCGCCGAGGAAAGTTGCCGCGACGGCGTCGAGGCGCAGGTGCGTGAAGGCGGCGCCGAGGGGGCCGCCGGCCCGGTCCCACAGCTCCGCGTTCGGCCCGAACGCGTCCGCGCCGGTGCGCGCGAGGCGGCTTGCGAGCTCCGCGCCGAACAGCTGGTTGACCGACGCCTCGTAGCCCGGCACCTCGCCGCTGACCTGCTTGGACACCGTGTAGCGGGCGAGGTTGTAGAGCACCCGGACCTCGGCGTACCGGCGGGCGATCTCGTGTCGCAGCCGTTCGCGGTCCGGCCGCAGGTACGGGCCGTTCTCCTTCACGTAGGTGACCAAAGTGGACAGGGCCTGCTCGAACTTGACCGTGGCGCCGATGCCGGCCCGCTCGAAGCTCAGCGCGTCCATGGCGACGTACCAGCCGCGGTTCTCCTCGCCGACCCGGTTCGCGACCGGGATGCGCGCGTCTTCGAAGAACACCTCGGCGAACGGCACGTCGCCGCGAATGTCGGTGATGGGGCGTACGGTCACGCCGGGTGTCGCCGTGTCCACGAGCAGGAACGTGATGCCCTTGTGCTTGGGCGCCTCCGGATCGGTTCGCACGAGCACGAACAACCAGTCCGCCTGCACACCGAGGGAGGTCCACACCTTCTGACCGTTGACAACATAGTCATCGCCGTCCCGCACCGCCTTCGTGCGCAGCGAGGCCAGGTCCGAGCCGGAGCCCGGCTCGGAGAAGCCCTGCGCCCAGGTCCGCTCGCCGCGCGCGATCGGTGGCAGGTGCTCGGCCTTCTGCTCCTCGGTGCCGTGCGCGAGCACGGTCGGGCCGAGCAGGAACGCGCCGATTCCGTTCACGGTGGGGACCCGCGCCCGCATCATCTCCTCCTGCAGGATGAACTCCCGCAGGGCGGACAGACCCGCGCCGCCGTACTCGGCCGGCCAGTGCGGAGTGATCCAACCGCGCTCGGCGAGCGCCGCGGCCCACCGCTGCGCGCCGTCCCGACGCGCCGGGTCGTCGCTGCGCCGGTCGGCCGGCCAGTTGTAGCCCCACACGTCCTCGGGCTCGAGGCTGTGTTCGGCGAGCGTGTCCGGCGTGTACTCGGCCGGGAACCGCTCGGCGATGAACGTGCGCACCTCCTCGCGGAACGCGGCCTCCTCGGGAGTGTCCTCCCAGTTCATGACTCTCCCATTCGGTCTACGCCGCCGGCCCGGCGGCGCCGGTCTGTGCTGCTGGTCCCGCGGCGTCGGTGTCGGCTGTCGGGCGGGTGGCCGTGGCCTGGTCGGCCTCGCGGTCCCATGTGGACGGTGTGATGCCGCGGTTGCCCTCGGCCCGCAGCCGGTACTTGGCGACCTTGTCGGTCGGGGTACGCGGCAGCGTGTCGAGGAACTCGACGTAGCGGGGCACCATGTACTTCGGCAGCCGCTCGATGCAGAAGTCCACCAGCTCCTCTGGGTCCAGCGTCGCGCCCGGCCGCAGCACGACCGCGAGCTTCACGTCCTCGTCCTCGAGCTCGGACGGGACGCCGATGGCCGCGCTCTCCAGGATCGCCGGGTGCATGTTGACCTCGCACTCGAGGTCGAAGGCTGAGATGTTCTCGCCGCGGCGGCGGATCGAGTCCTTCATGCGGTCGAGGAAGTAGAAGTAGCCGTCCTCGTCGCGCCACATGCGGTCGCCGGTGTGGAACCAGAGGTTGCGGAAGGTCTCCGCGGTCGCCTCCGGCGTGCCGTAGTAGCCGGTGGTGATCACGTACGGCTGCTTGGGCCGCAGCACGAGCTCACCCGGCTCGCCGGGACCGAGCTCGCGGTCGTGCTCGTCGACCACCGCGGCGACGAACCGTTCGTCGTGGACGGTGCCGCACGAGCCGACGCGCCATTCGCCGTAGGGGCTGCCGGTGGCGATGCCGGCCTCGGTGGAGGTGTAGGTCTCGACCGAGCGCACGCCGAACCGCTCGCGCATCGGGGCGTCCAGCGCGGACTTGCCCATGTAGAACATCTCGAGCGGGTGGTTCTTGTCGTCCGGGGTCGGTTCGCGGTTGAGCAGGATCGGGATCATCGAGAACACGCTCATCGCGACCCGCGCGTCGAAGTGGCGGACGTCGTCCCAGAACCGTGAGGCGCTGAACCGCTCGACGACCGCGAGCGCGCCCCCGCCGAGCAGGGCCGACATCATCCCGTCCCACAGGCCGGCGGCGTGGAAGAGCGGGAGCGGGCAGTAGATCGTCTTGCCCCACCGGTCGAGGTAGTTGAGCGAGTCGTAGGCGCAGGTCAGGGCGAGCGCGTGGGAGCACATGGCGCCCTTGGACGGCCCGGTCGTGCCGGACGTGTACATGATCGCCTGGAGGTCGGAGAACCGGATGTCGGCCCGCGGCTCCTCGTCGCCGTGGTCCTCGAGGCTCGCGAGCGAGACGGCGGGCTTGCCGAGCGCCGCGAGCCCGTCGCCGTCGCGGACGACCAGTCCGGTGAGCCCGGGCAGCCGGTCGGCGACCGGGGGAATCCGGTCCACATAGGACGAGTCGATGATCAGCGTCGTGGCGTCGGAGCTGAACAGGACGTGGCGCAGCAGCTCGCCGCGATGAGCGGTGTTGACCGGCACGGCGACCGCCCCGAGCCGCGCGAGCGCGAAGATGACGGGGACGAACTCCGGGCAGTTGGGCAGCATGACCGCGACGTGGTCGCCCTTCCCGATGCCGAGCGCGATGAGCCCCTGCGCGAGCCGGTTCGCCTGCGCGTGGACGTCGCCGTAGGTCAGCTCGCCGTCGCGGAACTTGAGAAAAGGCTCGGTCCGGTGACTGTCCGCCCTGGACCGGAGTACGTCGCCGAGAACGAAACTCTCCAACGTCTCCTTGCGCATCACACCTCCGCTGGCGCCCCGGGGCGCGGCGGGGTGGCGGCAGGGAGTGCACCGCCCTCGCGCTCACGAGACTCGCACCGTTAGCCCCATCCGAGCATGAATCGCACGGCTGCGCCACCCTCGGGTGACCTGCGCCTCGTAGCGGGAGAGTGATAACCGCAGGTCAACCTGCCTGAGCTGGCCTCCGGCCCCCGATCACCAGCTTACCGCGACCACACGACAAGACCCGACGAAAGAGGGTGGCGCCTGTGGACAGCACCGCTCCACCCGCCACTTGTCCACAGCCGGCCCTCGAACCCCCGAACCTGTCAGCCCTCGCTCCTAGACTGGAAAGCGGGGGGCCCCGCGAGTCCGGAGTTGTCCACAGGTGCCGGTGTTGAGCAGCCGGAACTGCCAGTGGTGCTGGCTAGACTGGCGCGCGGGGGGCCCCCGCGTGCTCGGCGTGGTTTCGCGGGCCTGAGCGGGCCGAACGGGGCAAGATCGCAAGCTGTCCACAGGTTGGCGCTGACTCGCGCAGAACTGTCGGCCTGGCTAGCTAGGCTGGATTTCGGGGGCCGGAGGCCGCTCGGGCGATCACGGCTAGTCGGCTCGGCGGCCCATCGCGGCCACCGTCAGCCAGGTGTAGTCCACGTACGACGGATCCGCGTACGCGGCGTAGGCGGTCGCCATCTCGTCCGCCGTCGCGGCGCCGCTGTCCACCGCGGGCTCCTCGACCAGCCGGTTCGTCGCCGCGAGCCAGCGGGCCATGGGAGCACCGCCGCGGGTCGGGACCACGTGCGCCTCCGCCGTGCAGTCGACCAGACCGGCGTCCTCCAGCGGCAGCGGCAGCCGCCGGGCCCAGGTCGGGTTCGTGCCGACCAACCGCGACATCATCGCCGCCATCGCGGTCAGCGCCCGGCCCACCACCGGATCGCTCGCCAGCTCCGGCGCCGGCGCGCCGCACTCGACGACCAGCCAACCGCCCGGCTTCAGCCACGACGCCATCCGCCGCAGCGCCTCCTCCCGCCGCGTCAGGTGCTCCAGCACGAACCGCGAATGGATCAGGTCGAACTCGCCGGGCGGCTCGTCCACGGTCACGTCGTGGTACATCACCCGGATGCCGCTCGACGCCAGCGGCTCCAGGAAGTCCGTGCTCATGTCGGTCGCGGTGACGTTCCCCGGCCCCGCCCGGTCCGCCAGCATCCGCGCCACCGACCCGGCCCCCGCGCCGATCTCCAGGCACTGCCACCCGGGCGCCACCCCGACCCGGTCCAGCAGCTGCGCGCTGAACGGGTCGAAGACCTCCTGGAGCAGCGTGAGCCGCTCGTGCTCGACCTGAGCCCTTGTGTCGACATACGAGGTCCAGCTCACCGACTCCGTCATGGTCCCGGATCGTACGCGGACGACCGGGTCCGACAGTGAGTAAGTCGGCCGCACGCCGGTACCCGGCCTAGAGTGTGCAACTGAACGACACGATGGGAGCTCTGCCTTGCGGCTCATGCGAGTTGGCGCCCCGGGCGCCGAGCGGCCGGTGGTGCTGGACGACCAGGACCAGGCCTTCGCGCTAGACCAGGAGATCGACGGGGCGTTCCTCGCGGCCGACGGCATCGCCCGGACGCGGGCCGCGCTCGACGCGGGCGAGCTGGCCGCCGTGGACATCGCCGGCGAGCGGGTCGGCGCGCCGATCGCCCGCCCTCCGGCGGTGGTCTGCATCGGGATGAACTACGCGGCGCACGCGGCCGAGGCCGGCGGGGCGGAGCCCACGCAGCCGGTGGTCTTCCTCAAGCACCCCAACACGGTCGTCGGACCCCACGACGACGTGCTGGTCCCGCGCGGCGCGACGAAGGTCGACTGGGAGGTCGAGCTGGGCGTGGTGATCGGCCGCCGCGCCCGCTACCTCGAGTCGGCCGAGGACGCGCTGGCCTGCGTGGCCGGCTACGTGCTGTCCAACGACGTGTCCGAGCGTGAGTACCAGCTCGACCCGGGCGTCTCGGGTGGACAGTGGAGCAAGGGCAAGTGCGCGGAGACGTTCAACCCGCTCGGCCCGTGGCTGGTGCCGGCCGGCGACGTGGGCGACCCGCAGACGCTGGGCCTGCGCTCGTTCGTCAACGGCGAGCCGCGGCAGGACTCGACGACCGCGGACATGCTGTTCGACGTCGCGACGCTGGTGGCGCACCTGTCGCGGTTCATGGTGCTCGAACCGGGCGACCTGCTGAACACGGGCACCCCGCGGGGCGTCGCGCTGTCCGGCCGGTTCCCGTACCTTTCGGTCGGCGACGTGATGGAGATCGAGATCGACGGCCTCGGTCGGCAGCGGTCGGTGCTCGTCAAGGCCTGAGGGGAGTGCGGTGGCAACGCGGGTCGCGTTGATGGCCACGTGTCTCACCGACACGTTCTACCCGGACACCGCGCGCGCCGTGGTCCGGCTGCTGGAGCGGCTGGGCTGCACGGTCGAGTTCCCCGCGGCGCAGACGTGCTGCGGCCAGATGCACTACAACACCGGCTACCGGCGCCAGGCGGCGACGCTGGCCCGCCGGACCGCGAAGGCGTTCGACGGCTACGACGCCGTGGTCGCGCCGTCCGGCTCGTGCGTCGGGATGGTCCGCGACCTCTACCCCGGCCTGCACCGCTCGACCACGTCGGTCGCGGCGCGGACCTACGAGCTGTCCGAGCTGCTCGTCGACGTGCTCGGGGTGACCGATGTCGGCGCCTACTTCCCGCACCGGGTCACCTACCACCCGACCTGCCACTCGCTGCGCATGCTCGGCGTGGGGGACAAGCCGCTCGCGCTGCTGCGGGCGGTGCGCGGGCTGGACCTCGTCGAGCTGCCGGGGGCGGCGTCGTGCTGCGGGTTCGGCGGCACGTTCGCGGTGAAGAACGCGGAGACGTCGACGGCGATGCTCGCCGACAAGATGCGGGGCGTCCTCGACACCCGCGCGCAGGTGCTGACCGCCGGCGACAACTCGTGCCTGATGCACATCGGCGGCGGGCTGTCCCGGCTCAACACCGGGGTGCGCGCACTGCATCTCGCGGAGATCCTGGCCAGCACGGAGGAGGAGCCATGGGTCGCAACCCCGTGACGTGGCTGGGCAGCCCGGCCTTCCCGGACGCGGCCCGCGTCGCGCTCGCCGACACCCAGCTGCGCGGCAACCTCGCGCACGCCACCGCCACGATCCGCACCAAGCGTGCCGCGGCGGTCGCCGAGCTGCCGGACTGGGAGCGGCTGCGCCGTGCCGGGGAGGCGATCAAGGACGATGTGTTGTCCCATTTGGACGTCTACTTGGAACGGTTGGAGGCGGCGGTCGCCGCGCGCGGCGGCGTGGTGCACTGGGCCCGCGACGCGGAGGAGGCCAACGAGATCGTCCTGGGCCTGGTCCGCGACGCCGGCACGCGCGAGGTCGTCAAGGTCAAGTCGATGGCCACCGCGGAGATCGGGCTGAACGAGGCGCTCGCGGCGGGCGGCGTGACGGCGATCGAGACGGACCTCGCCGAGCTGATCGTCCAGCTCGGCGACGACCGGCCGTCGCACATTCTCGTGCCGGCGATCCACCGCAACCGCGCGGAGATCCGCGACCTGTTCCGCGCGAGGATGCCGCACGCCGGCGGCGTGTCGGACCGGCCGGCGGAGCTGGCCGAGGCAGCGCGGCTGCACCTGCGGCGCAAGTTCCTTTCCGCGAAGGTCGCGATCTCCGGGGCGAACTTCGCGGTGGCGGACACCGGCTCGGTCGTGGTGGTGGAGTCCGAGGGCAACGGGCGGATGTGCCTGACGCTGCCGGAGACGCTGATCACCGTGCTGGGCATCGAGAAGCTCGTGCCGACGTGGACCGACCTCGAGGTGTTCCTGCAGCTGCTGCCGCGCTCGTCGACGGCGGAGCGGATGAACCCGTACACGTCGGTGTGGACGGGCGTGACGCCCGGCGACGGCCCGCGCGCGTTCCACCTGGTGCTGCTGGACAACGGCCGCACGGCGACGCTCGCGGACCGGGTGGGGCGCCAGGCGTTGCGCTGCATCCGATGCTCGGCCTGCCTGAACGTGTGCCCGGTGTACGAGCGGACCGGCGGGCAGGCGTACGGCTCGGTGTATCCCGGGCCGATCGGCGCGATCCTGACCCCGCAGCTCGGCGCGGGCTCGGCCGACCCGGCCACGGACGCGCTGCTGCGGTCGCTGCCGTTCGCGTCGTCGCTGTGCGGGGCGTGCTACGAGGTGTGTCCGGTGCGGATCGACATCCCGGAGGTGTTGGTGCACCTGCGATCTCGCGTGGTCGAGGCGAAGGGCCCGTACACGCCGGAGGCGGTGTCGATGGCCGCGGCGGCGTGGGTGATGGGCTCGCCGCGCCGGTTCGGGCTGGCGCAGCGGCTCGGGTCGCTGCTGCGGTTCGTCGCGCGGCGCGGCCGGATCCGCAGGCTGCCGTGGCCGGGTTCGAAGTGGACGGACGCGCGGGACCTGCCGGCGCCGGCGGCGGAGTCGTTCTCGGCGTGGTGGCGGAGGACCCGTGGCTGACTCGCGGGAGGTGGTGCTCGGCCGGATCCGCGCGGCGTTGTCGGACGGCCCGCGTCCGCCCGCTGTGCGCCGGGACTACGAGCGCTCGCGCGACCTCGGCGACCTGGCGGCGTTGTTCGCGTCGCGGGTGGCGGACTACCGCGCGGTGGTGCACCGGGTGAGCGATGCCGTGCTGCCGGCTCGAATCGAGGCGTCGCTGCGCGCGCGGGATGCGCGGAAGATGGTGGCGCCGGCCGACCTGCCGGGCTGGTGGCGGGTGGGGGAGGTGGTGTGGTCGCTGGACGCGCCCGCGCACCCGCTGCCGCGCGCGACGCTGGACCGGTCGGACGGCGTGCTGACC
>NZ_JBOHGA010000062.1:0-30657 GCF_050699915.1 Actinophytocola sp.
GCTGCTGGCCGGCGGTGTCGCGGCGGCCGCGCTCGCGGCGGCGGCGAAGTGGGCGCTGGTCGGCCGGTTCCGGGCGCGCGAGCACCCGCTGTGGAGCGGGTTAGTGTGGCGCAACGAGCTGGCGGACACGTTCGTCGAGGTCCTGGCGGTGCCGTGGCTCGTCGGCGGGATCGGCGGGACGCCGGCGATGTCGTGGTGGCTGCGCGCGCTCGGCGCGAAGGTCGGCCGGGGCGTGTGGTGCGAGTCGTACTGGCTGCCCGAGGCCGATCTGGTGTCGCTGGGCGACGGGGCGACCGTGAACCGGGGGTGCGTCGTGCAGACCCACCTGTTCCATGATCGGATCTTGCGCATGGACCACGTGACGTTGGCGGCGGGTGCGACGCTCGGCCCGCACGGGATCGTGCTGCCCGGCACGACGATCGGCGCGCACACCACGATCGGCCCGGCGTCGCTGGTGATGCGCGGCGAGAACGTGCCGGACGGCACGCGCTGGCTCGGCAACCCGGTCGCGGCCTGGCAGTAGCCGCGATGCCGATCCGGGATGCCGACCTGCTGGGGCACGGCAACCCCGGCTACCGCGTGTGGCACTACGACCTCGAGCTGGCTTACAAGCCGTCCACCGGCCGGCTGTCGGGGACCGCGAAGGTCTCCGCGGTGGCAGAGGAGTCGCTGCCCGCGTTCGCGCTCGACCTGGGGCCGTTCCGGGTGGACCGGCTCACCGTCGACGGCCGGCCCGCGCGGTGGACCCACCGGGCGGGCAAGCTGCGGGTGCGAATCGGGCGAACGGTGCCGCGCGGCTCGCTGTTCTCCGTCGAGCTGCGGTACGCGGGGCGGCCGGCGCCGGTGCGCACGCGGTACTGGGGTGACGTCGGCTGGGACGAGCTGACCGACGGGGCGATCGTGGCGAGCCAGCCGGTCGGCGCGCCGACCTGGTTCCCGTGCAACGACCGGGTGGCGGACAAGGCGACCTTTCGGGTGGGGCTGACCGTGCCGAGCGACTACACGGTGCTGGCCTCGGGCGTGCTGGCCTCGCAGCTGCCGTCGGGTACCACCACGCGCTGGGAGTACGTGCAGGACGCGCCGACCGCGCCCTACCTCGCGACCGTCCAAATCGGACGCTACGAGTCGGTGCGGCTCGCCGAGGGCCAGCACGCGGCGGTGCCCCGGGCGCGGTTACGGGCGTTCCGGCACGACTTCGGCCGGCAGCCGGCGATGATGGCGCTGTTCACCGACCTGTTCGGGCCGTACCCGTTCGAGGAGTACGGCGTCGTGGTGACCGACGACGAGCTGGAGGTGCCGGTCGAGGCGCAGGGCCTGTCGATCTTCGGGGCGAACCACGTCGACGGCCGGCGCTCCTTCGAGCGGCTGGTCGCGCACGAGCTGGCGCACCAGTGGTTCGGCAACAGTGTGGGTTTGGCGAGCTGGCAGGACATCTGGCTCAACGAGGGCTTCGCGGCGTACGCGGAGTGGCTGTGGTCGGAGCGCTCCGGCGGCAGCCCGGCGGCGGCCATCGCCGCGGTGACGCGGACGCGGCTGGCCACGGAGCCGCAGGACCTTGCGATCGGGGACCCGTCGGCGGAGCACATGTTCGACGACCGGGTCTACCAGCGCGGGGCGCTGACGCTGCACGCGCTGCGCGAGGTCGTGGGCGACCGGGCGTTCTTCGCGCTGCTCCGCGAGTGGACCGGCACCCACCACCACGCCACCGCCACGACGGACGCCTTCATCGCCACGGCCCAACGACACACACCGGTCGACCTGGACCCGCTGTTCGCCATGTGGCTCTTCGAGCCCGCCCTGCCACCAGTCGGCTAACCCCATTAGCCAGCTGGCTACGCAGCCGCAAGATCCCGTTGGCCACCATCATCCGCGGACTCTCCCGCCGCAAGCTAACCCCGTTAGCCGCCAGCCTCCCAGTGCTCAGCCGACGCCACGCCAACCCGTTAACCACAAGCACCCGCCGACTCCACCACCGCAAGCTAACTCCGTTAGCCACCGGCCTCCCCGACTTAGCCCACGCCAGGCCGGCCCCGTTCGCCGTTGCGCCCCGAGCGCAGCCACCTCTTCGCGTTGGCTAACGTTGTTAGCCAACTGGCTTCGCCGCGTCCGCGACCGTCCGGCGGGCCGAGACCGCGTCCGAAGCGTCGAGAGCCAGCCGAGCCAGCCCCTCACACTCGGCGAGCGTGTGGTTCGCGAGTGAGGCGCGGACGGCGGGCAGGACCGGGCCGGACATCGACAGCGTGGTCACGCCCATGCCGGTGAACACGAGCGCCAGCAACGGATCGCCGGCCGACTCGCCGCACACGCCGACCGGCTTGTCCGCATCGCGGCCGGCGCGCGCCACCTCGGCGACCAGCGAGAGCACCGCCGGCTGCCACGGGTCGAGCAGGTCCGCGAGGTCGCCGTTCATCCGATCGGCCGCCATCGTGTACTGGCTCAGGTCGTTGGTGCCGAGGCTGACGAAGTCGACCACCTCGAGCAGCCCGCGCGCCCGCAGCGCCGCGGCCGGAATCTCGATCATCACGCCCGCGGCCGCCAGGCCCGCCCGGCGCACCGACGCGGCGAACTCCGCCGCCTCGGCGGCCGTGGCGACCATCGGCGCCATCACCCACACGTCGGCCCCGGTGGCCTTCGCCGCGCGGGACACCGCCTCGAGCTGGTCGGTCAGCACCGCCGGGTGCTCGCGGGCGATGCGCAGGCCGCGCACGCCCAGCGCCGGGTTCTCCTCGTCGGCCAGCCCCAGGAACGGCAGCGGCTTGTCCGCCCCAGCGTCCAGCGTGCGCAGCACGATCTTGCCGCCGCCGAGCGCACCGAACACCTCCGCGTACGCGCGCTCCTGCTCCTCGACCGTCGGCGCGGTCGTCCGGTCCAGGAACAGGAACTCCGTCCGGAACAGCCCCACGCCCTCGGCGTTCGAGTTCACGTCGGCCGCGCCGCCGATGTTGAGCAGCAGCGGCACCGGGTGCCCATCGGCCGTGCGACCCGGTCCGGACAGCGACGCCAACCGCGCCCGCTCCTGGGCGGCGGCCGCCCGGATCGCGCCGGCGTCCGCCAAGTCCACTGTGGACACGGCGCCGGTGGTGCCGTCGACGGCGACCGTCGTGCCGTCGGCGAGTTCCAGCACGCCCGCGCAGCCGACCACCGCCGGCAGCCCGCGCGCCTTGGCGAGGATCGCCGTGTGGCTCGTCGGGCCGCCGCGCCGGGTCACGATCGCCAGCACGGCCGTCGGGTCCAGCAGTGCGGTGTCCGCCGGGGACAGGTCGTCGGCGACCAGCACGTACGGCTCTCCCGGCGCGGGCAGGCCGGGCATCGGCAGGCCCAGCAGCCGCGCCACCGCGCGGTCCCGGATGTCGGCGAGGTCCGCGGCCCGCTCGGCGAAGTAGCCGCCGATCTCCGCGAATGCCCGCTGCTGCTCGGCGATCGCGTCGGTGATCGCCCAGGCCGCGGCCCGCCCGGCCGCGACCTGGCGGGACACGGCGTCGGCCAGGGTCGGGTCGACGGCCATCATCGACTCGGTGTCCAGCACGTCCGCCGCGGTGCCCTCGACCTGCCCGGACAGCCGGGTGAGCTCGTCGGCGACGAACCGCAGCGCCGCCTTCGCCGCCGTGGTCTCGGCTTCCGGGTCGGTCACCGGCGGCGGCTCGGCGGGCAGCGTGGGCGGCGGAGACATCCGGTAGACCGGTCCGGCTGTCCGGCCCGGGCTCACGCCCAGCCCGGACAGCTCGTGCCCCGGCCGCTCAGGCATCGGCGGGTTCGGCGTCGAGGTCCTGGGCGAGCACCTCGGCGAGCGCGTCCAGCGCGCCTTCCGCGCCCTCGCCCTCCGCGGTGATGGTCACCGTGTCGCCGCCGTGGGCGCCGAGCGCGAGCACCGCGATGATGCTGCTCGCGTCGACCGGCGGCCGCTCCTTTGTGCTGATCTTGATCGGCACGCGCTGGGCCGCCGCGGTCTTCACCACGATGGCCGCGGGTCGCCCGTGCAACCCGATGCGGGAACCGACGACGACGTCTCTGCTGGCCATGCGTCCTCCTTGACACACGTTGACACACGCTGCGGCTACGGCTCGATGGTCACCTTGATCGCGCCTCCGGACGCCACCAGCTCGATCGCCTCCGGCAGCTGGCCCAGCCGCAGCCGGTGGGTGATCAGGTCGTGCACCGGCACCCGACCGTCCGCGATCAGAGCCAGCGCCTGCTTGTTGTGCGCCGGGCTGGACCCGTTGGCGCCGAAGATGGTCAGCTCCCGGTAGTGCACCAGGTTCGAGTCCAGCGAGATCGTCGGCTTGTCCTTGGGCAGGCCGCCGAAGAAGCTGATCCGCCCGCTGCGCGCGGCCATCTGCACGCCGTCCTGCTGCGCGGCACCGGACGCGGCCGCGGTGATCACGACGTCGACACCGCGGCCGTCGGTCAGCTTGCGCACCTCGTCCACGGTGTCCACCTCGGCCCCGCAGATCGCCGCGTCCGGCTCGACGACCTGCGCCGACATGTCCAACCGGGCCCGGTTGAGCTCCACCAGGAACACCCGGCGCGCGCCGCGCGCGCGGGCCAGCCGGACGTGCAGGCAGCCGATCGGACCGGCGCCGACCACGACGACGTCGTCGCCCTTGCCCACCCCGGCGATCTCCTGCCCGTTGACCACGCAGGCCAGCGGCTCGGCGACGGAGGCCTCGGCGAAGCTCACCCCGTCCGGGATACGGTTCAGCCCGTCCACGGCCAGCACCGCCGCGGGCACCACGAGGAACTCCGCGAACCCGCCGTCGTAGTGGTAGCCCACCGAGGTCTGGTTGGGGCACACGGTCATCCGGCCGCGCACGCACTCGGCGCACGTCCCGCACGGCACCGCGGCGATCACCTGTACCCGGTCGCCCGCCGCCCAGCCGCTGACGCCGGCGCCGACCTCGACGACCTCGCCGGCGATCTCGTGGCCGATCACCCGCGGCGGCACCAGGTGGTGGTGGCCGTGGTTGAAGATCTTCACGTCGGTGCCGCACGTGGAGCACTGGCGGACCCGGATCTTCACCTCGTCCGGACCCGGTGCCGGTTCGTCGGC
Organism: Actinophytocola sp.; assembly: GCF_050699915.1. Lineage (GTDB taxonomy): Bacteria > Actinomycetota > Actinomycetes > Mycobacteriales > Pseudonocardiaceae > Actinophytocola. The sequence goes on from NZ_JBOHGA010000062.1 coordinate 5,048, forward strand.
TTCCTCCAGGCGGAGGTCGCCCGGTGCGTAGAAACGCGCCACCCTCATGCTTCGATCCCTTTCCCGATCCCGGCGAGCAACTCGTGGACTTCCTCGACGCTCGTGGACGTGCGCAGCCGCGCGGCCTGCCCGGGGTCCATGAGGATCTGCGCGAGCGCGGACAGCACGGCGACGTGCTCGTCGCCCTTGGCCGCGATGGCCACGCAGATCGTCACGGGCTTGCCGTCCCACTCCACGCCGGCCGGGAACTGCAGCACGCCCAGCGTCGTGCGGCGTACCAGCGCGCGGCTCTCGTCCGTCCCATGTGGAATCGCCACGCCCTCGCCGATGTAGGTCGACACCGAGCGCTCGCGTTCCAGCATGGTCTCCGGATAGCCGTCCTCGACCGCGCCGAGCTCGGCGAGCAGGGCTCCGGACTGGCGGATCGCGTCCCACTTGTCGGTCGCACTCAGTGCCAGCCGGATGCCCTCTCTCGGCAGTACGTCGTGCGTCGCCTGGTCAGCCACGGATCTCGCGTCCTTCCTTGATGGCGTTCTCGACCTCGTCGAACACCGGGTCGCCGAGGAACATCTGGAACTCGACGACCACCGCGTGCGGCACGGTTCGCCGCGCCCGGTCCGCGAGGTCGGCGTGGGTGAGCACGAGCTTCGTGTCGGCCGGGATCTCGCTGATGGACACGTGTTCCACGCTCACCCCGTACGGCTTCAGACGGGTCCGCAGCTGGCTCGCCAGCATCACGCTGCTGCCCATGCCCGCGTCGCAGGCGACGACGAGCTTCGTGACCTCCTTGCCGGAGACCGTCGGCTTGGCCGGCGCCGCGACCGCGCCGTTCGCCGGTGTGCTCGCCCCGGTGGCGGCCGGCGCGCCCCGGCTCTCGCCCTGATTCTCGACGTCGCGCTCGACCGCGTCGGCCATGTCGTCGGGCGCGGGCGGCGTCGCCGCGGGAACGGTCTCGGGCTCGTCCACGTCGTCGTCGTGGCCGAACTTGAGCAGCGCGGCGCCGACGACGAACGCGACCCCGGCGGCGATGAAGATGCTCAGCAGCACGCTCACGTGTCCGCCGCGCGGAGTCACCGCCAGGTAGGCGAAGATGCTGCCCGGCGCCGGCGTCGCCACCAGGCCGGAGTTGGTGACCAGCGCGGTGCCCACGCCGGCCATGCCGCCGGCGATCGCGGCGAGGATCATCTTCGGCTTCATCAGCAGGTACGGGAAGTAGATCTCGTGGATGCCGCCGAGGAACTGGATGATCATCGCGCCCGGCACCGTGCCCCGCATCCGGCGCGGTCCGAAGAGGAGGAACGCGGTCAGCACGCCCAGGCCGGGCCCGGGGTTCGTCTCGATCATGAACAGGATCGACTGGCCGGTCTCCGCCGCCTGGTCGGCGCCGAGCGGGCCGAACACGCCGTGGTTGATGGCGTTGTTGAGGAACAGCGCCTTCGCCGGCTCGACGATGATCGACACGAGCGGCAGTAAGCTGTTGTCCACCAAGAAGTCCACCGCGTTGCCCGCGGCCTTGGTCAGTCCCTCGACGATCGGGCCGATGCCGATCACGCCGAGCAGCGCCATGCCGCCGCCGAGGATGCCGACGGAGAAGTTGTTGACCAGCATCTCGAAGCCGGTCCGGATCTTGCCCTCGACCAGCTTGTCGAAGCCCTTGACGATGACCGCGGCCAGCGGCCCGATGAACATCGCGCCGAGGAACATCGGCACCTCGGCGCCGACCACCACGCCCATCGTGGCGATCGCGCCGGCCACGGCACCACGCTGGCCGTGGACCATCCGGCCGCCCGTGTAGCCGATGAGCACCGGTAGCAGCACCTTGATCATCGGATCGACCAGGGCGCCGAGCGTCTCGTTGGGCAGCCAGCCGGTCGGGATGAACATGGCGGTGATCAGGCCCCAGGCGATGAACGCCCCGATGTTCGGCATGATCATGCCGGCCAGGTGACCGCCGAAGCGCTGCACTCTGGCCCGGAAACTGGTGCCCTGCAGGTGTTTCAGGTCAGACATCGCAACATTCGTCATCGAATCTGCTCCATCCCGTGCTCGTGGTGCGGCCCACTCAACGGCCGCGAAAGATCAGCGGTGGCGTGCACCAGCACGGCACCACGCTCCACATCGGACGGTCCAGGCATCCGGGACCCCGGAAGCCGGACCGCCGCCGCACCCCACGACAACGCCTCCACCAACGCGTCGCCAGCCGTGACCCCGCCGGCGAGGTAACCGGCCAGCATCGCGTCCCCCGCCCCGACCGCGCTGCGCCCATGGTCCACAGGGGACTCGCCGTAGCGCGCCCCGTGCCGGTCGACCAGTACGGCGCCGTCCCCACCCAGGCTCGCCAGCACCGCCTCCGCGCCGGAGGCCCGCATCGCCTCCGCGGCCCGCACCGCGTCGCCGACCGTGTCGATCCGGAACCCCACCGACTCGGCGAGCTCGTCCCGGTTCGGCTTCACCAACGCCGGCCCGCAGCCGAGCGCGGCGGCCAGGGCCGGGCCGGAGGTGTCCACGGCGAACCGGATGCCCGACTCGGCGAGGCGCGCGCCGAGCCGGGCGTAGAACGTGTCCGGCACCCCGGGTGGCAGGCTGCCGCTCGCCACCACCCAGTCCGCGCCGTCCGCCCCGTCTGCGGCCGCGAGGGTCGCCGAGACGATCCGCTCCAGGTCGACCGGCCGCAGCGACCCGCCCGGCTCGTTGACCTTCGTGACCGTGCCGTCCGGCTCCACGAGGCTGACGTTGGAGCGGGTGTGGCCGGAGACCGGCACCGCGCACACGTCGATGCCTTCGAGCTCGAGGAGCGTGGTGAGCTGGCTGCCCTCGGGGCCGCCGAGCGGCACGACCGCGCGGGTCGGGAGCGCGTGCGCGGCAAGCGCACGTGAGACGTTGACGCCCTTGCCGCCCGGATCGAGCCGGGTACCGGTGGCCCGGGTCATGGCGCCCCGGGTGAGCCGCGCGATCTCGATCGTGCGGTCCAGGCTGGGATTCAGCGTAAGCGTGACGATCACACCCGCACCACTCTCGGGCCGCAGGACTCGATCTCGGCGGCGGTTCGCTCGTCGAGGCCGGTGTCGGTGATGAACGTGTCGATCTCGCCGAGCCGGCCGAACCTGGCCAGGTGGTCGACGGTGACCTTGGTGTGGTCGGCGAGCAGGACGACCCGCCGGGCGGCCGCGATCATGGCCTTCTTAACCGCGGCCTCGGCCTGGTCCGGCGTGGTCAGCCCGCGCTGGACGGAAACCCCGTTGGTGGCCAGGAAAGCGACGTCCACGTAGCTCTGCGAGAGCGCGTCCATCGCCCATGGGTCGACACAGGCGAGCGTGCGACCGCGGACCCGGCCGCCGATGAACAGCACGGTGATGTTGGACCGGGTGGCCAGGGAGAGGGCGGTCGGCAGGGCGTTGGTCAGCACGGTGAGCTGGCGGTCGACGGGCAGGATCTCGGCGAGCCGGGCGGTGGTCGAGCCGGCGTCGAGGATGATCGAGCCCTCGTCGGGCACCTCGGCGAGCGCGGCCTTCGCGATCTTGTCCTTCTCGGCGGTGAGCAGTGCGTCGCGAGCGGCGAGCGCGGGCTCGAAGCCGAGTCGCTCGACCGGGATGGCGCCGCCGTGCACCCTGCGCAGCAGTCCGTGGCGCTCCAGGACGGACAGGTCGCGGCGGATCGTCTCGCCGGTCACCGCCAGCTCGGCGGACAGCTCCGCGACGTCGACCCGGCCCTCGCGTCGGGCCCGGTCGACGATGTGCTGCTGCCGCTCTTCTGCGTACATGTGGATTTGCCGCCGTTCTTCTGCGTATGTATTTGTTTACCTGGGAGACGGGTGCTAGTCAACAGGGGCACGCAAACGAAGTGCCCGACCCGTGACCGGGCCGGGCACTCGCTGGTTTGCCAGCTTCGTCGGTGCCTAGAGCGCGCTGACCGCCGCGTCGACCGACGCGTGGATCGGGAGCTGCTCGTGGAGGTTGAGCATCTCGATGGGCCGCGTCACCGCGCGACGGGCGCCGGCGAGCGCGAAGGCGACGCCTTGCTCCCGGGCGCGGCTGGACACCCGCAGCAGCGCCTGGAGCGAGCTGGAGTCGCAGAAGCCGACCTCGGACAAGTCGATCACGAGCGCCGGCGGGTCGGCGTCGAGCTGGGCGTCGAGCAACGCCTCGAGCGCGTCGATGCCGGGATAGTCGAGCTCGCCGGACAGCCGCACGACGAGCGCGGCCGCGGTCTGCTCGGTCGACGACGTCCAGCTCGGTGGCGCGTCGCGTGGCGATCTCAGGGGTTCGGGCACAGGTTCGGCAGGCATGGTGGCTTCCCTAGGATGACGATTCCGCCCGGCTGCTCCGGCTCGGGAGGCGTGCGGCTGTGTGCTCAACCGTCTGCTGGGAGAGAACGTATCAGTGGTCGGGGCCTATTGAATTCTTTGCATGCTTCCGGCCGGATCGGGTAACCCAACCCCCACGTAGGCCGACACCATGATCGGGACCGGGGCGAGGGACGGAGACCATGACGGACGAACCGGCGGAGGTTCTCGTCATCTCGGGCGAGCTCACAGAGCTCGCTCGGGTCCGTCAGTGGGCGCGGGAGGAGCTCGCGGATCTGGGGGAGGATCTGCTGATCGACGCGCTTGCGGTGGTCGATGAGCTGACCTCGAACGCGTTGCGGCACAGCTGTGCGCCCTTCCGTGTCTGCCTGCGCCGCTCGGCCGGCCGGCTTCGGGTCGAGGTGGCGGACGGCTCGCCGGAGGCGGCGGCCCCACGCACTCCCGGCGCGGACGGCGGTCGCGGCCTGCTGCTCGTGAAGGCCTACTCGCTCGGCTGGGGCCAGGAGATCCACCCGGACGGCAAGATCGTCTGGGCGGAGCTCGACGTCTCCCCCGTCACCCCCGAGCCCGCGACCCGCCCGGCCGAACCTTCGGCGACCGGCAGCGCCTGACCGACCACTCTCACCGCCCTCGGAACCGTTGACAGCGACGGAACCTTCGCGTAGTTGACGGGTCTGCGGCCCTACCGCCATGGTCGTGGGCGAGAACGTGTCATCTGGAACTGAACTCGGTGCGAGGAACCAGATAATCGACGTGTCGGGCAGCTCCGTCGCGCCGACACCGGTGTGTGGGAGGGGTTCGTGCCGCAACTGTCGCCGACAGAGCACAGAACGATCGTGGTCGTCGACGTCGCGGACTTCACGAACCCCAGCCGGATCGTCCATGACCTGATGACCGTGCAGGAAGGGCTGTACGAGGTGCTGAAGGCCGCGTTCGCGGACTCCGGCGTCGACTTCGACTCGTGCACCAGCGAGGACCGGGGGGACGGTGCGCTCGTCCTGGTCCCGGCCGAAGTGCCCAAGAGCCAGCTCGCGGACCTGCTGCCCGACCGACTGGTCGCCGCGGTCCGCCGGTACAACGCGAACCGGATCCCCGCGGCGCGGTTCAAGCTGCGAGTGGGCCTGCACGCGGGCGACATCCGGCGCAACGAGAAGGGCTGGGTAGGGCACGCCCTCAACCAGGCCTTCCGGATCCTGGAGGCCGAACAGGCGAAGGTCGCGCTGACGCAGTCCAGCGGCACGGTGGCGGTGGTCGTGTCCGACTACATCTACAACGAGGTCATCAAGCAGGACCCGGGCACGGCGCCGGAGACCTACCGCCAGATCCCCGTGTCGGTCAAGAAGTTCGCCGGCACCGCGTGGTTACGGCTGCCCGGCGAGCCGCTGCCCCCGATGCCGCCCCCGCTGCCGAGCGAGGTCGAGCCGGCGACGGACCTGGAGCCCGTCGGCGACGTGCACGGCGTGATCCCCAGCGAGGAGCTGAGCGTGCTGCGCAGCCGGTTGCTGCGCCTCGAGGTCCCGCAGCTGGAGACCCTCGTGCGCCGCGCCACGGGCTCCGCCATCCCGGTTCCCCGGCGCAGCTCCGCGTGGGACGCGTTCAGGTATCTCAGCGACTTCAACGCCGGCCTGGACGGTGTGCCGCCCGCGCTGGCGTTCCTGCGCGTGCTCGCCCGCGAGGTCGGCGGCACCGCGGGTGACGACATCACGGCGTGGGTCGAGCAGCAGGCCCGGCGGCTGCGGCTCATCCCCGCGCTGGAGCGCCACGACGCCAACCATGAGGCCAACGACGACGCCGCGGACACCTCGGTGCCCGAGGATCCGCACGTCCATCTGATGATCATGATCGAGCCGGACGCGATCGACCCGCGCCGGTGCGTGCTCTCCTACTGGCGACAGGACGACCCGCTCATCTGGCCGCCGGCGCGGGGCGAGGTCGGCGAAGTCGGCGTGGACGAGCTGGAGTATCGGGTGGACGAGGTGATACTCGCGGCCGAAGAGGCCTGGGCCGGCCAGGCCATCTCCGCGTCGGTGGAATTCCTTCTTCCACGCACGCTGCTCTACCTGCCGGTGCACCGATGGCGTAAGGAGCATCATTCCGGTGACCCCCGTCCGCTATATCTCGACTATGAGATCACTCGACGTTCACTGGAACGGATGCGGCGAAAACACTGGCACCGGCAGTGGCATCTTCGGTGGGACCTCCTGCTGCGGTCGTTGTCCGCCGACCGTGTTCACCCGTTCGGGCCATCGCGATACCGGAACAGTCCGCTGGACGACGTGCTGAGCGACCCCCGCTGGGTGGGCCTGGTGATGGTCGAACCACCTACGCCGCAACCGGATCCGGGCTCCGGACCGGACGGGTTGACAGCCGCGCTTCGGGCAGGAATACCGTTGGTGCTGTGGCACCCGGCGGCCGGCCCGGAGGAGCTCCGTGACCTGATCATGGAACTGTTACCAGGAAGTGGTCAGGTCGACTTGCCAGCACAACTGAAAAACGAAATCCTGAAAAACGACAATAGCTTGGTTCGCGATTTGGTGATATTGTGGGACGACCCAAAACGGGTAATCGTTCTCGACCAACCGACAATCGCGTCCCAGCGGTAGGGGATTCGCGGATGAGCGTGAACGAACCGCACGCTGAGGTGGCGCCGGACAACCGGCCACCTCAATTCGCTGCGCCTGACTGGTGGATCTACCGCGGCACCGGCCGGCCGATGCACGACATCGACCTCACCAAGATCCTCCCTCCGCCGCCGCCGTGGCGGAACTTCCGCGGCGGCCCGCTGCCCGAGCCCGACACACCGCCGCAGGACGACGACGAGGCGACCCGCCGGCTGGGTTCGGAGTACCACCTGAGCGACCGCGACGTCGACCCGCACGAGCTGGACATGGTCAACGCCGCGCTGTACCTGCGCCGCCCGCTGCTCGTCACCGGCAAGCCCGGCACGGGCAAGTCCAGCCTGGCCTACCGCATCGCCCGCGAGCTCGGCCTCGGCCGGGTCCTGCGATTTCCGATCACCAGCCACACCTCCCTCACCTCGGGCCTGTACGCCTACGACGCGATCGGCCGCGCGCAGGCCGCCGCGACCAGCCACCCCCGGCTCGGCAACCAGACCGACGACACACCAGAGCCGCCGATCGGCGACTTCGTCCGGCTCGGCCCGGTGGGCACCGCGTTCCTGCCGAGTCGACTACCCCGCGTGCTGCTGATCGACGAGCTGGACAAGAGCGAGGCCGACCTCCCCAACGACCTGTTGAGCATCTTCGAGGACGGCGAGTTCACCATTCCCGAGCTGGCCCGCGCCCGCAGCCACTCCCCCACTATCGGCGTCCACACCGCCGACCCGCACGGCAAGGCCGACGTCGTCGCCGGCCGGATCAGCTGCCGCGCCTTCCCGATCGTCGTGATGACAAGCAACGGCGAACGCGAGTTCCCGCCCGCGTTCCTGCGCCGCTGCCTACAGCTCGAGATCCAGGACCCCAACCCCGAACAGCTCGCCGCCATGGTCGCCAACCACCTGCTGGACCCCCACGGCGAACACCGCGACCGACTCGTCGCCGAGTTCGCCGCCAAGGCCCAGGCCGAGGGCGGCCTGCCCGCGGACCGGCTGCTCGACGCCGTCTACCTGGCGACCTCCGGCGCCTACCAGCCCAACGACCTGGCGTGGGGACGGTTGATGGAGGCCCTGTGGCGCCGACTGACGACGGTGCAGTGACGTGGGCCGGCCGTTCGGCGTCCCGGATCCGCGTCCCGCCCCACCGGCTGGAGCACCGAACGCCGCGTCGCCGTCGCCCGTGAGCCGACTGGGTCTCGAAGACCTCACCTCGATCGACGTGGCCGACATCCTCTGGCTCGCCTCGGCCATCGAGCCCACCCGGCCGGCCAGCCCCGAGCCTTCGGCACCCGAACGGCCGGCACCCGAGCGGCCACGACGCGAACCCGAGCCCGAATCGCCGGCCTTCGACAGCACCGAGCTCCCGCGCCGGGACGACCACGACCGCGGCGAGTCCGCGCCACCGCTCCCAACACCCCAACCCGATGAGTCGCCGGCCGCGCCAACCCACCCCGACAGTGTGGCGAGGCCGCACCTCCGAGTGGTCCCGGGTGGCGGACTGGCCGGCGCCAAGGTCGCCCTGCCGAACTCGCTGGCCTATTTCCGCGCGCTCCGGCCACTGAAACGCATGGTGCCGTCACAACGCGACGACGCGATTGTCCTGGACGAGGACGCCACCGCCGAGCAGGCGATGGAGACCGGCCAGTGGTGGCCGATCACCCGTTCGCGTGCGGAGCGGCAAACCGATATCACCGTGGTCATCGACAATTCTTCGTCCATGGTGTTGTGGCGGACCCGTGTCGCCGAGTTCATCTCGTTGCTCGAACGGGTCGGCGCCTTCCGCTCGATTCAGGTCCGGCTTCTCGACACGGTCGAGAATGCCGATGGTTCGCGGTCACCCCTGCTGCGGGGCGGTACCGTCGGCGCGCCACCGCGCGACCCCGACGAGCTGCTCGACCCGTCGGGGCGGCGTGCGGTGCTGCTGCTGACCGACGGCATCGGGGAAACCTGGCGGCCCGACGTCCTGCCTCCGGTACTCGCCGGATGGGCGCGCAACCTGCCGGTGACCGTGGTCCACCTGCTGCCCCAGTGGCTCTGGCGTCGCTGCGGACTCGAAATGCACCGAGCGCGCCTGTCCGTGCCGACCGCGTTGCGACCCAACCGCCGCTGGCGGTACGACCTGCCCGACCGGTGGCTCGAGCCCGACCCGGATGCCGTGCCTGGAGATGCGATACCGGTTCCGGTGATCGAGCTCCAACCGCGTTGGCTCGCGTGGTGGGCCCGGCTGATGGCCGGCGAACAGCGGGGGCCGACGGACAGCACGGTATTGCTGACCACGCCGAATCCCGGCACGTTCGTCCCATCGGGACTCGCGCGACCCGACGCCCACCAGCGAGTGAACGACTTTCGCCGGTTCGCGACCCCGCCCTCGCAACGCCTCGCTACACTCCTGGCCGCGGTCCCCGTCCAACTTGACGTGGCCCACGTCATACGACAACATTTCGTTCCCGAAGCCGGGCCGGAGCACCTCTCGGAGCTACTCCTCAGTGGCGTGCTGCACCCGCCAGTCCGCGAGACAGAGGAGTCCACTTGGGATACAAGTGTTCTCACCTTCCCCGCGGAAGTCCGGGAGCTGCTGCTCAGCGGCGGCCGACGGTCCGAGACCGCCGGCGTAGTGCGAGTAGCGGCCGCGCATTTCGGTGAAGCCATTCCGGTGCTCGGCCACCTCAGGGACGCCATTTCCGATCCAGACAACACGGCCGACCCCGCGCTCACTCGCGAGAATTCGGCCGATGTCGCTCTGGAGAGCGCGGTTATGCGCGCCCTTTCAGGACCTTATTTGTCCCGGGCGGACAGACTCAGAAACGCGATACCCCACGATGTGGCTGTCCCGACCACATCTGAATCCATCCAGACCGTCGAGACTGCGAGCGATGACATGCCTGAAACGGCCGAGCGCGCCGACCGCCCCCAGAACACCACGGCCGAGGCCGCACCGGCGACGAACGTGGACATCGACGTGACTCGGCCGGCCGAGACCGAACAGGAACCGGTCACCACCCCGCTCGCCTATCCGCCGTCCGCGTGGAACACGCGGACGTTCGCCCGACGCCAGCCCGACGAGCCGCCGCCGGTTTGGGGCAACGTGCCGCCGCGCAACCCGAACTTCACCGGCCGGGTCGAGCTGCTCGACCAGCTCGGCAAGCGCCTGACCGCCGGCGGCACCACCGCGGTGCTGCCCTCGGCGCTGCACGGCATGGGCGGCATCGGCAAGACCCAGATGGCCACCGAGTACATCTACCGCCACCTACAGGACTACGACCTCATCTGGTGGGTCGAGGCCGCGCACCCCACCCGCATCCGCGCCGGCTTCACCGAGCTAGCCCGCCAGCTCGGCCTGCCAGGCGGCTCCGAGGCCAACACCGCGGTGCCCGCCGTCCGCGAGGCGCTGCGCACCGGCCGCCCGTTCCGCCGCTGGCTGCTCGTGTTCGACGCCGCCGAGAGCCCGGACGCGGTGCGCCCCTTCTTCCCGGCCAACGGCCCCGGCGAAATCCTCATCACCTCCCGCAACCCCGACTGGGCCGGCGTGGCCCGCCCGCTCGAGCTCGCGGTGTTCAAGCGCGACGAGAGCATCGAGCTGCTCGGCAAGCGCGGCCCGGAGATCGACCCGGTGGAGGCGAACCTGCTCGCCGAACGGCTCGGCGACCTGCCGCTGGCGATCGAGCAGGCCGCCGCCTGGCGCGCGGTGACCGGCATGCCCGTCAGCGAGTACCTGCGACTGTTCGACGAGTCCGTCGCGGAGATCCTCGACACCTCGACCCCGTCGGACTACGAGGTATCGGTCGCGGCGGCGTGGAACGTCTCCTTCGACGAGCTGAAGACCCGCAACCCCGCCGCACACCAGATCCTGCACATCTGCGCGTTCTTCTCCCCCGAGCCCATCTCGCGCGACCTGTTCACCGGCGGCGCCAGCAAGGTGTCCATCTCCGAGGAGCTGGACGCCGCGCTGCGCGACCCGATCAAGCTCGCCCGCGCCATCCGGGACATCAACCGATACGGCCTCGCGAAGATCGACCACGGCAACAACACCCTCCAGCTCCACCGCCTGGTCCAGCTGGTACTCCGCAACCGGGTGATGGGCCCGAAGGTCCACGCGCAGATGCGCCACGGCGCCCACCAGCTCCTCGCGAGCCTCGACCCCAACGACCCGGAGTCGAGCCGGAACTGGGCCCGTTACCGAGAGATCCTTCCCCACGCCTACGCGGCCGACGTCGTCGACTGCAGCGACAGCTGGCCTCGCCAGCTCGTCATCAACCTGATGCGCTTCCTGTTCCAATGGGGCGACCACGAGGAGGCCGCGAACCTCGCCATGCGGGCGCACCGGGACTTCACCGAGAAGCTCGGGCCGACCCACGAGCAAACGCTCGACGTCGCGATGCGTCTCGGCTTCTACCTGTGGGGCCTCGGCCGCTACGACGAGGCCGCGCAGCTCAACCAGCGGACCCTCGAACTGCGCTTGGAGGTGTCCGGCGCGGAGGGCGAGGAGACGCTGGCGGTCCAGGCCAACATCGTGACCGACCACAGGGCCAAGGGTGACTTCGCCGCAGCCGCCGTGCTGAGCGGCGACATCTACCACAAATCCAGGCGGTTGTTCGGCGAGGACGACCCGGAGACGCTCAACGCCGCCTACCAGCACGCACTCAGCCTTCGGCTCTCCGGCGACTACCAGGAAGCCGAGGCACTGGACGAGGACACCTACAAGCGCCGGGTAGAGGTTCTCGGCCCGGATCACCCCCGGACCTTCACCACGAACGTCGCACTGATCATCGACCGGCGTGAGGCCGGCGAGTACATCCAGGCACGCATCGAGCAGGAGAAGGTCACCGAGGCGTTCCGACTGCGGTTCAGCGAGGACAGCCCGGGCTACGCCGCCTACGCGTTCCAGCTGTCGGTCGCCCGGCGCAAGCACGGGGACCACACGGGGTCGCTGAAGTTGTCGACCGAGGCGTATCAGCAGTGCAAGCGCAGCTACGGCGCGACGCACCCGACCACCATGGCGTGCTCGCTCGCCCACTCGATCGACCTTCGCCACTCCGGCGACCTGGACCAGGCCAAGGCGCTCGGCGAGGACACGTTCGACCGGTACCGCGACATCCTCGGCGAGGAGCACCCACACACGTTCGCCGCGACTGTCGACCTCGCGGTGACGATGCGGCTGCGCGGCGAGGTCGCCGAGGCCCGGGCTCTGGACGAGCGGGCGCTGGAGCACTTCCGTGCCACCATCGGGCCGGACCACCCGTACGCGATCATCGCGACCATCAATCTCGCCAGCGACCTGGCCGCGCTGGGCGAGACGGATCAGGCGATCGTGCTGAACCGGGACGCGCTCGAGCGGGGCACTCGGGTCATGGGCGGCCGCGATCACCCGACGATGCTCGCGGCCGCCTTCAACCTCGGCCTCGACCTGACAGCGGCAGGCCACGCCGAGGAGGCCGCGGAGTACCACGAGCCCACGCTGGCGAGGTACCGCAAGGTCCTCGGCGAGGGGCACCCGGGCACCAGGGCCGCCGGCCGGGGTACTCGAGCCGACTGCGACATCGACCCGATGTTGCTGTAGCCGCCCAGCACGTCCTGCTCGCGAAGCGTCCGGTGCGCCGCTCGCACGAGCTGGGGGCGGTACAGCAAAGCCCGCCCCGCGGGGATTCGCGGATGAGCGTGAACGAACCGCACGCAGAGTTGCCCCCGGACAACCGGGCACCTCTATTCGGCCGCGCCCAGACCGCCGCAACCAGCCAAGCCCGGATGGGCACCAACCACACCGACGCCGTACCAGAACCGCCTATCGGTGACTCCGTCCGGCTCGGTCCGGTGGGCACCGCGTTCCGACCCGACGCAAACAAGCACGTGAACGACTTTCGCCGGATCGCCACGCCACCCTCGCAGCGACTCGCCACGCTCCTCAGTGGCGTGCTGCACCCGCCGGTCCACGACAAGGAGGAGTCCACTTGGGATACAAGTGTTCTCACCTTCCCCGCGGACGCCCAAGATCTGCTGCCTAGCGGCGGCCGGCGGTCAGAGACCGCCGGCGTAGTGCGAGTGGCGGCCGCGCATTTCGGTGAGGCAATTCCGGTGCTCGGCCACCTCAGGAACGCCATTTCCGATCCAGATAACACGGCAGACCCCGCACGTTCCCAGGAGAATTCGGCCGATGTCGCTCTGGAGAGCGTGGTTATGCGTGCCCTGTCCGGGCCGAATTTGTCCCGGGCGGACAGACATTGATATGCGACCCACGATGTGGCTCTGCAGCCCACATCTGAATCCATCCAGACCTCCATTGAGACTGCGAGCGATGACATGCCCGACATGTCCGACAGCCCCCAGAACCGGTTCATACCGCACACGTCGCGGCCCGAGCACAGAACGATCGTGGTCGTCGACGTCCAGGACTTCACCAACCCGAGCCGGAACGTCCATGACCTGATGACCGTGCAGGAAGGGGCGTACGAAGTCCTCAGGACTGCCCTCGCGGACTCCGGCGTCGACGTCGACTCGTGCACCATCGAGGACCGCGGGGACGGTGCGCTCGTCCTGGTCCCGGCCGACGTGCCCAAGAACCAACTCGCCGACCTGCTACCCGACCGACTCGTCGCCGCCCTCCGCCGATACAACGCGAACCGCAGCCCCGCAGCGCAGTTCAAGCTACGAGTCGCTCTGGACGCCGGCGACATTCGACGCAACGGAAATGGCTGGGTCGGACCCGCTCTCAACCGGACCTTCCGCATCCTGGATGCAGACCAGGTCAAAAACGCCCTCGCACAATCCAACGGCACCGTGGCCGTAGTCGTATCCGACTACTTCTACGACGAGGTCATCAAACAGGACCCGGGCACGGCACCGGAGACCTACCGCGCAATCCCGGTGTCGGTCAGGAACTACACCGGCACCGCCTGGCTGCGCCTGCTCGGCGAGTCCGCGCCGTCGTCGCCTCGTTGGTGGGGTTTCCTCCTCCGCGCACTAGACGTCGTTCGGCGAACCCGGCGATGACATATCCCAGCCAGGTGACCTCGGCCCAACCGCCTGCCCCATGCCGCTGAGGTAACCGCCTGACAGGTTCTAGCCGGAGACCACCTGGCCGATCCAGGCGGCGACCCGCTCCGGGGTCGGCCGGTGGCCGGTCCGCTCGCGAAGCGTCCGGTGCACCGCGCGTACCAGCTCGGGGCGGTGCAGCAGCGCACGCCCGGCGGCGCTGGGACCTCGGGCCGCCAACGCCAGGCCGAGACCGACGAGCGGCGTCGGCCGGTCGGGGTCCGCGACGAGCTCGGTGCGGTAGCCGTCGGCCGCCTCCCGATACCGGCCCGCCGCGTACGCGACGTCAGCCTCGGTCGCATCGGCCACGGTCGCCAGGCCATCGGTTGAGCGGGAGGCACCCTCGCCCAGGCCGAGCCGGACGAGGTCGGTCCGGGCCGGCGACCATGAGCCGTCCGGCACCGGCGTGGGCGACAACTCGGTCGCCGCGAACGTGAGCGGCGGTCGGGGTTCGCCGGCCACCCACGCCCGCGCCAGCCGCGCGACCTCGTCCGGACTCGGACGCAGGTAGCGGATCCGCCAACCAGCCCGATGGTCGGCGCCGACCGCGACGGCCAGATCGGCGACGTCGCGCGGCACCGGCTCGTCCTGCCACGGGCCGAGCCGTTCGGCCAGGCCGTCGAAGAACCGCCGTCCGGCGTCGTTGAGCGCCGAGTCGGCCCGCAACACGGTAAGTACGCGCCAGGTCTGCCGACGCCAGTGGGCGAACTCGAACGCGGCTCGCCGCGCCATCGCGGCATCGCCCCCCGCGGCCAGCTCGCGCCAGAACCGCGTCACGCCGGCGAACGCGTAGACCCCTTGCACGGCACCAGAGAGCGGCCTCGGGTCGTCGCGCCATGGGACGTAGATCCGCTCGCGCGGGTCGTCGCCGTTGATGCGGGTCAGGTGCAGCACGCCGCCCAGCACGATGTGCTGGTACTCGTGGATCAACGTGGCGGCCAGCGCGGCACCGTCGGTCGGGCGGCTGACCAGCGCGCTGCCGAACGCCTCACTGGTCGACGCGCTCGGGTTCCGGTACGGCACCTGCGGCGCCGGGACGAGCGAAACGAGTCCGATCGGCATGCTCTCGGCGAGGTCGGGCACGTGGTCGACGACCAGCCGGCATGCTTCGTCCACCAGCCGCATCCACTGATCGACCTCCGGGCCGGCCAGCCGTCGCGGCGGAACCGGCTCGTACAGGCCCCGGTACGGATCGACGTCGTCGAGCCGAACCGAGAACCGAAACCCGCCGGCCCGGGTTCGCAGGCGCCGCACGCTCCACCAACCCTCGGCGTCCACGTCGAGGGGTCTGGGCAGTCGCACCGAGCCATGCTCGCCTGTGACGGTGTATCGGCCCGCGGCTCCCCGGACCACGGCCGTCGAGAACGCGGACGACATGCTCAGGCGCGCCATGCCGAGCGAGGGCAGGGCCACGCTCCCCTGCCACATCGGCACGTCGATCTCGAAGTCGAGCCCGGCGTCCATGGCCGCCGCAGCGGCCAGCGCATGGACGTGGCCAAGATGCATCCACAGTGGACAGACACCGTCGATCCGGTCACGCAGCAGACGCGTCGTGTAGCCCGCCCAGCTCCCGGTGTACGGGTGGGCGATCAGCCGGTCGAGGGACCGCGGCGACGCGTATTCGACGCGTGCCAGCAGTTCCCACACGACCTCGAGCGGCGACAGCGGGCCCACAAGCCCGGGAATCTTCGCCGAGTCCTCGAGCAGGGCGTGCAGCAGCAGTTTCCGCCGGCTCCGTTCGGCGCGACGCAGCCGGCGCACCATGACCGCGTTGGCGTCCAGCCGCGCGAAAGCGTCGAAATCGTCCCAGGACAGGCTGTGGAATGCGGGGCTCTCCGGCAGGAGATCGTCACCCGGCGGCCCACTCATCAGTCGATCCGTTCGCCGCCTCCGGCGCCGGAGCTGCGATATCTGGCCCGCACCAGGCTGGTGCGTTCGACCACATGACGGGTCGACCGGCGCAGCTCGTCGCCCTCCAGATCCCGGACCTTCGTGAAGGGGATCGCGTCGAGGTCGAGCAGTTCGGATTCGATGGGTGGTTCGGTGCTCGACGAATTCATGTGTCGGTCCCCTCCGCCCGCTGCTTGCCTTGCCGGAATGCCTTCATCATCCCGGATCCGGGCATGATCTGGTAGAGCCGAAAGTTCACAGTGATCGTCGGGGAAATTCTGTCCAACTAATTCTGGAACGTGCGGCGGTATACGGCCGGGCTCACGCCGCGGCGTGTCGTGAAGTGGTGGCGCAGGGTGTCGGGAGCGCCGAAGCCCGCTCGGTCCGCCACCTGGTCCACCGACAGGTTCGTACCCTCCAGCAGCTCCTCCGCCCGGCGCAGGCGTTGGTCCAGCACCCAGCGGTGCGGCGTGGTCCCGGTCGCGGCTCGGAAGCGGCGGGCGAACGTGCGCTCGGACATCACGGCGCGCGTGGCCAGGACCGGGACCGACAGCGGCTCGGCCAGGTGTGCGGCCATCCAGTCGAGCAGGTCGGCCAGCACGTAGTCCGACTCCGCCTCGGGAACCGGCAGGTCGACGAACTGAGCCTGGCCGCCGTCGCGGTGGGCGGGCATCACCATGCGGCGCGCGAGCTCGTTCGCGGTGCGGGCGCCGTGGGTCTCGCGCACCAGGTGCAGGCACGCGTCGAGACCGGCGGCCGCGCCGGCACTCGTCAGGGTCGGGCCGTCGGTCACGTAGAGCACGTCCCGGTCGACCTCGATGCTCGGGTAGCGGCGGGCCAGCCGGTCGGCGAACTGCCAGTGCGTCGCCGCCCGCCGGCCGTCCAGCAGGCCCGCCGCGGCCAGCGCGAACGCGCCAGAGCACACCGACAGCACCCGAGCACCCCGGTCGACCGCCGCCCGCAGCGCCTCCAGCACCGCCGGCTCGACCGGCGCGTCCAGCGTCGGCCACGCCGGCACCGTCACCAGATCTGCCGCCACCAGCCGGTCCAGGCCATCAGTGACCCGCACGGTGAAGCCCGACGTCGTGGGGACCTCGCCGGGCCTCGAGCCGCACACCGCGAAGTCGTAGACCGGCAGGTTGTCGTCCGACCGGTCGAGGCCGAACACCTGACAGACGATGCCCAGCTCGAACGCGGCCACCCGCTCGCCCACCAACGCCACCACGGAACGCATGCCCACGAGTATGGCAGAAACTTCCGACATACTGGCATTGCTGCCACTGTTGATCAAGGCGGCGCCGGCGCAGGCTCGAAGCCATGAACGAATTCCCCCTCCCCACCGGAGACGCAGAGCTCGTCGTCGCGGCCCCCGGCCGTGGCCCGCAGCAGTGGGCGGGCGCACCCGGCGCCACGCTCGACGAGGACGGCACGATCGTGCTCACCTACCGGACCCGCGGCGACCAGGACGTCAACGTCATCGCCCGCTCGACCGACGGCGTGCGGCTCACCACAGTCGGCACCATCGAACCCGCCCGGCTCGGCGCGCAGATGGTCGAGCGCGCCGCGATCGTGCGCGTCCGGGCCGGCCTGTGGCGCATGTACGTCAGCTGCGCGACTCCCGGCACCAAGCACTGGTGGGTCGGCGTGCTCGAGGCGCCCGAACCCGAGGACCTCGCCGCCGCGCCGGTCCGGCCGCTGTTCACCGGCGACGGGACGTTCGGCGTCAAGGACCCGGTGATCCACCACGACGGCGACGGCTGGCGCGCCTGGCTGTGCTGCCACCCGCTGGACGTGCCCGGCGCCGAGGACCGGATGTCCACCGCGTACGCCACGAGCGCCGACGGACTGGACTGGGCCTGGCACGGCACCGTGCTGACCGGCCGGCCCGGCGAGTGGGACGCCCGCGGCGCGCGCCTGACCAGCGTGCTCCCGGACGGCCGGGCGAGCTACGACGGCCGCGCGACCGCCGAGGAGAACTGGTTCGAGCGCACCAGCCTGGCCAGCCCGTCCGGCGACGTGCTGGTCGCCGACCCGGACGCGCCGGTGATCGACGTCCGCTACCTCGAGGTCCTGCCACTGCCCGACGGCCGCACCCGCATCTACTACGAGGCGCGCCTGCCCGACGAGACCCACGAGCTGCGCACCGAGCTCAGGTGATCGCCTCGCGCGAACGAGCCGGGCCCGGCCAACAGCGGCCGGCGGCGCAGCACGCCGTCCAGGTCGACGAGCAGGGCGTCGAACGGCCTGTCCCCCATATGAGTCATCCTGACACACGAATCCGGTTGCCCAAGGGCTTGTCTGCTGCGGATTCAGTCGCGAGGATGGCAGGGAACGAACGTGATCGGCGTCCGTCCAGACAGCCCGGGAGTTCGAATGAGGCCCCTTGTGCCAACCTCAGGTCGCCGCGCACCGCGGAACCCGCACGAATCGCGTGTCTCGCAACCGCACCCAAGGGGAACGGGACGCCACCCGGCCACAAGTACGTCCTCGACCGGACGACACGAGCTCACGGTGACCACGCGGGTTGATTCCGGGGAGGCGGCACAGTCATGACCGAGAAGACCAGTCTGCGGAACTTCGTCGACGGCTCGTACGTCGAGCCTGCCGACGGCGCCTACTCGGACCTGATCGACCCCAGCACGGGCGAGGTGTTCGCGCAGGCTCCGGTGTCCGGCGCGGCCGACGTCGACGGGGCGATGCGGGCGGCGTCGGCCGCGTTCGAGAAGTGGCGGGACGTGACGCCGAAGGACCGGCAGCTCGCGCTGCTGCGGTTCGCCGACGCGCTCGAGGCACGGGTCGACGACCTGGTCGACGCCGAGTGCCGCAACACCGGCAAGCCACGGCAGCTCACCCTCGAGGAGGAGCTGCCGCCCGCGATCGACCACTTCCGGTTCTTCGCCGGCGCCTCGCGGGTCCTCGAGGGGCGCGCCGCCGGCGAGTACCTGGAAGGGCACACGAGCTACGTGCGCCGCGAGCCGATCGGGGTGTGTGCGCAGGTCACGCCGTGGAACTACCCGCTGATGATGGCGGTCTGGAAGATCGCGCCGGCGCTGGCCGCCGGCAACACCGTGGTGCTCAAGCCGTCGGACACCACGCCGGCCTCGACGCTGCTCATGGCCGAGATCGCCGCCGAGCACCTCCCGCCCGGCGTGCTCAACGTGATCTGCGGCGACCGCGACACCGGCCGCGCGCTGGTCTCGCACGAGACGCCGCAGATGGTGTCGATCACCGGGTCGGTCCGCGCCGGCCGCGAGGTCGCCGAGGCCGCCGGGCGCAACCTCAAGCGGGTGCACCTCGAGCTCGGCGGCAAGGCCCCGGTCGTGCTGTTCGACGACGCCGACATCGCCGCGGCCGCCGAGGCCATCGCGATCGGCGGCTACTTCAACGCGGGCCAGGACTGCACGGCCGCGACCCGGGTGCTGGCCGCGCCGGGCATGCACGACGAGTTCGTCGCCGCCCTGACCGAGCAGGCCCGCGGCACCCGCACCGGCCCGCCGTCGGACACCGACGTGCTGTACGGCCCGCTGAACAACGCCAACCAGCTGGCCCGGGTGAGCGGCTTCGTCGACCGGCTGCCCGACCACGCGAACCTCCGGACGGGCGGCTCGCAGGTGGGCGACCGGGGCTACTTCTACGCCCCCACGGTGGTCTCGGGCCTGCGGCAGGACGACGAGATCATCCAGGACGAGGTGTTCGGCCCGGTGATCACCGTGCAGCGCTTCACCGACGAGGCGGAGGCGATCCGCTGGGCGAACGGCGTGGAGTACGGCCTGGCCGCGTCGGTGTGGACACGCGACCACGCCCGTGCGATGCGGATGACCGCCAAGCTGGACTTCGGCTGCGTCTGGGTGAACACGCACATCCCGCTGGTGTCGGAGATGCCGCACGGTGGCTTCAAGAACTCCGGCCATGGCAAGGACCTGTCGATGTACGGCTTCGAGGACTACACCCGCGTGAAGCACGTCATGCACAACATCGAGGGCTGACCCGCAACCGGTCACGAATCGAGAAGCGCGCCCCCGGCGACCGCCATACCGTGACGGACGGATCGGCCCAACAGCGCGAAGGAGATGGCCGTGGCGGTACAGGTGAGCGTGATCATGCTCGGCGTGCGGGACGTGGCGCGGGCGAAGAAGTTCTACGTGGAGGGCCTCGGCGGCGACGTCGAGCAGGACTACCCGGGCTTCGTCCGGTGCAAGCTGGGCGACGGCTCGTCGCTGGCGCTCTACGAGTGGGAGGCGGCGGCACAGGACGCCGGCGTCTCCGCCGAGGGGTCCGGGTTCCGCGGCGTCTCGTTCCACTTCATCACCGACTCCCGGGACGAGGTGGACGAGGCCATGCGGACCGCGGAGGACGCCGGCGCCACCGTGGTCAAGGCGGCGGCCGCAACCAACTGGGGCGGGTACTTCGGCTACTTCAGCGACCCGGACGGCTACCTCTGGAAGGTCACGACCGCCGGCTAGCGCAGGCCCCAGGGTGAGCCGTAGTCCTTGAGCAGGTCGAGGAACGGGACGGGGTCGAAGGCCTCCGGGCCGAGGACCCCGCTCCCCTGCCACGCCCCGGCCGCCAGCAGCTCCAGCGCCACCACCGGGTTGAGCGCGGTCTGCCACGAGACCGCCTGGTGGCCGTACTCGCGCATCGACCACTCGTTGTCCACCACGTGGTACAGGTACACCTCACGCGGCTCGCCCGCCGGGTCCAGGCCCCGCACCCAGGTGCCCGCGCACGTCTTGCCGGTCATCCGCGGCCCCAGGCCCGCCGGGTCCGGCAGGCACGCCGCCACCACGTCGCGTGGAGCAACCGACACGCCGCCGACCGTGACCGGGTCCGTCCTGTCCAGACCGAGCTTGTGCAGCGTCCGCAGCACCTCGATGAACTCGTTGCCGAGCCCGTACTTGAACGTCACCCGGTCCGCCTCGACCCAGCGCGGGATCAGCAGGACCTCCTCGTGCTCCACGTTCACGCACTCGACCGGCCCGATGTCCTCGGGGAAGTCGAACACCTCCGGCTCGCTGAACGGTTCCGTGGTGTACCAGCCGCGGTCCTTCTCGTAGATCACCGGCGGGTTCAGGCACTCCTCGATCGTCGTCCAGATGGAGAACGTCGGCGCGAAGTCGTAGCCCTCCACCACCAGGTTCGCGCCGTCGCGCACGCCGACCTCGGCGATCGACGAGAACAGGTGGTCGGCGGCGTAGCGGGCGAACACGTCGGACATGCCCGGCTCGACGCCGATCCCCACCAGGGCGAGCCGGCCGGCCGACTCCCACCCGGGCGCCGCCTCGAACTGCCGGTCGCCCAGCTTCACGCCGGTGCGGGCGTACGGCTCCGACGGGTGCGGTGTGGACAGTGACATCGCCATGTCGAGGTAGTCCGCGCCCGCCGCGAGCGCCCCCTCGAAAACCGGCATGGTGAACCGCGGGTCGACCGCGTTCAGCACGTGCGTGATGTCGTGCTGGCGGCACAGCGCGGTGACCTCGTCGGCCGACGAGGCGTCGACCCGCGCCGCGGTGAACCTGTTGTCCGGCACCGAGGACACCGCCCGGCGCGCCCGGTCGAGCGTGTAGTCGGCGACCACGAACGAGGAGAAGAACGACCGTCGCGCGGCGATCGCCACCGCCGCCGAGCCGACGCTCCCCGCGCCGACCATCAGGATCTTCACGACGCCCCCTCACAGGCTCGGTGCCGCCGTTCACGGTCGCCCTGTGTTTGATGGTTCGCTCCGCAAGCTCCGCTCACGACAGTCCCAAGGCCTTGGCCTGCCGCCGCGCGCGGACCTGGACCACCAGCACGATCACGAATGCGAGCAGGAACACCGCCGTGCCGATCACGTTGACCTCACGCGGGATCCCGCGCTGCGCCGCGCCCCACACGAACATCGGGAACGTCACCGTGGTGCCGGAGTTGAAGTTCGTGATGATGAAGTCGTCGAAGGACAGTGACAGCGACAGCATCGCCGCGGCCGCGATGCCGGGCAGCACCAGCGGCAACGTCACCTTCCGGAACGTCTTCCACTCGTTGGCGTAGAGGTCCATCGCGGCCTCCTGCAGCTTCGGGTCCAACCCGGCGAGGCGTGCCTTCACCGTGACGACCACGAAGGACAGGCAGAACAGGATGTGCGCCACCGCGACCGTCCAGAAGCCCAGCGGGATCTGCAGCGTGACGAACAGCGCCAGCAGCGACGAGCCCATCACGACCTCGGGGGTGGCCATCGGCAGGAAGATCAGCACGTTGGTCGTGGCGCGGCCGCGGAAACGGTGCCGCGCCAGGGCGAACGACATCAGCGTGCCCAGGATCGTCGCCACCAGCGTCGCGACGAGCGCGATGCCGACGCTCACCCGCAGCGCGTCGCCGAGGCCGGCCGTGCTGAACGGGTGCAGCCAGTAGTCCAGCGTCCACTGGTCGGACAGGTCGTAGGACAGCCGGTTGCTGGGCTTGTTCAGCGACAGCAGGAACACCACGACGATGGGCAGGAACAGGTAGGCGAGCACGAGCAGCCCGACCACCATCACCCAGTGGTCGGAGACCCAGCGCCAGAAGCGGTACACGTCAAACCACCTCGTCTGTGCCGGCCGCTCGGACATAGGAGAAGACCATCACCAGGATCGTGGCCATCAGCAGGAACGACAGCGCCGCGGCCTGCGGGTAGTCGAGGCGCACCAGGAAGGCCGAGTCGATCACGTTGCCGATCATGTACTGGTTCGGCGTGCCCAGCAGTTCGGCGTTGATGTAGTCGCCGGCCGCGGGGATGAACGTCAGCAGCGTGCCGGCGATGATGCCGGGCATCGACAGCGGCAACGTCACCTTCCGGAACGTCCGCACGGGCGTCGCGTACAGGTCGCGGGAGGCCTCCAGCAGCCGGCCGTCGAGCCGCTCGAGGTTCGCGTACAGCGGCAGCACCATGAACGGCAGGAAGTTGTACACCAGCCCGCACACGACCGCGGCGGGCGTGGCGAGCAGCCGGAAGTCGTCGCCGATCAGCGGCAGGCCGCGGAGGAACTCCACCAGCGGGCCGTTGTCGGACAGGATCGACTTCCACGCGAGCGTGCGCAGCAGGAACGTGGTGAAGAACGGCGCGATGACGAGCACCAGCAGCAGGTTGCGCCACCGGCCGGACTTCTGCGCGATCGCGTACGCCAGCGGGTAGCCGAGCACCAGGCAGATGATCGTCGCGAGGCCCGCGTACACGGCCGAGCGCACCAGGTGCGGCCAGTACGCCTGGATCGCGTCGAGGTAGTTGACGAGGGCGAAGGCCTGGCTGTAGCCGTTCTCCAGGCTGCCCGCGCGGTCGTAGAGGCTGGTGCCGGCCAGCTGGATCGAGGGCACGACGAAGAACAGCAGCAGCCACAGGCCGCCCGGCAGCAGCAACAGGAACGGCGTCCAGCGCCGCCGCTTCTTGCCGGCGACCGGTTCGTCGACGGGCTGGACCTCCGGCGGCGTACCGGGTGCGGAGCCGCCGGCCGCCGCGCCGACCAGTGCGGTCACGGCGCCACGCCCAGCGGGTCGGCGGCGTACTGGGTCACCTCGTCGCCCTCGCCGGCCGGGCGGTCGAGCACGAACGAGTGCGGCGGGTACCAGTGCGCCACGACCTCCGTGCCCTCCGCGAGCGGCTCGCCGGCCGACGCGTTGGCGGAGAACACCGACATCTCCTGGCCCCACGGCGTCTTCAGCAGGTACTCGGTGCTCACGCCGGCGTAGCAGGTGTCGGTCAGCACTCCGCGCACCTGGTTGTGTTCGGCCGGCGGATCCTGGCCCGGCTCGGCGAGGCGGACCTTCTCCGGCCGCACACCCAGCCACACCCGACCCTCGGTGGCCCGGGCCCGCGCGGTGGGCGCGGCGAACCGCTCGCCGTGCGCGGTCAGCGTGATGTCCTCACCGGACTTGCCGGTCACCTCCGCGGCGAACAGGTTGGACTGACCGAGGAAGTTCGACACGAACGGCGAGGTCGGGAACTCGTAGATGTCCGTCGGCGCGCCAAGCTGCTCGATGCGGCCCTTGTCCATCACCGCGACCGTGTCGGCCATCCACATGGCCTCGTCCTGGTCGTGGGTGACGTGCAGGAAGGTGATGCCGACCTCGGTCTGGATGCGCTTGAGCTCGATCTGCATCTGCCGGCGCAGCTTGAGGTCCAGCGCGCCCAGCGGCTCGTCGAGCAGCAGCACCTGGGGCTCGTTCACCAGCGCCCGGGCGAGCGCGACCCGCTGTTGCTGGCCGCCGGAGAGCTGCGCGGGCTTGCGGTTCACGAAGCTGCCGAGCTGTACCAGCTCGAGCATCTCGAGCACCTTCTTGCCGACGTCCTTGATGCCCCGCTGGCGCAGTCCGAACGCGACGTTGTCCTTGATGGACATGTGCGGGAACAGCGCGTAGCTCTGGAACACGGTGTTCACCGGCCGGCGGTAGGGCCGCAGGGTCGTGATGTCCTGGTCTCCCAACCGGATCGTGCCCGAGGTCGGCTCCTCGAGCCCGGCGACCGTGCGCAGCGTGGTCGTCTTGCCGCAGCCGGAGGCGCCGAGCAACGCGAAGAAGGCACCCTGCGGCACGGTCAGACTCAGGTCGTCGACCGCCACGAAGGACCCGAACCGCTTTGTGACGTTCGTGAGAATCAGGTCTTCAGCCATCGCTCATGCTCCGATCACCTGCTGGAACTTGTCCTCGAAGATGCGTTCCTCGGCCTCGTTCAGCGCCATGAAGACCTTCGACGTCGACAGCACCGTCTCGTCGGGGAAGATCAGCTGGTTCGCGGCGAGCTCCGGGTCGATCTTCTCCATCTCCGCCTGCGCGCCCTCGACCGGGCAGATGTAGTTGACCCACGCCGCGAGCTCCGCGGCCACCGCGGGCTCGTAGTAGTAGTTCATGAAGGCCTCGGCGTTGGCCTGGTGGGTGGCCTCGTTGGGCACAAGCATGTTGTCCGACCACAGCATGACGCCGGACTCCGGCGTGACGAACTGGACCTGCTCGTCCTCGAAGTTGAGCTGGATGACGTCGCCGGACCAGGCGACGCACGCGGCGATGTCGCCCTTGGCGAGCTCCTGTGCGTAGTCGTTGCCGGTGAAACGACGGATCTGTCCGGAGTCGACGGCCGCCTGCAGCTTGTTCAGCGCCTGGTCGAACTGCTCCTCGGTGAAGTTCGACGGGTCGCTGCCCTCGGAGAGCAGCAGCAGGCCCATCGTGTCGCGCATCTCCGAGAGCATCGTGACCTTGCCCCGCAGGTCCCGTCGGGTCAGCAGCTCGTCGACCGTGCGGACCTCCGGGGTGACGTTCCCGTTGAACGCGATGCCCGCGAGGCCCGTCTGCCACGGCACGGCGTACTCGTTGTTCTCGTCCCACGACCGGCCGCGCAGCGAGTCGAGCATGTTCGCGTCGACGTTGGCCAGCCGGTTCTTCTGCAGCGGCTGCACCCAGCCGAGCCGGATCAGCCGGGCGGCCATCCAGTCGGTGAGCACGATGATGTCGCGGTCGATCGTCTGGCACGCGGAGAGCTGGTTGCGCACCTTGCCGAAGAACTCGTTGTTGTCGTTGACGTCTTCCTGGTAGGTGACGTCGATGCCGGTCTGCTCGGTGAACGCCAGCACCGTCGGCCGCTGGGTCTCGTCGTCCTCGGCCACGTCGATGTAGAGCGGCCAGTTGGAGACGACCAGCTTCTTGTCGCTCTCCGACTGGTCCGGCGCGCGGCAGTCGGCCGGGTTCCGGCGGGTGCCGGGCATGCCGCAGGCGCTGAGCGCGCCGCCGGTCGCCGCGAACGCGCCGGCGGCCAGCATGCCGCGCAGCACGGTGCGGCGG
>NZ_JBOHGA010000063.1:0-30495 GCF_050699915.1 Actinophytocola sp.
CCGCGGGCCCGACCGGCGCGGGCGGCTCGCTGGGTGCGGCGGGGCCGACGGGTGCGGGCGGCTCGGTGGGCTCCGGTGACTCGGACTGCCAGATCGGTGCCGTCGTCCGCACCGGCGTCCGCGTGGCCGTGCCGGCGTGCGCGGGCGTGGGGAAGAGCTTGTCCTGGTACACGAGACCCACGCTAACCACCGCGAGGACGAACAGCACGACGAGCGACATCCAGAAGCCGACCCCGGAGTGGACGAACCGGTCGGCGATGTCCTCCTCGCCCGGCGTCGCGCCGGTCCCCGGCAGGTCCCGCGCCATGTCGGCGAGGCTCGCCGCGACGTTTGTCTGCGCGACGTTCTGGGTGACGACCAGCAGCACGCCGGCCAGCACCGCGACCGCCGCCCGGCCGAACCTGCGCTGCCGCACGTGTCGCGCCAGCTGCGGGACGAACGGCAGCACGATGCCGGCGACCAGCAGGAGGACCACGACGAGTGCGAGCGCCTGCGCGCCCGCCGCCGGCGCCTGGTCGGTTCCCACCACGGCGGCCACGTCCCTGGCCGTTCCCCCCACACCGGGCGCGAGCTCGATGTCCGGGCGCGCGCCGCCGGCCAGGTGCCCGCCGCTGTAGTCGGTGCTGCCCGCGTCGCAGGCGACCGACACGAACGGCAGGAACAGGAACAACAGGAGCACCAGCGCGAACCCGGAGGGGCTCGCGAGCCTCGAGAACGCCTTCATCGTTTCCCTCCGCCGAAAGCGGCAGGGTAGCAACCGGGGCGGACCGTGCCCGGTGCCGGCGGTGGGGCATGATGAGCGCTCGTGACGGAGCACTTCCAGGTTCACGGCGGGGCACGGCTCACCGGCGAGGTCGACGTCGTCGGGGCGAAGAACAGCGTGCTGAAGCTGATGGCCGCGGCACTGCTCGCGGAGGGCACGACCACGCTCACCAACTGCCCGCAGATCCTGGACGTCCCGCTGATGGCCGAGGTCCTGCGCAGTCTCGGCTGCGAGGTCGTGATCGAGGCCGACACGGTCACCATCACCACGCCCGCGGACCTCAACCACCGCGCGGACTCCGCGTCGATGGGCAAGCTGCGCGCGTCGGTGTGCGTGCTCGGCCCGCTGGTCGGCCGCTGCAAGCGCGCGGTCGTGGCGCTGCCCGGCGGGGACGCGATCGGGTCGCGGCCGCTGGACATGCACCAGAACGGCCTGCGCCAGCTCGGCGCACACAGCGAGATCGAGCACGGCTGCGTCGTGGCCGAGGCCGAGGGCCTGCACGGCGCGCAGATCTGGCTCGACTTCCCGAGCGTCGGTGCCACCGAGAACATCCTGATGGCGGCCGTGCTCGCGAACGGCACCACGGTGATCGACAACGCCGCGCGCGAGCCGGAGATCGTCGACATCTGCACGATGCTGCTGCAGATGGGCGGCAAGATCGAGGGCGCGGGAACCTCGACGCTCACCGTGCACGGCGTGGAGTCGTTGCAGCCCACCGAGCACCGGGTCATCGGCGACCGGATCGTCGGCGCCACCTGGGCCTTCGCCGCCGCGATGACGCGCGGGGACGTGACCGTGCGGGGCGTGGACGCGCACCACCTCGACCTGGTGCTGGAAAAGCTGCGCGCCGCCGGTGCGGAGGTGACGATCCTCGACGGCCAGTCCTTCCGCGTCGTCCAGCACGACCGGCCCACCGCGGTCGACTTCGTGACGCTGCCCTACCCGGGCTTCGCCACCGACCTGCAGCCGTTCGCGATCGCGCTGACCTCGATCGCCGACGGCACCTCGATGATCACGGAGAACCTGTTCGAGGCGCGGTTCCGGTTCATCGAGGAGATGATCCGCCTCGGCGCCGACGCGCGCACCGACGGCCACCACGCGGTGGTCCGCGGCGTGGCGCGGCTGTCGAGCGCGCCGGTGTGGGCGTCCGACATCCGCGCCGGCGTCGGTCTGGTGCTGGCCGGCCTCTGCGCCGAGGGCGTCACCGACGTCTGGGACGTCTTCCACATCGACCGCGGCTACCCGGGCCTGGTGGAGAACCTGGCCAACCTGGGCGCGGACGTCCGCCGGGTGAACGCCGCACCCGAGCGCGCCTAGCCGGTCCTGGTCTCGCGCCGCTCGCGCACCCGCCCGGTCACGAACACCGCCACCAGCACCACGGTCAGCCCCAGCACGACCCACTGGAACCAGCCGGCGTACTGGTCGACCACCTGCCAGCTCTCTCCGAGCAGGTAGCCGGCGACGACGAAGCCGCTGTTCCAGATCAGGCTGCCCGCCGCCGTCAACGCCGTGAACTTCCACAGCGGCATGCGCTCCACACCCGCCGGCAGCGAGATCAGGCTGCGGAAGACCGGCACCATCCGGCCGAAGAAGACCGCCTTGGTGCCGTGGCGGTCGAACCACTTCTCGGTGCGGTCGAAGTCCTGCGCCTTCATCAGCGGGACGCGCATGAGCAGCGCCCGCGCACGCTCGCGCCCGAGCCACGCGCCGAGCAGGTACATGATCAGCGCGCCGGCGACCGAGCCCGCGGTGGTCCACAGGATGGCGCCGACGATGGAGATGGAACCCTGGCTCGCCGCGAACCCGGCCAGCGGCAGCACGAGCTCGCTCGGCATCGGCGGGAAGATGTTGTCGATGCCGACCAGCAGCGCGGCGCCGAACCCGCCCAGCTTGTCCATCACGTCGACCGCGAAGCCGGCGACGCCGGTCGGTTCCGCGGCCGCGTAGGGCAGCAGCATGGACGCCTCGCTCTCGTGGGATCCCCTTTGCCCGATTCGGGTACCCGGGGCCGGGCCGGTCGAACCACGAGGCGGCCGAGAAATGATCGTTGTGCGCGGGGCGCGCGACGGGTAAGACAGTGAGGCACTTCGCACCACTGGAAGGGGTCGGCATGCGTGCCCGCCGGATCGGTTCTGCCTTGTCCGTAGGAGTCCTGCTCGTCTCGGCGCTCGCGGCCGGCGGCACCGCCGCCGCGGCCGACCACCGGCCGCCGGACAAGCAGCCGGTCGCCGTCGGGTACGGGGGCGCGGTGGTGTCCGACACCGCCGAGTCGACCGAGGCCGGCCTCGACGTGCTGCGCAAGGGCGGTACCGCCGCCGACGCGGCGGTCGCCGTGGCCGCGACGCTCGGCGTCACCGACCCCTACGTCGCGGGCGTCGGCGGGGGCGGCTACTTCGTCCACTACGACGCGCGGACCCGCAAGGTGTCCACGATCGACGGTCGGGAGACGACCCCGGCGGCCGGTAGCGAGACGATGTTCGTCGACCCGGCGACCGGCCAGCCCTACCCGTTCCCGGTCGCGGTGACCAGCGGGCTCGGCGTCGGCGTGCCCGGCATGCTCGCCACCTGGGAGCGGGCGCTGGACAAGTGGGGCCGCTTCGACCTCGACGACAACCTGCGCCCGGCGATCAAGGTGGCCGACCGCGGGTTCACCGTCGACGCCGCCTTCCGCGAGCAGACCCGGCAGAACGAGAAGCGGTTCCGGCAGTTCGGCGCCACGCGGGACCTGTTCCTGCCCGGCGGGGAGCTGCCCGAGGTCGGCTCGAAGCTGCGCAACCCGGACCTGGCCGACACCTACCGCGAGATCGCGCGGCACGGCACCCGCGCGCTCTACGGCGGCTCGATCGGTCGCGACATGGTCGACGCCGTGCGCACGCCGCCGGTCGCCCCGGACGCGACGATCGACCCGCTGCCCGGTCTGATGACCGTGCGGGACCTGCGCGACTACGAGACGATCGACCGCCGCCCGACGCACCTGAGCTACCGCGGGCTCGACGTGTACGGCATGGCGCCGTCTTCCAGCGGCGGCATCACGGTGGGCGAGTCGCTGAACATCCTGGAGAGGTTCGACCTGTCCGAGATGGACCGTGCCCAGGCGCTGCACCACTACCTGGAGGCGACCCGGCTCGCGTTCGCCGACCGCGGCCGCTTCATCGGCGATCCGGCCTATGTGGACGTTCCGCAGCGGCAGCTGCTGTCGGACCGGTTCGCGGCCCAGCGCGCGTGCGAGATCGACCCGGCCCAGGCCGCGACGAGCCCGGTGCCCCCGGGCGACCCGAACGGCCCGGGTACCTGCACCGCGACCGGCGCCGCGACGCCGGACGTGAACCAGGGTGTGCACACCAACCACTTCGTGGTGAGCGACAAGTGGGGCAACGTGGTGTCGTACACGAACACCATCGAGCAGCTGGGCGGCAGCGGCATCGTCGTGCCGGGGCGCGGGTTCCTGCTCAACAACGAGCTGACGGACTTCAACTTCGCCCCGACGCAGGGCGACGCGCCCGACCCGAACCTGGCGGCCCCCGGCAAGCGTCCGCGGTCGAGCATGTCCCCGACGATCGTGCTGCGGGACGGCAAGCCGTTCCTGGCCGTCGGCTCCCCGGGCGGCGCGACGATCATCACCACGGTGATCCAGATCCTGGTCAACCGGGTCGACCTCGGCATGACGCTGCCGGAGGCCATCGCCGCGCCGCGCGCCTCGCAGCGCAACTCGGCCACGACACAGGTGGAGCCGGCGTTCCTGGAGCTACCCGTGGTCGCGGAGCTGCAGGCTCTTGGCCACACGCTCGCGGTGAACAACACCTCGCCGCTGGACCCGGACATCAGGACCAGCGGTGACATCGGTGTCGCGTCGGGCCTGGAGTTCGTCGGCCACGGCAAGGTGGTCGCGGCCGGCGAGCCGAAGCGCCGGGGCGGCAGCGCCGCGGGCGTGGTGCATCCGTCCCGTTAGGACAGATGGGCGGGTCGCCGGCCGGCGGCCCGCCCTGGTTCAGCGGACCGTGACCGCCACCCGCTGCGCCATGTTGTTCGCCATGCCCTGCAGGTTCCACGGCTGGTCGACCGGTTGCACGCCTTCGGTGTCGGCGGCGCGCACGCGGAGCGTGTACTCGCCCGGGACCGCGTCCCAGGCGAACGACCACGACCGCCACGCGAACCGAGACGTCTCGGGGCCCAGCGCGGCCGGCGTCCAGGTCAGCCCGTCGTCGACGCTGAGCTCGACGCCGACCACGGGTGCGCGCCCCGACCACGCCCGGCCGAAGAGCTCGACCGCCCCCGCGTCGACGATCCGCCGGCGCGTCATGAAGTCCGGAAAGCCCGGCGGGACGACCAGGGCACGCGGCTGGATCCGCGACACCGGCACCCCGGGGTCGTCGGCGTCCGCGCGCAGGCGGTAGGCCACCGCGTTCTGGTACCCGGTGAACCGCGACGGCAGGACGGCGATGTCGCGCAGCCACTTCACGTGCGCCATCCCGTACCAGCCCGGCACGACCAGCCGCACCGGCGCGCCGTGCTGCGGGGGCAGCGGCGCGCCGTTCATCTCGTCTGCCAGCAGCACGTTGCCGGACAGCGCCTCGGCGATGGGGAGCGCGCGGGTGTAGTCCTGCTCGACGCCGCGTTCGGTGCCGTGGTCGTGCGCGGTGAAGACGACATCGACCGTGCCGTCGAGCACGCCCGCCTCGTCGAGCAGTGCCGCGAGCGAGCAGCCCGTCCACTCGGCGGTGCCCACGGCCTCGTCCAGCCAGGGCTGGCTGACCGGGCGGGGGAGCAGCCGGGCGCGCCCGTTGCCGGCGCACTCCAGCGTCACCGTCCGCGACACTCGGGGCCGGTCGTGCAGGTCGGCGAGGTCGAGTGTGAGCGGCGTCCGGACGTGCCCGCCGACCTGGAGGCGCCAGGACGACGGGTCGACGAACGGGATGTCGTAGTGCACCAGCAGGTAGTGCAGGCCGGGCGGGGTGAGGTCGTGGCGCAGCGCCTCGAGCGGCATGCCGTGGTTGCGCGCCGCGAGCCGCAGCTCGTCCAGCGACACCGCCTCGTCCACTCCGGCCACGCGTGCCGCCTCGCCTGCCCGCAGCACATCGGTCATGGGCTACAGCGTGCGCCCTGGTGCGCCCGCCGGGAAAGGTTCGTGACTAGGAGGGGTTCGTCAGCAACACATCGATGGCAACGGCCTCGTCGCTCGGGAACACGAGGATCCGCAGCCCGTCCCCGTCCTCGGCGGGCACCGTGGTCGCCGAGACGCCGGCCTGCCTGAGCTGCGTCTCGACCACGCGCGCCGCCGTCGAGGACGGGACCTTCGCCACCTCGCGCAGCAGCCCGTAGTCCTTGCGGTGGGCCTTGTCGGTGTCCAGGCTCGACGCCCACCGCAGGACCAGGGCCAGCAGCGCGAGCACTCCCAGCGGGATCAACAGCGTGTAGTAGCCCACGCAACCATTGTCGCGTGCACCGTGGCAGGAAGGAAGCTACGGAAGCGCCACGAAGGGGGCCAGGAAGGCTCGTGCCGTCGCGGTGTCGGTCCGGTACGTGACGTTCGTGGCGTAGCACGGGACGTCGCCGGTGATCGTCGTCGAGACGAGCACCAGCTCGCCGCCGAGCACCGCGAAGTTCGGCCCGCCGGAGTCGCCGTAGCAGGCTCCGCCGTTGCCGTGCTGTTCGTGCATGTCGAGCCGGATCCAGGTCTTGTTGAGCGCGTTGAACCCTTCCGGTGCCTTCATCCGCACGCCGCCGCCGGGGTGAACGTGCCCGCCTGGCCCGCGTTGGGCCTCCTCGGTTCCGTACCCGACGACCACGAACCCGGTCGCGTCGAGTGCGCGGTTGCCGAGCCGATCGAGCAGGCCGGCGGCGGGCAGCGTCGCCGGCGTGAACGTCCAGCGCGCCGCCATCGCGGCCGCGGGAACCTCGATGACGGCGATGTCGTGCGAGTCCGACGCGGGACCGGGGTAGCCGGGCTCGGTGTGCGCCACGCCCTCGACGCCGACCGCCTGCGCGACGGCCGTCGGGTCACCGGGGTGCTGCGCCTCGGCCGCGTCGAGAGCCGCCTGCACGTCCTGCTCGAGCGACACGTAGAACCGCACGTTCGGCGGCCAGGTGAACGCGGCGGTGCAGTGCGCCGCGGTGAGGAACGTGTTCGCGTCGACCATCGTGCCCGAGCAGACCCAGTCCACCTGGTCGGGCGTGGCCGGATCGTCGTCGTCCCAGGTGGCGACGAGCGCGCCCACCTCGGTGCGCTCCGGAGCCGGGGTCGCGTTGTAGGAGTTGATCGCTGATGCCTGACCGGTGCCCGCCACCAGAGCCGCGGCGGCCGCCACGGCGAGTCCGAGCGACGTTCTCGACGTTCTTCTCATGAGTGATGTCCTTCGACTCACCCCGGCCCCGGGTAGTGGCTGCATTGAACCCCGGTCGGGACGGCTGGCGCTAGGCGTCGCGGAGATCTCCGCGGCCGTCCTCGTCGGCGAGCAGGTAGACGTCGTGCGCGACGGCCGGCCGGTCGGGCTCGCGCCCGTCGTCCTCGGCGACGGCCCGCCAGAACTCCTCCTCCGACGTGGCCTCGCCGAGCACCAGCCACTCGGAGTCGCCGTGCCGGGCCACCCACACCCGGCACCGGCGCAGCCCCGGCCCGTCGAGTGTGTCCTCGGTCGGCGGCTCGCCGTCCATCGTGCCCAGCAGCCGGTCCCGGTGCTCGCGGGAACAGTCCCGCGGCAGCAGCCGGCGCGCCCACCACCCGCGCAGGTGCTCGGCTGCCGAGTCGGCGAAGTCGTCCGCGGCGTCCTCGGCGCCCTGGTCCGCGTTCGGGTAGGCGGGCCGGTCGACCCGCACCAGCAGGTCGTGCCGGCAAAGCAGACCGGAGTAGCGGTAGAGGCGGAACTCGCGCCCGGCGGGTGCCATGCGCGCGACCGTAGTGCGTTCGATCGGGTCTGTGAGGAACGGCACCAGGGCAGCAGCGGTTACCCGCCAGTACAGTCAGAAGACCCTCATGTGGACGGGTCCGACGGAGGTGCCGATGCCGTATCCGACCGATGACCAGCGCGACGGGCCGTGGGTGATGCGCACCTACGCCGGGCACTCCTCGGCGGCGGCGTCGAACCGGCTCTACCGGCGCAACCTGGCCAAGGGGCAGACCGGGCTGTCGGTCGCCTTCGACCTGCCCACGCAGACGGGGTACGACCCCGACTACGTCCTCGCCCGCGGCGAGGTCGGCAAGGTCGGCGTGCCGGTCGCGCACATCGGCGACATGCGCCAGCTCTTCGACGGCATCCCGCTGGCCGAGGCCAACACCTCGATGACCATCAACGCCACCGCGATGTGGCTGTTCGCCCTCTACGTCTCCCTCGCCCAGGAGCAGGCCGAGGAGGAGGGAGCCGACTGGCACGAGGTCGTCGCAAAGCTCACCGGGACCACGCAGAACGACATCATCAAGGAGTACCTCTCCCGCGGCACCTACGTCTTCCCGCCCGGCCCGTCGCTGCGGCTGATCACCGACATGGTCGCCTGGACCGTCGCCAACGTGCCGAAGTGGAACCCCACCAACATCTGCAGCTACCACCTGCAGGAGGCCGGCGCCACGCCCGTCCAGGAGGTGTCCTACGCGATGTGCACGGCCATCGCCGTACTCGACGCGGTCCGCGACTCCGGGCAGGTGCCGCAGGACAAGATGGGCGACGTCGTCGCGCGCATCTCCTTCTTCGTCAACGCCGGCGTGCGGTTCGTCGAGGAGCTGTGCAAGATGCGTGCCTTCGCGCAGCTGTGGGACGAGATCACCCGCGACCGCTACGGCGTCGAGAACCCGAAGCACCGCCGGTTCCGCTACGGCGTACAGGTCAACTCCCTCGGGCTGACCGAGGCGCAGCCGGAGAACAACGTGCAGCGCATCGTGCTCGAGATGCTCGCCGTCTCCTTGTCCCGCAACGCCCGCGCCCGCGCGATCCAGCTGCCCGCGTGGAACGAGGCGCTCGGCCTGCCGCGCCCGTGGGACCAGCAGTGGGCGCTGCGCATGCAGCAGGTGCTGGCCTACGAGACGGACCTGCTGGAGTACGAGGACATCTTCGACGGCTCGCCGGTCATCGAGTCCAAAGTAGACTCGATCGTCGCCGGGGCGAAGGCGGAGATCGAGCGGGTCCAGGAGATGGGCGGTGCGGTCGCGGCGGTCGAGAGCGGCTACATGAAGACCCAGCTCGTCGCCTCCCTCGCCGAGCGGCGCCGGCGGATCGAGGCCGGCGAGGAGGTCGTCGTCGGCGTGAACCGCTTCGACACCACCGAACCCAGCCCGCTCGAGGGCGAGGGCGCCATCGAGACGATCAAGCCCGAGGTCGAGCGTGAGGCGGTCGATGCGGTCGAACACTGGCGCGCGCAGCGCAACGGGTCCGAAGTGGACAAGGCGCTCGAGCTGCTGACCGCCGCGGCGCGCGGTGACACGAACCTCATGGAGGCGACGCTCGAGTGCGCGAAGGCGGGCGTCACGACCGGCGAGTGGGCCGGGGCCCTGCGCGAGGTCTTCGGCGAGTACCGGGCGCCGACCGGGGTCTCCGGCGCGTCGGCGTCCGGCGAGGCGTCCGGCGAGCTCGCGGACGTCCGGGACCGGGTCCGGGTCACGGGTGACGAGCTCGGCGGCCGGCTGCGCATGCTCGTCGGCAAGCCCGGCCTCGACGGCCACTCCAACGGCGCCGAGCAGATCGCCGTGCGGGCCCGCGACGTCGGCTTCGAGGTCGTCTACCAAGGCATCCGGCTCACTCCCGAGGAGATCGTGGCGGCCGCCGTGCAGGAGGGCGTGCACGTGGTGGGCCTGTCGATCCTGTCCGGCTCGCATCTCGCGGTCGTGCCCGACGTGGTCGACGGGCTGCGTGCGGCGGGCGCGGACGACGTGCCGGTGGTGGTCGGCGGCATCGTCCCGCCCCAGGACGCCGAGGTCCTGCGCGAGCGAGGGGTGGCTAGGGTGTTCACGCCCAAGGACTACGAGCTCACCGGGATCATGAACGAGATCGTGGACGTGGTCCGGGAGGCACACGGGATTCCCACGACCTCGGGGTGACCACATGGCCTGGACGCGGCGCCGTTTCCTTTACACCACAACGGTTCTCGGTGCGGCGGCCGTGACGGGCTGCTCGTCGAAGCTCGGTGGCACGCCCCAGGCCGATCCGGACGCCCGGCCCGCGGCGGAGGAGGAGGTCCCGAGCTCCGCGCCCGAGGAGTCCGCCAGCCTGGCCATGGGAGTGCTGAGGTACGAGCCGTTCGTGATCGAGGGCGGCGAGATCAGCGGTGCGGTGCCCGAGGTGGCCCGCGCGGTGCTCGGCCAGCTCGGCGTCACC
This sequence comes from Actinophytocola sp., assembly GCF_050699915.1. GTDB lineage: Bacteria > Actinomycetota > Actinomycetes > Mycobacteriales > Pseudonocardiaceae > Actinophytocola. The sequence continues at coordinate 10,063 of NZ_JBOHGA010000063.1, forward strand.
GACCTGCGGTTCCAGGTCCTGGCCGACGTCCAGGCGCTCTACGCGGGGATCGCGGCCGGCGCCTTCGACATGGTCGGCGGCCTCACGATCGACAAGAACACCTGCCAGAGCGTCGCCTTCACGACTCCCGACTACGTCTCCGGCACCGCGTTGATCGTGCCCGGCGGCAACCCCAAGGGGCTCAACACCTACGCCGACATCCAGGCCAAGGGCGCGAAGGTCGCCGTGATGTCCAGCCTGCCGGAGCAGACCGACGCCACCACGGCCGGCGTGAACCCGGCCAACATCGTCGCGCTGCCCGACCCGCTGCAGATGATGGACGCCGTCCGCGGGGGCCAGGCCGACTGCGCCGCGTTCGACGACATCAGCTCTCGCACGCTGGTCAAGTCCGAGGGCGACGCGCTCACGGTCGCCAAGCCGTTCACGCCACCCGGGCGGTTGCCTCTGGTCGGCGCGTTCGCGTTCCCCCGGGACAAGACGGAACTGCTCGAATCGTTCAACAACCGCCTGCGAGACCTGCACGCGAGCGGCGACTGGCTGTCCATCGTCTCGCCGTTCGGCTTGGCCGAGGAGCACGTCCCGCCGCCGGACCTCACGACCGAGAAGGCGTGCGCCGGCGCCTGAGGTCACGACTCGGGGTGCGCCGGCGCGCTGTTCCCGCCGGTGAGGTCTCGGTTTGCTAACGGCCTTTCTGATCTTGCAGCAGGGCTTTGACCCGGTTCGACGTTGGCCCTACGTTCGGTCCCCAACTAGGACGTGAGAGCGACGTGAGAACGCCGGGTTCGACAGCGAAAAGGGACATCACCATGGCGACCGATAACTGGACACGGCGGGACCTCTTCAGGCGCGGTGCGGCGTTGGGCGCGGTGGCCCTCGGCGGGCCGGTGTTGCTGTCGGCGTGCTCGGAGCGTGCGGACACCGGCAGCGGCGAGGGTGGCACCCTGCAGCGCATCAAGGACGCCAAGACCGTCAAGGTCGGCATCGCCGGGGAGATTCCCTACGGCTTCACCGACAACGGCAAGGTCACCGGCGAGGCGCCCGAGGTGGCCAAGGCGGTCTTCAAGGCCATGGGCATCCCCGAGGTCGAGGCCGAGCAGGTCGAGTTCGACCAGCTGATCCCATCGCTCAACGCCAGCCGGTACGACATGGTCGCCGCCGGCATGGCGATCCTGCCCGAGCGGTGCGAGCAGGCCGCGTACTCCGTGGTCGACTACGTCACGCTGACCGCGTTCATGGTGCCCAAGGGCAACCCCGAGCAGGTCAAGAACTTCGACGACCTGAAGGCGAAGGGGCTCAAGCTCGCGGTGCTGTCGGGCACGATCGAGCAGCAGGTCGCCGAGGCGTCCGGTGTCGCGAAGGCCAACATCCAGACCTACTCCGGCCAGGCGGAGCTGTTCCAGGCGCTGGGAGACCAGCGGGCCTACTGCGGCGCGCTGACCGACATCTCGCTGCGGCAGCTGATCAAGGACAACCCGGACGCGCCGCTGGAGGTCACTGACGGCTTCGTGCCCGTGCTCGACGGCAAGGAGCAGGTCCAGGCTGGCGGGTTCGTCTTCCGCAAGGGCGAGGACGACCTGATCGACGCGTTCAACGCGGAGCTCACCAAGCTGCACGAGAGCGGCGAGTGGCTGAAGGTCGTCGAGCCGTTCGGGTTCACCGAGGACAACCTGCCGCCGGCAGACGTGACCACGGAGAAGCTGTGCGCCGGCGAGTGACGCCGGTCCGGGGCCGGTAGGCGGCGGGACGTGTTCGACGACCTGCCATTCTTCCTGGAGACCCTGCTCGCGGGCGTGCCGATCACGGTGGGCGCGACCGTCGGCGGCATCGCGATCGCCACGGTGATGTCCTTCGTCGGCGGGCTGGCCATGCTGTCGCGGTTCGTGCTCGTCCGCGGGATCGCGCGCGTCTACGTGGAGATCTGGCGCGGCACGTCCGAGGTCGTGCAGCTGTTCTGGATCTTCTTCGTGCTGCCGATCCTGGTGGGCTACGACATCGTGCCGCTGGCCGCCGGCATCGGCGTGCTCGGGCTGAACTTCGGCGCCTACGGTGCCGAGATCGTGCGCGGCGCCGTGCAGTCCGTGCCCAAGGCGCAGCGCGAGGGCGGCATCGCGCTCAGCCTGTCGCCGGCACAGCGGATGCGGCGGGTGATCCTGCCGCAGGCACTGGTCGAGATGGTGCCGCCGTTCAACAACCTGTTCATCCAGCTGCTCAAGGGCAGCGCACTGCTGACGATCATCACCGTGCACGAGATCACCTACCAGGCGCGCGAGGTGCTGGAACGCTTCATGGCGGGCCAGGCCCTGCTCATCTGGAGCCTCGTGCTCCTGCTCTACCTCGTTCTCGCCATCCTGATCACGGCCGGCATGCGGTGGATCGAGCGCCGCGCGGCCGCCCTGGTCGGCCGCAAGCCGCCGAAGCCGCGGTCGCTGCGGCGCATGATCGGTGGCAGCAAGGAGACCCAGCTCGCCGCCAGCAAGAGTGGGGTTGAGGCCTGATGCAGGGCGCCAACGAGGTCTGGAACTGGGACAACGCCTGGGAAGTGCTCCCGCTGATCCTCGGCGACGGCCTGCTCGTCACGCTCCAGGCGACGGTCCTCGGCTCGCTCATCGCGTACGCCTTCGGTCTGGTGCTGGCGCTGCTGCGCCGGTCTCCCATCCGCGTGGTGGGCACCGTGGTCTGGCTGTTCATCGAGGTCATCCGAAGTACCCCGCTGCTCGTGCAGATCTTCTTCGCGTTCTACGTCCTGCCCGACTTCGGGGTGCAGTTCGACGCGCTGACGACCGGCATCATCGTGATCGGCCTGCACTACTCGACCTACACCGCGGAGATCTACCGGGCGGGCATCGAGGCGGTGCCGGTGGGGCAGTGGGAGGCGGCCACGGCGCTCAACCTGCCGCGGACGCGCACCTGGACCGGGGTCATCCTGCCCCAGGCGATCCCGCGGGTGCTTCCGGCGCTGGGCAACTACACGATCTCCATGCTCAAGGAGACCCCGCTGCTGCTGACCATCGGCGTGGCCGACATCGTGGGCACCGCCTCCCAGGAGGGCGCGAAGGACTTCCGCCTGCAGGAGCCGATCACGATCGCCGGTGTCGTGTTCCTCCTGCTCAGCTTCTCCGCGTCCCTACTCACCCGATGGATGGAGCGACGTGTCGGATCACTCAAATCGGTCTGAGACCGCGCCGGCCGGCGACGTCATGATCCATTTCGATGGCGTCGTCAAGCAGTTCGGCGACGTCGTCGTGCTGAACGAGCTGGACTTCGCGGTCAAGCCGGGGGAGTTCGTCACGCTCATCGGGCCGAGCGGCTCGGGCAAGACGACGATCCTGCGGCTGCTGATGACCCTCGAACAGGTCACCCGCGGCGAGATCTGGGTCGGCGGCGAATGCCTGTCGCACATGAAGCGCGGCGAGCGGCTCGTGCCGGCCGACGAGAAGTACCAGCGGGCCGTGCGCAAGCGGATCGGCATGGTGTTCCAGCAGTTCAACCTGTTCCCGAACATGAAGGTGCTGCAGAACCTCACCGAGGCACCGGTCCGGGTGCTCGGCCTGTCCCGCGCGGAGGCCGAGGAGCGGGCCCGGGAGCTGCTGGACCTGGTCGGCCTGTCGGAGAAGGTCGACGCGCACCCCTCGCAGCTGTCCGGCGGGCAGCAGCAGCGGGTGGCGATCGCCCGCGCGCTCGCGATGCGTCCGGAGGTGCTGCTGCTCGACGAGGTGACCTCGGCGCTGGATCCGGAGCTGGTCGCCGGCGTGCTCGCGCTGCTCAAGGACATCGCGCGGACCACGGACATCACGTTCCTCTGCGTGACTCACGAGATGAACTTCGCCCGGGACGTGTCGGACCGCGTGTTGATGTTCGACGGCGGCCAGATCGTCGAGGACGCGCCGCCGGACAAGTTGTTCACCGACCCGGACCACGAGCGCACGCGCACGTTCCTGCAGGCGGTCCTCAACCGCGGCTAGCCTGACGGGCATGTACGAACACCTGCTGGTCAAGACCGAGGGCGACACCGTCCGGATCACGATGAACCGGCCGGCGCGCCGCAACTCGCTGTCCCACGAGCACCTCTCGGAGCTGCTGGCGGCGTTCCGTGCCGCCGGCGAGTCCGCCGCGACCGGGGTGGTGCTGACCGGCGAGGGCCCGGTGTTCTCGGCCGGGCACGACTTCGGCGACGTGGCGTCCCGGGACCTGATGGGCGTACGCGAGCTGCTCGCGCTGTGCACCGATCTGATGCGCACGATCCAGTCGATCCCGCAGGTGGTCGTCGCACGGGTGCACGGGCTCGCGACCGCCGCCGGCTGCCAGCTGGTGGCGTCCTGCGACCTCGCCGTCGCCGCAGCGTCGGCCGGCTTCGCGCTGCCGGGCGGCAAGGGCGGCTGGTTCTGCCACACGCCCGCGGTGCCGGTGGCGCGCTCGGTCGGCCGCAAGCGCCTGATGGAGCTGGTGCTGACCGGCGACGCGGTCGACGCCGCCACCGCGCTCGAGTGGGGTCTGGTGAACCGCGTCGTGCCCGACGAGGACCTCGACGCCGCGGTCGACGAGCTGCTGGCCCGCGCGACCCGCGGCAGCCGGGCGAGCAAGGCCCTCGGCAAGCAGACGATCTACGCGCAGCTGGACCGCCCGGAGGCGGACGCGTACGCGATCGCCCTGGAGGTGATGGCCTCGGCCGCGCAGCTGCCCGGCGCGCGCGAGGGCATGGCCGCCTTCCTGGAGAAGCGCAAGCCGGAGTGGCCCGACTAGCTCCGACTCGGCGCCCGTCGCGGCCCGGAGGCGAGCCGGACGAAGGCGCCGACGCCGATGATCGCGACGACCACCATGCCGGCGCCTGGCCAGGCCTGGCCGGCGCCCCACACCCGGCGGTCACCGTAGGGCCGCGCCTCGGGTGGTACCGCGGCGGCGAGCTCGTCCACGCGCTGCTGGATCTCCCGCTGCTCCGCCGCCGGCAACCCGTCCGGAGCGAGCCGGGTGAGCAGCTCCGCCAGCTGCTCATCCTGCTCGTCGGTGAAGCCCGGCAACGTGACGCGGCCGAGCCAGGCCGACGCGCCCGCCGGCATGCGGCGCAGCACCGAGCCGTCCTCGACGCGCAGGTACAGCTCGTGGGCGTCGTCGCAGCTCGCGCCCGGCGGGAAGCCGACCACGTAGGTCCCGTCGGCGTCGTGCTGCTCGGCGTGCCGCCGAGGACGTGGGCCTCCTGTGAGCGGGAGTGAGGGTGCGGGTAGCGACTGATCGAAGCGAACCATGCTTCCGCTAGCCTGCCTGCCGTGCGTCTCGTGATCGCTCGCTGCCAGGTCGACTACGCCGGCCGGCTCACCGCCCATCTGCCCATGGCGACCCGGCTGCTGCTCGTGAAGGCGGACGGCTCGGTGTCGGTGCACTCCGACGACCGGGCGTACAAGCCGCTCAACTGGATGAGCCCGCCGTGCTGGCTGACCGAGGAGCCCGGCACCTGGACGGTCACGAACAAGGCCGGCGAGCAGCTGGTGATCACGCTCGAGGAGATGCTCAGCGACTCGAAGTTCGAGCTGGGCGCCGAGCCGGGCCTGGTGAAGGACGGCGTCGAGGCGCACCTGCAGGCCCTGCTGGCCGAGCACATCACCACCCTGGGCGACGGTTACACCCTCGTCCGCCGGGAGTACATGACCGCGATCGGCCCGGTGGACATCCTCTGCCGGGACTCCGGTGGCGCCACGGTCGCCGTGGAGATCAAGCGCCGCGGCGAGCTGGACGGCGTCGAGCAGCTGACCCGCTACCTCGACCTGCTCAACCGCGACCCGCTGCTCGCGCCCGTGCAGGGCGTCTTCGCCGCGCAGCAGATCAAGCCGCAGGCTCGCACGCTCGCCGAGGACCGCGGCATCCGCTGCGTCACCCTGGACTACGACGCCCTGCGGGGCATGGACTCCGACGAGTTCCGCCTGTTCTGAGTACCTCTCGGAGCGCGTCGGGAACACACTGGGTGGGTCTCGCCTCGCTTCTGAGTGAATTCCTCGGCAATTTCCGCCGGAGCATTACGGCCTCGCCGGAACAGGCGATATCCCCGGCGAACGCTGTCGCGGAAATGCGGAGGGGTGTGCCATGAGACGAATCGGGCTCTGTATCGGAATCAACGACTACCCGGGGACCAACAGCGACCTGTCGGGCTGTGTGAACGACGCCAACGACTGGGCGGACGCGTTGCGGGGGCGCGGTTTCGACGAAGTCACGGTCATGCTCGACGGTGAGGCCACGCTGCGCGGGATGGCCGACGCGATGACGGCGGCCGTGAACTCCGCGGAGGCGGGCGACCTCGTCGTGATCCAGTACTCGGGCCATGGCACCTGGCAGGCGGACGAGAACGGCGACGAGCCCGACCAGCGCGACGAGGCGCTGTGCCCGCACGACTTCGCCGACAACGGTCCGCTGCTGGACGACACGCTGTTCGAGATCTTCTCCTCGGCGCGCGAAGGCGCCAAGGTCGTGTTCCTCAGCGACTCCTGCCACTCCGGGTCGGTCGCGTCGATCGCGCTGCCGATGGGCGGCGGTCCGGCTTCCGGGACCGTTCGGTTCCTGCCGCCGGGGCCGTTCCTGAGCGGCACCGCCCTCGACCGGGCGCGCAAGGCGGAGAAGAAGCCGGCCAAGGGCATGTCGCGCACGACCGCGCTGCTGATCTCCGGCTGCGACGACCCCGAGTACAGCTACGACGCGAACTTCGGCGGCCGGTTCAACGGCGCGTTCACCCGCGCCGCGCTGGACACGCTGCCCAAGTTGGCTCACGACGCGACCTACGGCGACTGGCACGCGGCCATCCGCACGGTGCTGCCCAGCGACCAGTACCCGCAGTCGCCGCAGCTGATGGTCGGTGACGACCAGCGCGAATGGACCGTGCTGGGCTGACGACCGACCGACCCCGACGCGGCGCGGTCGCGCCATCGCGGGGTTCGCCTCACACGACCGGCGCCCACTGGCTACGGTGCACCTGTGAGGGGACTCCTGCTGGCCGCGACCGGCGCCGCGCTGGCGGTCGCGCTCGCCGGTTGCGGCGGCGCGGTCGACACGACCAAGGTCACCTCCGAGCGCACCACCGTGCCGGCCGGCCAGGGCGGCGGCAGCGCGGGCACCAGCACCGCCGGCGAGCCCAAGGCCAACGACCCGGCCTTCACCATCCAGAAGCTGCGCACGCTCGACCCGTGCGCGCTGCTCACCAAGGACCTGCTGGCCGGCGTCGGCGAGCCGGATGAGAACAACCAGGGCGACTTCTCCGAGTGCGGCAACTACATGACCGACACCGAGGGCGCCGACCTCAGCATCACGCTCACCATCGGCGACAACATCAGCAACGCCCAGGACGCCGACGGCAACGTCGGCGGCCTGCCCGCCATCGAGAGCGAGCTCGACTCCGGCGACGCCTGCTTCAACACGGTCGTCACCTCGACCCAGCCCAACTTCGGCATCACCGTCCAGGCCGGCGGCGAGGCGGAGAAGCTCTGCGAGGCCGGCCGGACCGTGCTGACCGGCGTGGTCGACCGCATCCGCAACGACCCGCCGACCTACGACACTCCCAAGGGCACGCTGCTCGAGCTCGATCCCTGCGAGGCCGTCAAGGACGCGACGCTGCGGACCACGCTCGGCAGCGGCACCGACGCCGGCGCGTTGTACAACCTGCACTGGTGCAACTGGCACAGCGGCACCGCCAACCTCGGCCTGTGGCTGCGGCTCGGCTTCGACCCGGCCCAGGGCTCCGGCGGCCAGCCCGTCTCGCTCGGCGGCGGCGTCACCGGCTACCAGAAGACCACGACGTCCGCGGCCGCCAGCTGCGAGCTGCAGTGGGCGCACCGCAAGTTCGGCGGCGACGACACCGAGATCGTCCAGATCTTCTACGACAAGCAGAAGCCCGCGAAGGGCGAGGACCCGTGCGTGGCGACGAAGAACCTCGCGAAGGCGCTGATCTCGACGTTGCCCAAGGCCTGACCAAGGCGTGAACAAGGCCTGAGCACCGTGCCGTGGCCCACCCGTGAGGCGCGCCACGGCTGGTCCGCCATTCTGGTTACTGGCAGGTAGCATCCGGCGCAACCGGTCCTCGGTCTACCGGAGGTGGCCATGGCGCGCGAGTTCGGATGTGTCGGAGTGGTCGGGCTGGGCACGATGGGTGCCGGGATCGCCGAGGTGGTGGCGCGGACCGGCATCCGGGTGATCGGCGTCGAGCTCGACCAGGACGGCGTCGCGCGTGCCCGGGGACACCTGGAGCACTCGACGGAGCGGGCCCGGGCCGGCGGCAAGCTCGACGACGACGCCCGCGCCGCGCTGCTCGACCGGATCACCTACACGACCGAGCTTGCCGACCTCGCCGATGCGGACCTGGTCATCGAGGCCATCCCGGAGAACCTGGAGCTGAAGGCCCGGGTGTTCACCGAGCTGGAGGCGGTCTGCCGGCCGGACGTGATCCTCGCGTCCAACACGTCCTCGCTGTCGGTCACCGAGATCGGGGTGCACACCGGGCGGCCGGGCAAGGTCGTCGGGCTGCACTTCTTCAACCCGGCGCCGGTGCTCAAGCTCGTCGAGATCGTGCGCACGGTCGTCACCGAGCCGGACGTGGTCGCCGACGTGGAGGCGTTCGCCCGCAAGCTCGGCAAGGAGCCGGTGGTGATCGGCGACCGGGCCGGGTTCATCGCGAACGCGCTGCTGTTCGGCTACCTCAACCACGCGGTGTCGATGTACGAGTCCCGCTACGCCACGCGCGAGGACCTGGACGCGGCGATGCGGTTCGGCTGCGGCTACCCGATGGGGCCGCTCGCGCTGCTCGACCTGATCGGGCTGGACACCGCGTACGAGATCCTCGAGACGATGTACCGCCAGTCCCGCAACCGTTTGCACGCGCCGGCGCCGATCCTGCGGCAGATGATCACCGCGGGGCTGCTGGGTCGCAAGTCCGGGCGTGGTTTCTACTCCTACGACGGCGTGGACTCGCCGACCGTGGTGCCCGACGTGCTCACCCCGCGCCCGCCTGCCGAGTCCGAAGTGTCCACTCGGGACGTCCAGCGGGTCGGCGTCGTGGGCACCGGGACGATGGCCACTGGCATCGCGGAGGTGTTCGCGCGCAAGGGTTTCGACGTCGTGCTGCGGGCGCGGTCGGCGGCCAAGGCGGACGCGGCGCTCGCGGCGGTGCGCAAGTCGCTGGACCGTCAGGTGGCAAAGGGTCGGCTGTCCGAAGAGGACCGCGAGGCGATGCTCGGCCGGATCCGCGGTGTCGTCGAGCTCGACGAGCTGGCCGACTGCGACCTGGTGGTCGAGGCGGTCGCCGAGGAGCTGTCGGTGAAGCGGGCGATGTTCGGCGCGCTGGACGAGGTGGTCAAGCCGGGCGCGGTGCTGGCGACCACGACCTCGTCGCTGCCGGTGATCGAGTGCGCGGCGGCGACCTCGCGACCGGCGGACGTGCTGGGGCTGCACTTCTTCAACCCGGCGCCGGTGATGAAGCTGGTCGAGGTCGTGTCGACGATCGCCACCGCCGACGAGGTGGTGGCGACCGCGCGGGCGGTGTGCCAGCGGGTCGGCAAGCACCCCGTGCACTGCGCGGACCGGGCCGGCTTCATCGTGAACGCCCTGCTGTTCCCGTACCTGAACGACGCGGTGAAGATGCTCGAGGCGCACTACGCGGACGCCGACGACATCGACACGGCGATGAAGGTGGGTTGCGGGCTGCCGATGGGCCCGTTCCAGCTGCTGGACGTCGTCGGGCTGGACGTGTCACTCGCGATCGAGCGCACGCTGTACTACGAGTTCCGCGACGCCGGGTTCGCGCCGGCGCCGCTGCTGGAGCACCTGGTCACCGCGGGCCGGCTGGGACGCAAGACCGGCAAGGGCTTTCGGGACTACTGACCGCAGCCGCATGCGCCGCCGCAGCAGCCACCGCCGCCGCCCACGGGCATGCTCGCGCCGTCGCCGGCGGCCCCGGTGAGGGCGATGGTGGACAGGAGCTTGACGGTGTTCGTGTGGCCGTCCGGGCAGATGGCGGGTTCGGACGACGCGCTCATGGGGCGCCGGACGTCGAACGTCGTGGCGCACTCGTGGCAGCGGAACTCGTATGTCGGCACGGCACCATTGTGCCCTGCCGCTACGGTGACCACCCGTGCCTCGTCGTAACCGGGAACGGCGCGCCCAGCCGCCCCGCCCTCCCGTCAGCGGCTGGCAGCAGCTGGAGTCGGCCCCGGACGGCGACTGGCTGATCCGCCGGGTGTCGGGCACGCAGACGACGAAGCACTACCGCTGCCCGGGCTGCGACCACGAGATCCGCCCCGGCACGGCGCACGTGGTGGTCTGGCCCGCGGACGAGACCGGGGGAGTGGCCGACCGCCGCCACTGGCACGAGTCCTGCTGGCAGGCCCGCCACCGCCGCCGCCCGACCAGCCGGTACTGGTAGCGCGAAGAGAAGTCGCCTGGAGGCAGCAGGTCTGCAACCCGCCGCCACCAGGCGACGCCGCCTACGGCGGCTTGCGTCCGCGCCCTCTGCCCAGCTGTTCGAGAAGCCGGATCGCGTGTCTGCGACCCTTCTCGTCAGCTCGCAGCGACCAGAAGATGACCACCAACTCGGTCAGGTTCCGGAGCGCCAACGCCGCACCCAACAACACACCAACGAGCCACAGCTCACCCACGGCGTGGGCTCCTCTCTCCTGTTATGGCCGGGTCGATCGGACCCCCAAGGAAACGATCGACCGACAGCCAGGAGATGGGCGTTGCTCGCGCTGTGTAGTTGTGCAACTTCAGGATGCCTGAGGTTCGCGATCTCGGCAACGTCCCGCGTGGCCGAAAAATCTTGAGACCGGGTGTCGATCCTGTCGTCGCTGCTTCGACGTGTCAGTGAAGAAGCAAGACGGCACAGATCGGAGAGTCCGGTGTCTCACCCACTCGGTTCGCTAGCGGACAACCTGACCGCCTACGCGATCTACGCGACCGCGCAGGCCGAGATGCGACGCGCCTACTCACTGATCGACGCGGGCGAGTTCGCGGCCGCCGCCGCTGAGATCGACTCCGCGGCGCGGGCCGCCGAGGTGCTGGCCAACGTCAGCGCGTCAGCGGCGGCAGACCGGACGCCGCACTGGCACCGGGTCGCCGCGGCCCGCCGCCGGTTCGCCGAGCGCGCCCGCACCCATGCGAGCGACCAGGCCACCCGCCCCGTGCTGGTCGCCGCCTGAGAATCAGCCGGCGAACGAACGTGCCGCGGCCAGGAAGGCGTCGTTCTCCTCCGGCAGCCCGCTGACGGTCACCCGGGCACCCTCGCCGGCGAAGGCGCGAACCACGACCTTCTGGTCCAAGCAGTGCTCGTTGAACGCGGCGGTCCGCTCGCCAAGCAGCAGCCACACGAAGTTGGCCTGCGACGGCGGCACCTCGAAGCCCATCTCCAGCAGCGCCGAGTGCACCCGCTCCCGCTCGACGGTCACCGGGCGGCACCTGGCCAGCAGCTCCTCGGCCGCGTCCATCGCCGCGATCGCGCCCGCCTGGGCCACCCGGTTGACCGCGAAGGGGATGCCGACCTTGCGCGCCGCGGTCGTCAGCACCGGCGGCGCCACCGAGTAGCCGACCCGCGCCCCGGCCAGGCCGTACGCCTTCGAGAACGTCCGCACCACGGCGACGTTCTCCCGCCCCTCGGCCAGTCGCAGGCCGTCGGGCACCTCGGGGTCGGTGACGAACTCCCGGTACGCCTCGTCCAGCACGATCAGCACGTGGTCGGGCACCCGGTCGAGGAACCGCTCCAGCTCGGCGGTCCGCATCGCCGTGCCGGTGGGGTTGTTGGGGTTCGCGACCAGGACCACCCTGGTGTCGTCGGTGACGGCGTCGGCCATCGCGTCGAGGTCGTGGCGGTAGTCGGCGGTCAGCGGGACCTTGATGCTGCGCCCGCCGATGATCTGCGTGATGATCGGGTACGCCTCGAACGACCGCCAGGCGTACAGCACCTCCTGGCCCTCGGTGCACATCGCCTGCAGGAACTGCTGGGCGATCGCCACCGAGCCGGCGCCGATCGTGACCCGGTCCTCGGCCACGCCCAGGTACTCCGCGGTCCGGACCAGCACGTCGTCGTTGGCCATCTGCGGGTACCGGTTCATGTCGGCCGCCGCCGCGGCGATCGCGGCGAGGACGGACTCCGGCGCGCGGGTGGACACCTCGTTGCTGGACAACACGATCGCCCCGGGGATCTTGCGGCCGGGAATGTAGGCGGGGAGGTCGGCGAGGTCCGCTCGGACGGAGAGTGGCATGTCCCGCATCATGTCATCCGGCGAAGGAGGATGGTCACGTGCGTTTGTCCGAACCTGTGGTCCTGCTGCACGCGTTCCCGCTCGACTCCCGGATGTGGGACGGCCTGCGTCCCGCACTCGGCGACCGGCTGGTCACCCCGGACCTGCCGGGCTTCGGCGGGGCGCCGCCGGCCGGCGCGGAGCCCGACCTGGACGCGGCCGCGGACAGCGTGCTCGAGACGCTGGACCGGCTCGGCGTCGAGCGGACGGTCGTCGGCGGCTGCTCGATGGGCGGCTACGTCGCGATGGCCCTGCTGCGTCGCGCGCCGGCCCGGGTCGGCGGGCTGGTGCTGGTCAACACCAAGGCATCCGCCGACACCGACGAGGCCCGGGCGAACCGGTTCGCGATGGCCGACCGGGTCGAGGCCGACGGCATCGGCCGGCTCGCCGACGACATGCTCACCACACTGCTCGGCCCGACCACGCTGGAGCGGCGGCCCGACGTCGAGACGGAGCTGCGCCGGCTGATCACGGACCAGCAGCCGGCGGCCGTGGCCTGGGCGCAGCGCGCGATGGCGGCCCGGCCGGACTCGTTCGACGCGCTGCGCGAGGCCGACGTGCCGGCCCTCGTCCTGCGCGGCACCGAGGACGCGCTGATCCCGGGGGAGGAGTCGGTCGCGCTCGTGAAGGCGTTGCCCCGGGCGACGTTCGTCGAGCTGCCGGCCGCCGGACACCTCGCACCGCTGGAGGTACCCGGCGAGGTGGCCACCGCGTTGCGGAACTGGCTCGGTTAGCGCCGCCTGCGCCGCGAGCGGCGGGGCCGGTCGTCGTCGGGTTCGAGGGGGATATGTGGCTCCTCCTCCTCGTCCCCGACCAGGCCGAGGACCTCGGCCGCGAGCCGCTGCGCGGACTCACCGAGCGTCGGCGGCTCGTCGCCGGCGCGGCGCAGGCTCGACGAGCGCAGCCGGGCGTAGCCGCGGACCGCGACCGGGCGGCGGTGCCGGATCGTGTACCCGGCCTCGTCCTCGAGCGCGTCGGCCAGCTCGCGGTCGACCAGCACGGAGCCGGGGCGCGCGATCGAGGTCAGCCGGCTCGCGATGTTGACCACCGAGCCGTACACGTCGCCGAACCGGTTGAGCACCCGGCCCAGCGCGAGGCCGGCCCGCAGCGGCGGCACGTCGTGGTCGGCCTCGGTGACGGCCAGCAGGGTCAGCGCGATCTCCGCGCCGTCGGTGGGGGAGTCGGCCACGAACAGGACCTCGTCGCCGAGCATCTTCACGATGCGGCCGTGGTTGTCCGCCACGACCTCGGCGGCGATCGTCTCGAACCGGTCCACCACGGTGACCAGCTCGGCCTCGGTCGAGCGCCGGGTGAGGCTCGTGAACCCGACCATGTCGGCGAACCCCACGACCTGCCGGCGCTCGTCGATCTCCGCGTCGGACGCGACCAGCATGCGCACCGAGTACGCCGCGAGATGGCGGCGCCACACGAAGTCCTGCAGCTGCTCGAGGTCCGGCGTCAGACGCTCGACGAGCCGGCCGAGCTGGCGCTGTTCGGCGAGCTCGGGGTTCGCGGCGACGATGTCGCGCAGCATCAGTACCTGCGACTCGGCGAGCCGGGACATGTGCTGGCCGATCATCCGGGCGCTGGAGATCGCCGCGGCCGGGTCGATGAGGCCGGACTGGATGAGCTCGTTGACCGTGCGCACCGCGTGGACGTCGCCGTCGGTGAACACCGCGTCGTCCTCGGCGGCGGTCGCGAAGCCGAGCGCGCGCCACAGCGCGGTGGCCCGCTCGGGCGGCACGCCGGATCGCTCGGCGACCTCGGCGCGGGTGTACGTGCGCTCGCCGCCCAGCAGGATTCGCTCGATGCGCTGCCGTAGCGCGTCCTGGGCGGGTTCGGTCACGTGGTGTGCACGATGAGGACGTCGACCTTCGACTTGCGGGCGGCCTCGGCGGGGACCGAGCCGAGGATCCGGCCGGCGAGCGTGTTCAGCCCGCGGTTGCCGATGACCAGCAGGTCCGCGGACCGCTCGGCGACCACCTTGGCCAGCGTGGCCACCGGCTCGCCGTCGACCACGACCGTGTCGATCCGCGTGGCCCCGGCCCGCTTGGCCCGCTCGGCCGCGGTGCGCACGGACTCCTCGGCCGGCGACGAACCGACGACCTGGTAGGCGACGTCGTCGCCGAGCTCGTCCTGCGCGCGGGAGACGTCCTCGGTTCGGGCCGGGTGGTACGCGCACGCGATGACCAGCGTCGCCTCGCTGTCCGCGGCGATCCGTGCGGCGCGATCGACTGCGAGGTAGGAGGAGTCCGAGCCGTCCGTGCCGACGACCACGGTCTGGTAAGCAGCCACGTTGCCTCCCGAGCGTGCTATCTACTCGCGGGTAAACCTACCGTGCGGGGCAACCCGACCGCAGAATGAGGCATGGATCTTGCCGGGGTGATCGGGGTGGCGGTCGAGGAGGCGCGCCACGGGCTGGCGGAGGGTGGCATCCCCATCGGGGCGGCGCTGCTCGGGCCGGACGGCGAGGTTCTGGGCCGCGGCCACAACCGCCGGGTGCAGGACGGCGACCCGTCGATGCACGCCGAGACGGCCGCCTTCCGCAACGCCGGCCGCCGCCGCCACTACCGCGACACGACGATGGTCACGACGCTGTCGCCGTGCTGGTACTGCAGCGGCCTGGTCCGCCAGTTCGCGATCCCCCGCGTGGTCATCGGCGAGGCGACGACGTTCTCCGGCGGCCACGAGTGGCTCGCCGAGCACGGCGTGAAGATCACGATCGTCGACGACGCCCGCTGCGTGGAGCTGATGACCGACTTCGTCGCCGCGCACCCGGAGCTCTGGTACGAGGACATCGGCGAGTAGGTCAGCGTCGAACAGTCAGCGGCGCTGTGCCGCCGGCTTGTTCGCGGGGGTCATCCGCTTGGTCTGCGCCGCGGACACGTCGGCCGGTACACCGTCCTGGGCGGACTCCCACTGCTCCTGCGGCGGGCCGGGCACCGGGTCGCTCTTGCGCGCGGCCGGCGTCGGACGCTCCGCCGCCTTCTTCTCCTCCGGCAGGTGGTCGAAGGCGGGAGTGGCCAGCTCGAGACTCTCGTGCGCGTCGGCCACCAGGTCACGGGCGGAGGCGAGCTGCTCGGCCACCCGGGTGCGCAGCTGGCGCAGGGCGTTCACGCGCTCCGCCGCGTGGTTGATCCGGCGGTTGGCCTCCTCGGTGGCCTCGCGGACCAGGCGGTGCGACTCGTCGCGCGCCTCCTGCAGGCGGGCGGTCGACTCGGTGATCGCGTCGTGGCGGCGGCGGTTCGACTCCTCGGTCGCCTCGCGAACGCGCCGCTCGGCCTCCGACTTCGACGTGGCCTCCTGCTCGGCGAGCGCGCGCATCGACTTCGTGCGCCGCGAGGCCATCGCGATCTCGAAGTCCTCCT
Source organism: Actinophytocola sp. (assembly GCF_050699915.1). GTDB lineage: Bacteria > Actinomycetota > Actinomycetes > Mycobacteriales > Pseudonocardiaceae > Actinophytocola. Next base: position 25,691 of record NZ_JBOHGA010000063.1, read on the forward strand.
CGACGGTGTTGCGGCGCTGTTCGGCGTCGGCGTCGAGCTTGGTCCGCTCGGCCTCGGCGGCGGAGGTGATCTCGGCGGCGTCGGCGCGCGCCTTCTCCAGCACGCCGCGGTGCTCGGCCTCCATGGCCTCGCGCCGCTCGTCCAGCTCGACGAGCTGCTTCTGGTACCGCTCGCTCATCCGCGCGGCCTCGGCCTGCGCCTCGGCCTTGATGACGTCGGCCTCGGCCTTGGCCTTGGCGTTGACCTCTTCGCGCTCCTCCTGCGCGAGGCGCAGCATCCGCTGGAGGCGCTCGCTCAGGCCCTCCATCGTCGTCGGCGGCATCGAGAGACGGTCGATCTGGCCGCGCATGTCGTCGATGGTCGTGCGGGCGACCTCGAGCTGTGCGGTGAGCTCGCCCGCCTGCGCCGCCGCCGCGTTGCGGTCGGCGGCGAGCAGCTTCAGCTGACCGTCCAACTGTTCGAGATGCTCTTCCACCTGAACGCGGTTGTAGCCGCGCTTGGAGATGTCGAACCCGGCTCCCAGTGGTACGAGGTCGCGCTCCTCACCTAACGACATGCGCCCACGCTACCCTGACCGGCCGCGGCCGGCGGCACTACCTGATTACACGCCGCGGAATCGGTTGATCGCCGCGAGGTGGCGCTCCCGCAGCTCCGGGTCGCGGACGCCGAGCCCCTCCTCCGGCGCCAGGCAGAGCACGCCGACCTTGCCCTGGTGCGCGTTGCGGTGCACGTCGTACGCGGCTTGCCCGGTCTGCTCCATCGGGTACACACTGGACAGTGTGGGATGGATCTTTCCCTTGGCGATCAACCGGTTCGCCTCCCACGCCTCGCGGTAGTTGGCGAAATGTGAGCCGATGATCCGCTTCAGGTTCATCCAGAGGTACCGGTTGTCGTACTGGTGGAGGAAGCCGCTGGTCGACGCGCAGGTGACGATCGTGCCGCCCTTCCTGGCCACGTAGACACTGGCGCCGAACGTCTCCTGACCGGGGTGCTCGAACACGATGTCGGGGTCGTCACCGCCGGTCAGCTCGCGGATCCGGGCGCCGAACCGCTTCCACTCCTTCGGGTCCTGGGTGACCTCGTCCTTCCAGAACTTGTAGCCCTCCGCGTTGCGGTCGATGATCAGCTCGGCGCCCATCTGCCGGCAGATCTCGGCCTTCTGCTCGCTGCCGACCACGCACACCGGCGTGGCCCCGCCGTTCAACGCGAACTGCGTGGCGTAGGAGCCGAGGCCGCCGGACGCGCCCCAGATCAGGACCGTGTCGCCCTGCTTCATGTCGGCGCCGTTGCGGGAGACGAGCTGGCGGTAGGCGGTGGAGTTGACCAGCCCCGGGCAGGCGGCCTCCTCCCAGGTCAGGTGGTTGGGCTTGGGCATGAGCTGGTTGGACTTGACCAGCGCGAGCTCGGCGAGCCCGCCGAAGTTGGTCTCGAAGCCCCAGATGCGCTGCTCGGGGTCGAGCATCGTGTCGGCGTGCCCGTCCGGGTGCTCGAGCTCGACGTTCAGGCAGTGCGCCACGACCTCGTCGCCGGGCTGCCAGGCGTTGACTCCCGGCCCGGTGCGCAGCACGACGCCGGCGAGGTCGGAGCCGACGACGTGGTAGGGCAGGTCGTGCCGCTGCGCCAGCGGCGAGGTCTTCCCGTACCGGCGCAGGAAGCCGAACGTGTCCATCGGTTCGAAGATCGAGGTCCAGACGGTGTTGTAGTTGACCGCGCTGGCCATGACGGCGACGAGCGCCTCGCCGGGCCCCAGCTCGGGGGTGGCGACGTCGTCGACGTGCAGCGACCTACGCGGGTCCTTGTCCTGAGTGGACTGACCGGCGAACATCTCCACCTCGTCGGCGCGCACGGTCACGCCCCGGTAGGTCGAGGGGAGAGGCAGCGAGCCGACCGCGGCCAGGTCGTCGGCGAGGATGGCGTCGAGGATCTTCCGCATGCGCACCGACGCTACTCACCGGTAACGGTAAAGAACGGGAAACTGTGACCGGAGAGACGCACAGCCGAGTTTGACCGGCCGGCCAATCAAAGCGGAGAATCGACCACGAGGCTCCACAACAAGGAGGTGGTCTCGATGACGAGTCCCGCGGTTCGGCCTTGGACCAGGCCGCACGACTGGGCGGAGGTCGTACTGGGTGTCGTGGCGCTACTGACCCCACTGTGGATGGACACAGAGGCCGGCGCGACGTGGACGATGATCGTGCTGGGTGCGCTCATCGCCCTCGACGGCCTGGTCTCGCTCGCCATGCCCGGGCAGGTCTACGGCGAGGGGATGCAGGTCGTGCTCGGCGTGCTCATGATCATCTCCCCATGGGTGATGAGCTACACCGACCTCACGGGCATCGCCTGGACGTCGTGGATCGTCGGCGCGCTGACCGTGCTCGTCGGCGCGGCGGCACTGCCGATCGCGCAGGCGGCGCACAAGTCCGGCAGTGGGATGGCCGGCCAGCACTGAGCAACAGCTGACCGACCCCTTCGACAAGCGCACGCGGCCCATGGCGTGGCTCCCGGGTTACGTTATGGGCCGCGAGCCTGCGAGAAGGGGACAGCACGACATGCGGCTGACCAAGAGGAAGAGCGACGACCCGTCGGCGCGCGAGCGGATCCTGGCCGCCGCCGAGGAGCTGTTCGCCGAGTTCGGCTTCGACGCCACCCCGACGTCGAAGATCGCCGCCCGGGCGGGTGTGCCGAAGGGCCTCGTGCACTACTACTTCCAGCGCAAGCCCGACCTGCTCACCGCGCTCGTGGAGCGGCTGCCCGACGAGCGCGTCGACCCCACCGGCATCGTCGTCCCCGGCGACGTGGCCGCGAGCCTGCGCCGCCTGGTCGCCGAGCTCGACGCCCGGATGCGGGCCTCCTACCTGCTCTCGCACCTGCTCTGGCGCGAGGCCGATACGCACACCGCGGTCCGCGACGCGCTGCAGGAGCGGTTCGGCAAGGTCGTCGACCAGATCCGCGCGGTGATCATGGCGGCGGGCATGGGCAGCCTGCCGGTCGCCGCGGTGGACACGGCCTCGGGCCTGCTGGCGCTCGCGGTCAGCTACCGCCACTCGGTGGCTCGGCACGGCGAGGCCGAGGACGGCACGACCGCGGCGAGCGCGGAGACCATCGACCGCGAGGTCGAGTTCATCGCCGGCGCGCTCAGTGGGCCGGCGACCCGTCCTCCGGAGCAGGCTCCACTAGCTCGATGAGCACCCCGCCGGCGTCCTTCGGGTGCACGAAGTTCACCCGGCTGTTCGCCGTGCCGTGCCTGGCCGCCTCGTACATCACGCGCTTTCCCTTGGCGCGCAACGCGTCGGCGACGGCGTCGACGTCGGTGACCCGGTAGGCCATCTGTTGGATACCGGGTCCCTTCTTGGCGAGGAACTTCCCGATGGTCGTGTCCGGGCCGAGTGGTGCGAGCAGCTGCACCGCGGCGCCGCCACCCGGCGGGCGCAGCATCGCCTCGCGGACGCCCTGCGCCTCGTTGACCTCCTCGTGGTAGAGCTCGAGGCCGAGCACGTCCCGGTGGAACGCGATCGCCTCGTCCAGGTCGGGCACCGCGATGCCGACGTGGTCGATCGCCGTGACGTACGACTTAAGCTCGTCCATGCGACACAACGTAACGCCGGAGCCGGCCCGACCATTGTGCGGCTACTCACATCGAGCGGTGCCCGCGCGGCGCGGCGCGGGTAACGTACGAAGTTAACGCCCGCTAGCTGCTGGAGGCTCATCCGTGTCCGGTTCCGTCATCGTCGCCGGGGCGCGCACCCCGATCGGCCGCCTGCTCGGCTCGCTCAAGGACTTCAGCGGCGCACAGCTCGGCGGCGTCGCCATCAGGGCCGCGCTCGAGCGCGCCGGGGTCGCGCCGGAGCAGGTGCAGTACACGATCATGGGCCAGGTGCTGACCGCCGGCGCCGGCCAGATCCCCGCCCGCCAGGCCGCGGTCGCCGCCGGCATCCCCATGGACGTGCCGGCCCTGACGATCAACAAGGTGTGCCTGTCCGGGCTCGACGCGATCGCGCTCGCCGACCAGCTGATCCGCGCCGGCGAGTTCGAGATCGTCGTCGCCGGCGGCCAGGAGTCGATGACCCAGGCGCCGCACCTGCTGGCGAAGTCCCGGTCCGGGTTCAAGTACGGCGACGTGACGATGCAGGACCACATGGCCCACGACGGCCTGTTCTGCGCGTTCGACCAGGTCGCCATGGGCGCGTCGACCGAGAAGTACAACTCCCGCTACGGCCTCACCCGCGCCGACCAGGACGCCTTCTCCGCCCGCTCGCACCAGCGGGCCGCCGCGGCGATCGAGAACGGCGTGTTCGTCGACGAGATCACTCCGGTCACCATCCCGCAGCGCAAGGGCGACCCGGTCGTGTTCGACACCGACGAGGGCGTGCGCGGCGACACCACGGCCGAGGGCCTCGCGAAGCTGCGCCCGGCGTTCGCGTCGGACGGGACCATCACCGCGGGCTCGGCCTCGCAGATCTCCGACGGCGCCGCGGCGGTCGTCGTGATGAGCAAGGCCAAGGCGCAGGAGCTGGGCCTCGAGTGGCTCGCCGAGATCGGCGCGCACGGCGTGGTCGCCGGGCCGGACGCTAGCCTGCACGAGCAGCCGTCCAACGCGATCAAGGCCGCGCTCGCCAAGGCCGGCGCGTCCGCCTCGGACCTCGCGCTCGTGGAGATCAACGAGGCGTTCGCCGCGGTCGGGCTGGTCTCCACCAAGCAGCTGGGCGTCAGCGAGGACATCGTCAACGTCAACGGCGGCGCGATCGCGCTGGGCCACCCGATCGGGGCCTCCGGCGCGCGGCTGGCCGTGCACCCGGCCTACGAGC
>NZ_JBOHGA010000064.1:0-30279 GCF_050699915.1 Actinophytocola sp.
GTCCGGCTGGCGGGCGACGGTTCGTCACGGCTGGGTCTCGGCGGAGATCGAGCTCGCCGCCGGCCGCGCCGAGGAGGCCGTCACCCACGCCGGACCGGCCGCCGAACTCGCCGCGGAGTCGGGCTCGGTCCGGCACCGGATCAAGTCCGACCTGGTCCTGGGCGCGGCACTCGGCGCGCGCGGCGACCGGACCGGGGCGGCGAAGATCGTCGGGCCGGCCCTCGACGACGCGGACGACCTGGGGCTGTTGTCCCTGGTGTGGCCTGGAGCGTTGATCATGGCCGGCTTGGCCGCCGATCGAGAGGATCGGCTTTGTCAGTGGGCCGCAGTAGCCTTACGGAGCGTGTTGCGTCGGGCCGACCCGGTTGGTCGCCGGCTGGCCGAACGCTCCGCGTGGGTGCCGCGTCTCACTGGCCCAACTGGGTGACGGGGCGCGTACGGACATCTGGGCGAACTGGTCGGAAGAATTACCACCAGATCGTGTCAAGGTTCGCCCCGAAGCGTCCGATAGGGAGGAGTACGTCACTCGGCTGCAGGAAGGAGTCCCCGTGACGACGGTCTTGATTTGCGACGACCGCCGCGGCGTTCGGGAAGGCTTGACCCGTGTCATGTCCGCGGTTCCAGGGGTTAGTCGCATCGACTGCGTAGCGCACGGTGACGAGCTGCTCGCCAGATTCTCCCGAGCTCCGGTCGATGTCGTACTGGTCGGCACGCAGCGTGCTGTGCCGACGGGGGTCGAGGCGACCCGCCGGCTGGTGTCCGCGAACCCGCAGGCCAATGTGATCGTCTTCGGCGCCCCCGACGACGCCAGCAGCATCGCGGCCGCGATCGCCGGTGGTGCCCGCGGCTACCTGCGCTGGGACGCCTCGCGCCCCGAGCTGGTAGCCGCCCTGGCGCACACGCTCGCGAGCACCTCGGTGCCCGCGCCGCGGCAGCCGTCCGACCCCGGCGTCCAGCTCACCGATCGCGAGCTGCAGGTGCTCCGTGGCATGGCGATGGGCAAGAGCAACGGTCAGATCGGCCGCGAGCTCTACCTGTCCGAGGACACGGTGAAGACCCACGCCCGCCGGCTGTTCCGCAAGCTCGGTGTGCGCGACCGCGCCCAGGCCGTGGCCCACGGCTTCCGGCGGGGCCTCGTCGCCTGACCCAACCGCACGAAGCGAACCGAACGACGCCCCCCGCGCGCCACGCGGGACGGCGTCGTTCAGCGCGTTCTGGACAAGTTCTCGGATGAGCGGTAGACCTCTTCGTAGAGGTCTCGTCACTGAGAGATACGACCTCGTGTCTCTCACCAGCACGTACTGGGCTTGTTTGTGTCGCGCGGTACGGTGGGTGACACCTGCGTGAGGGGCCAGCACCGCTCTCACGAGCTGTGCCGTTGGACTGACCGTACCTGCACGTAACACTGAGGCTGCTCGCTGCGATGACCACATTGGGGGACGGACTGGACGCATCAGTTGGTGCTGCCGTCGAGGGCGATCCACGCGCCATTGACCGGGTGCTTGCGTCCATCCGGCCCTTAGTCGTGCGGTACTGCCGTGCGCGTGTGGGAAGGCAGGAGCGTTCGTTCGCTTCGGCAGACGACGTCGCACAGGAGGTGTGTCTCGCGGTGCTAACGGCATTGCCCAGCTACCGCGACCAGGGGCGACCATTCCTGGCGTTCGTGTACGGCATCGCCGCGCACAAGGTCGCCGACGCCCATCGGGCGGCCGGACGTAACCGAATCGAGCCGGTGGCCGACGTTCCAGATGAACCGGAGACCGCAGCCGGTCCGGAGCAGCGCGCCATGCAGGCAGACCTGAGCCGCCGTATGAGCGACCTGCTGGATGTACTACCCGACAAGCAACGTGACATCGTGTTGCTCCGGGTCGTGGTGGGACTCTCGGCCGAGGAGACCGCAGAGGCGGTCGGCTCGACACCGGGAGCCGTCCGGGTGGCACAGCATCGTGCGCTTGCTCGGCTACGGAAGACGTTGTCCGCGGAGGAGGTGGTCTGAATGGGTGATCGGAGAAGTCACGGCGAGCCGGACATCGACCTGACACAGGCCGACACTTCCGAGTTCGACCTCTCGCACGTCCACTCCGACGACGAGTATCTCGACCTGCTCAGCGGCGCGAACCTCGACGATCCCGGCGATGTCCCCGGCGACCAGCTGAGCGAGCTGCTCATGTCGTGGCGCCGCGACATCGAGACCGAGCCCATCGAAGACCTCGTCGACGAGAAGCTCGCCGCCGTCACCGTGCAGGCGGCCCGGCTGCGCCGCAAGCGGCGCCCGCGCCTGCTCGTGCCCGTCGCCGCCGCGGCCGCCGTGCTGGCGATCGCGTTCGCCGGCGTCGGTCTCGCCGCCCGCGACGCCCAGCCGGGTGACACGCTGTGGGCGCTGACCAAGGTGCTCTACTCCGACCACGCCCGTTCGGTGGAGGCCGCCGCGGAGGTCAAGGCCGACCTGCGCGAGGCACAGGCCGCGCTGAGCGACGGCGATCTCGACGAGGCGAAGTCCAAGCTGGAGGATGCGCACGCCCAGCTGGGCACGGTGTCCAGCGAGGATGGTCTGAAGGCCCTCGAGAAGCAGCATGCGCAGCTGCTGGCGCAGCTGCCGGGCAACCCGTCCGGCGAGGCGCCGCAGCCGCCGCAGCCGAACCCGACGACCGTGCCGGATCCGGACCCGGGCAGCGGGAGCGGCACGGACACCGGCACCGAAGTGCCGACCAACCCGGACACGAGCGAGAGCCTGCCGCCGGACGAGACGACCGACCCGCCGGAGGAGACGACCGACCCGCCGCCGACGTCGACGGAGGAGTCGCGCAGCGAGGACCCGCCGCCCGGTGGGGAGCCGGCCGCGCCGGGAGGCGGAGAGCCCGCGGGAGCGCAGTCGGTGCCCGGCCAGACGGCCGGCGCGGAGGGCGAGCCGGTCGGCTGAGACCGGCCGTTCGAGAGCTAGGCTTGCGCACATGATCGCAGGTCACGTGTACAGCCAAGCTCCGCGCTGCGCGGAGTGCGGCGGCCGTGCCCTGCTGATCGAGGAGGCCGCGCAGGCCCTCGCGAAGGAGTCACTCGGCCGCCTGGTAGCCCAGAGATGCCCCTTCGAAGACGGCTGGCACGTCCACGCCCCCTCGAAGGAGTCCGACTAGCGCGTCATGGCTTCCGGGGTTCCGTCACCGCCACGCCGGAACATCGAACTCAGGCGTCGTCGTATCTCGTCGGCGGGATACGGGCGTCCGTACTTGTCGTACAGGTTCGCGGCTTCCTGCCAGCAATTAACGGCCTCGGTGGTGTTTCCGGTGTGGTGCAGGGCCGTCGCGAGCGTGTCGAGTGGCTGCGCGACCGTTTCGCCGAGGTTGCCCGTGACACGACCGAGGCTGATCGCCTGCTGACACAGGTCGATCACCTTGCGGTACTCGCCGAGTCCGAGCCATGCGCGGGCGAGCAGGTGCAAGGCAAAGGGTTCGCCGTAAAGGTCGCCGGCTCGTCGTCGGAGTTCCAGACTGCGTTCGCCGCATTCGAGAGCCTCTTGATAGTGCCCAAGGCCGATGTACGCCTGCGTCATATTTCCCTCGAGTACCGCTTCGAGGCGTCCGGTGTCGACACCTCGGCTCAGGGGCAGCGCTTCTCGGAGGTAGGTATTTGCGTCGTCGAACCGTTCCTTCTTCAACCACAAGCAGGCGAAGCCGTTGAGTGCCCACGCATGACGTAGATGATCCCCGAGCGCTCGGCTCGTTGCCAGCGCCTGTTGGATATCGATTTCGGCCGCATCCCAACTGCGCATCTCGATATGTGTGTCTCCCCGTCGGGCGTGGAAGAATGACTCCGCGCTGCGGTCCCCGCAATCTTGTGCCGCTGCTATTCCGCAGCTGTCAACCTCGATGATTTCGTCCCAGCTGCCCGTTAAGTACAGGAATCGCATGCTGTCAGCGAACTGGAGGACGTGCCGATGCATTCCCCGGCGGGCGGCGTCGCGCAGTGCCGCGAGTAGGTTGGCTCGTTCGGATTCCAGCCAGTCCAGTGCCGCAGGACGATCGAGAGTCACTTTGGGATAGTCGACAGGAGCTGCGAGTTGCTGCGGTAGCCGCGGGTTCGCGATGTACACGAGCTCATCGCAGATACGGGCGGTATGGGCATACCAGTCGAGTAGATTTCGTACTGCGCTGGCGCGGACGTCATCGTGATCGAAATGGTGTGCTTGATCGGTGGCGTAGGCGCGTAGCAGGTCATGAAATCGATATCGCATTCGGGCGGCTCGTTCGATGAGATGTGCGCTTGCCAGGTCATCGAGCAATCCACGGGCCGCCGCCCCGTCCAGCCCGGCGACAGCGGCCGCAGCGGGTATGGAGAGGTCAGGGCCAGGATGCAGGCCGAGGCGTCGGAAGAGTTGCGCGTGCTCGGCGGGAAGCCGTTGGTAGGACCAGTCGAACACCGTCCGAACCGCCGCTCGCTCATCGCCACCACGACTCAGGACATCCAGTCGGTCGTGTTCGTCGGCTAGTTCGGCAACGACCTCGCCGACTGTCGTGTGCGGGTTGGTGGCCACTCTGCCAGCAGCGATGCGCAGCGCCAGCGGCAGCCGCGCGCAGAGCGAGATCAAGTCCGCGACCGCCTCGGGTTCGGTCTTGGCACGCGTGGAGCCGATGATTCCGGTCACGAGGGCGAGCGCTTCGGCTGGAGCGAGCAGGTCGAGGGTGAGGCGATGGGCGGCCTCGGTGACAACGAGGCCGGTGAGGCTGTCTCGGCTGGTCACCAGGACCATGCAGCCGCCGGCTCCCGGCAGCAGCGGGCGGACTTGATCGGCGCTGTTGGCGTTGTCGAGCACGATCAACATCCGCCGCTCGCCCAACAACGAGCGATACAACGCGGCTTGCGCGTCCACGCCGATCGGCATTTGTTCGGCGGGCGTACCCAGTGCACGCAAGAACCCGTCGAGTACTTCGCCGGGCGTGGCGGACTCGCCGGGTCCGTAGCCGCGCAGGTTGATGTGCAGAGTGCCATCGGGAAAGTGATTCTGCATTCGGTGCGCCCAGTGCACCGCCAACGTGGTCTTCCCGATTCCCGCTGTGCCGTCGACTGCTGAAATGACGACCGAGCGCGTCGGCTCGCTGCTGGACTGGGTTGGGATGAGTGTGTCGAGGGCGGCGAGATGCTCGGCCCGGCCCGTGAAGTCTCGCACCGCAAGTGGCAGTTGTCGTGGCGTCACCCACGGTCGGGGTTCACTGTTGCCCGCCAAAGTCGTGGGTGGGTAGGGATGGTCGGGCAGAGCGATCCAGGCGGAGGTGTTGGTCTCCTTCTGGGACAGCGAAACCAGGCGATACGTATCGGGCTTTGCCTCAGGGTGGTGGCGAACGATGTCCTCGAAGAACCAGTCGGACGTAATCATCGCCAGCACGCCCGGTGAGGTGGCGAGCGCGGCTTTGACTGGTTCGGCGTCGATCAGACGGAACGCGAGGTTGAGCGCCGCCGACGTGACGCCGTGGTCGTCGTAGTGGACATTTCCAGCGTGCAGAGCCATTCGCAGACGGAACTGCTCGACGTCGGCGTGGATGGCATTGTGTGCCTGCAGGGCAGCGACCAGTGTCGGTGGCAATGATTCGACCAACACCGTCTTCGCCGACGATTCGGGGACGAGGATGAACATCCCGTCGCCGCGATCTTCTCGATAACAGTCTGCCCATGGCACGCCGACGGTGTCGAACGTCGTGCGCACCACCCGGTAGAGCCCGTCGCGAACAGCGAGCTGGTTGAGGTTCGTACGCCGTCGGTCCCCGAACCCCTCCACATCCACGACGACGATCGTGTGATGCTTCGCCTCGTGCTCCTGCCGCATCAGCCCAACCTCCGACAAAGGCCATTGTGCCGGGGAATCGGGCTAGGCGGGCACCGAGAAAGAGTTAGTTGTTCTGCGGGGTGAGGGCCGGCTTGGCGGTCGCGGTTACGCCGTCCGTGAAGCCGCGGCAGTACTCCCATGACACGTACGCCGCCGGGTTAGGGTCGAAGGCCGGCTCGTGGGGGCGCATTCGGCCGTCGTTGAGTAGCTGTTCCAGGGAGGCTCGCAGCAGGGCCCAGTCGTGGTAGTGCGGCTCCTGGCATTCGGCACAGTCGACCACCACCCCGCGGACAGCGCGTTGTTCCAGCAGGGCCTGGTACACGCCGAGGTCACGCAGGTCGGCCAACAACTCGGCTCGCTCCTGCGCGGTCACCGGGCCCTCTTCGGGCTCGTCGGGGCCGTCGAGCGCCCGGGCGGGGTCGTTCGGGTCGCCGGCGAACGGATCCGGGGGCATCGCTTCTTCCCTCACGAACCCGCACGGTACCTGGCCGACGCCCCCGGCCGGTACCAGGCCGACTCCACAACCAGTCCAGATACCATGGGATATCGGTGTCCAACCTGCGCAAACGGAAGGCACACATGTCCACCCCTGAGGGAGTCCCGGCCAAGTTCGCCACGCTCGGGCTGACGTTCGACGACGTGCTGCTGCAGCCGTCCGAATCAGACGTCGTGCCTAGCGAGGTGGACACCAGCACCCGGCTGACCCGCAACGTCACGCTGCGGATCCCGCTGGTCAGTGCCGCCATGGACACCGTCACCGAGGCCCGCATGGCCATCGCCATGGCGCGGCAGGGCGGGATGGGCATCCTGCAGCGCAACCTGCCCATCGAGGAGCACGCGCGCCAAGCCGAAACGGTCAAACGCTCCGAAGCCGGCATGGTCACCGACCCGGTCACCTGCCTGCCCACCGACACGCTGGCCGAGGTCGACGCGCTCTGCGCCCGCTACCGCATCTCCGGCGTGCCGGTCACCGACGCCCAGGGCACCCTCGTCGGCATCATCACCAACCGCGACATGCGCTTCGAGGTCGACCACACGAAGCAGGTCAGCGAGGTCATGACCCAGGGCCCGCTGGTCACCGCCCAGGTCGGGGTCGCCGCGGACGTCGCGCTCGGGCTGCTGCGCCGGCACAAGGTCGAGAAGCTGCCGATCGTCGACAACGCCGGCAAGCTGCGCGGGCTGATCACCGTCAAGGACTTCGTCAAGACCGAGCAGTACCCCAACGCCACCAAGGACCCCGACGGCCGGCTGATCTGCGGCGCGGCGGTCGGCGTCGGCGACGACGCCTACAAGCGCGCGATGACCCTGGTCGAGGCCGGCGTCGACGTCCTCATGGTCGACACCGCCCACGGCCACTCCCGCGGCGTGCTCGACATGGTCGCGAGCCTCAAGAAGGAACTGGGCGACGTGGTCGACGTCGTCGGCGGCAACGTGGCCACCCGGGCCGGCGCACAAGCACTGGTCGACGCCGGCGCGGACGGCGTGAAGGTCGGCGTCGGGCCCGGCTCGATCTGCACCACCCGCGTCGTGGCCGGCGTCGGCGTTCCGCAGATCACCGCGATCTACCAGGCCGACCTCGCCTGCCGCCCGGCCGGCGTGCCGGTCATCGGCGACGGCGGCATCCAGTACTCCGGCGACATCGCCAAGGCCATCGCGGCCGGCGCCTCCGCGGTCATGCTCGGCAGCCTGCTCGCGGGCACCGCCGAGTCGCCCGGCGAGGTCGTCCTGGTCGCCGGCAAGCAGTTCAAGACCTACCGCGGCATGGGCTCGCTGTCCGCGATGCAGTCCCGCGGCGAGGGCCGGTCGTACTCGAAGGACCGCTACTTCCAGGACGACGTGCTCAGCGAGGACAAGCTCGTGCCGGAGGGCGTGGAGGGCCGGATCCCCTTCCGCGGCCCGCTTTCCCAGGTCGTCCACCAGCTGGTCGGCGGCCTGCGGTCGGGCATGGGCTACACGGGTTCGCGGACGATCGCCGAGCTGCAGAACGCCCAGCTCGTGCGGATCACCGCGGCCGGGCTCAAGGAGAGCCACCCGCACGACGTGACCATGACCGTCGAGGCGCCCAACTACACAACGCGCTGACGCGCGCCCCACGGAAGGGACATCCCAGTGCCGGATGTTGTCGAGATCGGCATGGGCCGGGACGCGCGGCGCGCGTACGGGCTGGACGAGGTGCAGATCGTCCCGTCGCGGCGGACCCGTTCGTCCCAGGACGTGTCCACCGCGTGGCAGATCGACGCCTACCGCTTCGACATCCCGCTGGTCACCCACCCGACGGACGCGGTCGTCTCGCCGACCACCGCGGTCGCGGTCGGCGGGCTCGGCGGGCTGGGCGTGCTCAACGCCGAGGGCCTGTGGGCCCGGCACCCGAACGTCGAGGAGGCGCTCGCCCGGGTTCAGGAGGCCGCTGACGACGCCGACCTCACCGCGCTCACCCGGATCCTGCAGGAGCTGCATGCCGCGCCGATCCGCCCGGAGCTGATCGTCGAGTCGATCAAGAAGGTCACCGCGGCCGGGGTCACCGCGGCCGCGCGGGTCAGCCCGCAGCGGGCCGCCGAGCTCACGCCGGACCTGCTCGCCGCGGGCGTGGAGATCCTGGTCGTGCAGGGCACGATCGTCTCCGCCGAGCACGTGGCCAAGGGCGGCGAGCCGCTCAACCTCAAGTCGTTCATCGCCGAGCTCGACGTGCCGGTGGTCGCCGGCGGCGTGCACGACTACCGCACCGCCATGCATCTCATGCGCACCGGCGCGGCCGGCGTGCTCGTCGGCTACGGGTCGAGCCCGGTCACCACGACCGACGCCGTGCTCGGCATCGGCGTGCCGATGGCCACCGCGATCGTCGACGCGGCCGCCGCGCGGCGGGACTACCTCGACGAGACCGGCGGCCGGTACGTGCACGTGATCGCCGACGGCGGGGTCGAGTGCAGCGGCGACCTCGCGAAGTCGATCGCCTGCGGCGCCGACGCGGTGATGCTGGGTGCCCCGCTCGCGTCCGCCGCCGAGGCGCCCGGCCAGGGCCTGTACTGGACGGCCGCGGCCGCGCACCCGTCGCTGCCGCGCAGCCGGGTCGCGCCGGTCGCCGGCGATGAGGACCTCGTCGACCTGCGCACGCTCCTGTTCGGCCCGTCCTCGGACGCCGAGGGCCTGATCAACCTGTTCGGCGCACTGCGCCGGGCGATGGCGAAGACGGGCTACTCCGATCTCAAGGAGTTCCAGAAGGTCGGCCTGACGGTGCGCGGATGACCAAGCGGGCGGCGGTCGCCGAGTCCGGCGAGATGGCTCTGGTCGAGCTGGCCGACGGCGACAAGGAGAAGCTGGACGAGCTCGACGACGGTGCGTTCGAGACCGACGAGGACGAGCGGCCGGCGCTGTTCGAGCCCGACGTGCACCGGCTCGGCGTGGCCCAGGGCGGCGAGCTGGTCGGGACCGTCAGCTGGCACGGACTGGCCTACGGGCGCGGGCGCAACTGCTCGGCCTGGAACGTCGGGATGGGGCTGCTGCCGACGGCGCGCGGCCGGGGCGTGGGCGTGCTGGCGCTGCGGATGCTCGTCGGGTACCTGCTGGCCTCGACCGATGTGGACCGCATCGAGGCGAGCACCGACGTGGACAACGTCGCGGCGCAGCGGGTGCTCAAGAAGGGCGGCTTCCGCCTCGAGGGCGTGCTGCGCGGCGCGCAGTTCCGCGGCGGCGAGCGGCGGGACATGGTCCAGTACGGCCTGCTGCGCTCGGACCTGGTGCCGCCGCCGGAAAACGTCGAGCGGACGATCGTGGTCGCCCGCGACGGGGTGGCGCTGGCCGAGCCGGTCGCCGGCGAGAAGGAGAAGTTCTTCGTCGACGCGGCCGGCGACTTCGAGGTCGACAAGGACGACCGGCCGCGGTTGGCGGCGGCGGCGCGCTCGACGCTGCTGAGCGTGCTCGACGAGACGACCGGCGAGCTGCTCGGCGGCGTCAGCTGGCATGCGGTCGACTACGGCGGGACGGTGGGCTGCACCGCGTGGAACATCGGCATCGGCCTGCTGCCGGGGGTGCGGGGCCGCGGCGTGGGCACGATCGCGCAGCGGCTGCTGGCCGAGCACCTGTTCGCGACGACGCCGCTGGACCGCGTCGAGGCGGGCACGGACGTGGACAACATCGCCGAGCAGAAGGCGCTGGAGCGGGCGGGCTTCCGCCGGGAGGGCGTTCTGCGCGGCACTCAGCTGCGCGGCGGTGTGCGGCGCGACCTGGTGCACTACGGGCTGCTGCGTACTGACCAGTAGCTAACGCGGGCGCGGCCGACTAGCGTCGCCTGCATGGACTACGACGTAGTGGTTGTCGGCTCCGGGTTCGGGGGCAGCGTGGCGGCGCTGCGGCTGACCGAGAAGGGCTACCGGGTCGCGGTGGTCGAGGCCGGGCGGCGCTTCGCCGACGACGAGTTCGCCGACACCTCCTGGAACCTGCGCAAGTACCTGTGGGCGCCGGCGCTCGGCTGCTACGGGATCCAGCGCATCCACCTGCTCAAGGACGTCATGATCCTCGCCGGCGCGGGTGTGGGCGGTGGCTCGCTGGTGTACGCGAACACGCTTTACCGGCCGCTCAAGCCCTTCTACGCGGACCGGCAGTGGGCGCACATCACCGACTGGGAGGCCGAGCTCGCGCCGCACTACGACCAGGCTTCGAAGATGTTCGGCGTCGTCACGAATCCTTCCGTGACCCCGTCCGACGAGGTCATGCAGAAGGTCGCCGCGGACATGGGCGTGCCGGAGACCTACCACCCGACGCCGGTCGGCGTGTACTTCGGCAAGCCGGCCGAGACCGTGCCGGACCCGTTCTTCGGCGGCGTCGGGCCGGCGCGGACC
Organism: Actinophytocola sp.; assembly: GCF_050699915.1. Classification (GTDB taxonomy): domain Bacteria; phylum Actinomycetota; class Actinomycetes; order Mycobacteriales; family Pseudonocardiaceae; genus Actinophytocola. The sequence goes on from NZ_JBOHGA010000064.1 coordinate 10,651, forward strand.
GGCTGCACGGAGTGCGGCTCGTGCATGACCGGCTGCCGGGTCGGGGCGAAGAACACGCTGGTCAAGAACTACCTGTACCTAGCGGAACAGGCCGGCGCGAAGGTCCTGCCGCTGACCACCGTGACCTCGGTGCGCCCGCTCGACGGCGGGTTCGAGGTCGGCCTGCGGCGGACCGGCAGGCGGGCCCGCGCGACGATCACCGCCGGCCAGGTCGTGCTCGCGGCCGGGACGTGGGGGACGCAGCGGCTGCTGCACTCGATGCGCGACTCCGGTGTGCTGCCGGACCTGTCGCCGCGGCTGGGGGAGCTGACCCGGACGAACTCCGAGTCGATCATCGGCGCGGCGCGCGGTTCGGTCGATCCGTCGCGGGACTTCAGCCGGGGCGTGGCGATCACGTCGTCGATCCATCCCGACGAGATCACCCACATCGAGCCGGTCCGTTACGGGCGCGGCTCGAACGCGATGGGCCTGCTCCAGACGATCGCCACGGACGGCGCCTCGTCGGTGCCGCGCTGGGTCCAGGCGGTGCGGTTCATGTTCCGCCACCCGGTCCAGTCCGCGCGGTTGCTGAAGGTGCACCGGTGGAGCGAGCGGACGGTGATCCTGCTGGTGATGCAGAGCCTGGACAACTCGATCACCACGTACACGCGGCGCGGCCTGTTCGGCCGGCGGCGGTACACCTCGCGCCAGGGCCACGGCGAGCCGAACCCGACGTTCATCCAGGCCGGCTACGACGCGAACCAGTTGGCGGCCAAGCACATCGGCGGCCACGCCGGCGGCACGTGGGGCGAGGTCTTCAACGTCCCGCTGACCGCGCACTTCATCGGCGGCTGCCCGATCGGCTCTTCCTCCTCCTCGGGTGTGATCGACCCGTATCACCGGGTGTACGGGTATCCAGGACTGTCCGTTGTGGACGGGTCGGCCATCACGGCGAATCTTGGCGTGAACCCTTCGTTGACCATCACCGCTCAGGCCGAGCGGGCTTTTTCCTTCTGGCCCAACAACGGTTCTGTCGACCCGCGTCCGGCGCAGGACGCGCCGTACTCGCGGCTGGACCCGGTGGCGCCGGCCGACCCGGCGGTGCCGGCGGACGCGCCGGCCGCGCTGTTCATCTCGCCCGCGCCGACCCGAAACGCGGAGCGGTTCTCGCAGTGAGTTGAACTCTACTTAGGGGCTAGGTAGAGTAGGACCATGGCTCCTCGGATGACTCTGCCTACGCAGCGGGTGCTGCGCGAGCTGATGGCCGACCCCACGCGGCCGATGTACGGGTTGGAGTTGTGTGCCGCGGCCGGCCTGCCCAGCGGGACCATTCACCCGATCTTGGCTCGGCTGGAGCGGTTCGGCTGGCTGGAGAGCCACTGGGAAGAGGTCGACCCGCACGAGAAGGGGCGGCCTCGGCGGCGGTACTACCGGCTCGATCCCAACAGCGTCGCCGCCGTGCGGTCGGCGTTGGAGCGCGCGGAGGCCGGTGCGGCGGCGTTGCGGTCGATGCGGCCCGGGCTCGCCGGGGGTGCCTGATGCCGCCGTTCTACTCCAATCCGCCGGACCCGCTGAACGAGCGGCTCCGGATCGCGCTGGAGCGCGCGAGGACGACGGTGAACAACAAGGAGGTGACGGCCTGGTATTTCCACCTGACCCGACGTAGGTACAACCTCCGGCCCCACCGCGAGCGGGTTGGATCGCTCATCTGGTCCCTCGGCCGGTTGGCGGTGAGTCCCACGGACGCACGAATGGTCATGGCGAAAAGGTCAGTGTCGAATCTGTGTCGGGACCTCGGCATTCCCCTTCCTGGCGATGGTGTCGAATCACCGCGGCGGGCGTCGGCGTGGTTGACGGGGTGTGCGGCGCGGATGCTGCCGGTGTCGAGTCGGGCGCGGTACCGGGAGGAGTTCGAGGCCGAGCTGATCGAGATCGGTCGGGGGTGGCGGCAGTTCGGCCATGGCGTGCGGGTGCTGGGGCGGGCGGTTCCGCTGCGGTGGGAGCTTCGACGGCCGGCGCGGGAGCGTGCCCGGTGAGCCCGCCCACGCGGCGCCCCGCGAAAGACCGCCAACGCGTTGCCGGAAGTCGTGGTCGGCGCTGGGCGCGCCGATCGGTGTGGCGGGCGCAACGGCTGCGAGGCCTCCCCGACCGGGAAGCGTTCTCCGAAGCGGAGTGGCCCAACCTGCCCCTCGACGAGGAACTGGACGAACTCGTGCGGTCGTACCTGACCACGCGCTCGGCCATGGTGGGCGCGTCGCGGCCGTCCGGTTCGCCGGTGCGGCTGGTATCGGTGCGGCTGGTGTCGGCGGCGGCGCGGATCATCCCGGTCGCCGAGCGGGCGCGGTATCGGGAGGAGTTCGAGGCCGAGTTGGTGGAGCTGGCCGGCGCGGGACGGCTTCGGCGGCTCCGCCACGCCGTGCGGGTCCTGGTTCGGGCTGTTCCGTTGCGGTGGGAGCTGCGACGGCGGCTGCGGGGGCGTGCCCGGTGAGCCCGCCCGCGAAACCCAACCCCGCTGGGGCGCTCTGCTACATCCTCGACGACGAGGCGCGCACGCGTCGGCTGAAGTCGTTGCTGTTGCCGATCTCCCTCATCGGGCTCGCGTTGGCGATCTATCCGCCGGCGGCCGCTGGTGTCGGGGCTGGTGTGGCGGCGCTCTGGGCGTGGCAGGGTAGGCGGCGTGGCTAAAGCGTTCGCGTCCAGTGGGGATACCGAGGCCAAGGCGGAGACCTTCGTCGAGCTTGCCGGCGGGGTCTACGCGCTCACCGCGGAAGGGGACCCCAACGTCGGGGCCATCGAGGGGGACGACTTCCTCGTCTGCTTCGAGGCCCGAGCCACGCCGGTCGCCGCGCGGAGGTGGTTGCGCCAACTCCGGGAGCGGACCGACAAGCCGGTGCGCTACCTCGTCCTCAGTCACTACCACGCGGTGCGCGTGCTCGGGGCCAGCGCGTTCGACGCCCAAGAGATCATCACCCATGAGCGGACCAGAGAGCTCATCGCGGAGCGTGGGCAGGCCGACTGGGAGTCGGAGTTCGGGCGGATGCCTCGGTTGTTCGAGGAGCCGGACTCCATCCCGGGGCTCACCCGGCCGACCCTGACCTTCAGCGACCGCATGGTCATTCCGTTGGGCAACGGCAGGGACCTGGTGCTGCAGTACTGCGGGCGCGGGCACACCGCCGGTGACATCGTCGCCTGGCTGCCCCAGGAGCGGATCCTCTTCGCCGGTGACCTCGTCGAGGCGCAGGCCGCCCTCTACACCGGGGACGCCTTCCACGACGACTGGACATCCTCCACTTTGGACAACGTGGCGGCCCTGAACGCCGAGGCGCTCGTCGGCGGGCGCGGAGCGGTCGCACAGGGAGCGGGCGCGGTCGAGGCGGCCATCGCGCAGAGTCGGCACTTTCTCGACGAGCTGCGACGCACCGTCGGCGACGTGCACGGCAAGAAAGGCACGCTCGCGGAGGCGTTCCAAGCGGCGCACGCGGCACTGGTAGACGACTTCGGCGGCTGGCCGATCTTCGAGCACTGCCTGCCCTTCAACGTCCAGCGCTACTGGGACGAGCTCGACGGCATCGACTGGCCCCGCATCTGGACCGCCGAGCGCGACCGCGAGGTCTGGGCCGCGCTGCAGGACCAGTGATGGAACCCGTCCTCATCGCCGGGGCCGGGCCCGTCGGCCTGACCGGCGCGCTCCTGTTGGCCCGGCACGGTGTCCCGACCGTCGTGCTCGAAAGAACCGAAGCGCGCGCCGCCGAGGGCAGTCGCTCCATCTGTGTGCAGCGCGACGTCCTCGACATCCTCGAACGCGTCGGGCTCGGCGCCCAGGTCGCCGACGTCGGCGTCACCTGGACCCGCGGCCGCACCTACTACCGCGAGGAACAGGTCCTCGAGATCACCTTCCCGGAGGTCGGCGACTCGGCCTTCCCGCCGTTCGTCAACACTCCGCAGTCCATTGTGGAGCTACTGCTCGACCAGCGGGTGAGCCAGGAGCCGCTCGTCGACGTCCGCTGGGGGCACGAGGTCACCGGCGTCGAGCAGGACGACGACGGGGTCACGGTCACCACCACGCGCGGGACCGTGCGCGGCACGCACCTGCTCGCCGCCGACGGCGCCCGCTCGGCCACGCGCCAACTGCTCGGGCTGCCGTTCGACGGAGTGACCTTTGTGGACAAGTTCCTCATCGCCGACATCCGCGCCGAGCTGGGTTTCGCCGTGCCGGAGCGGCGGTTCTTCTTCGACCCCGTCTGGAACCCCGGCCGGCAGGTCCTCCTGCACCCGCAGCCGGGCGGCGTCTGGCGCATCGACTGGCAGGTGCCCGACGACTTCGACCTCGCCGCCGAGCGCGCCGGCGGCGGGCTGGACAAGCGAATCCGCGCGGTCGTCGGCGACCGGGACTACGAGACCATCTGGCTCTCCGTCTACCGCTTCCACCAGCGCCGCGTGCCGCGGATGCGGGTCGGTCGGGTGCTGCTCGCCGGGGACGCCGCGCACGCCATGAGCCCGTTCGGCGCGCGCGGGCTCAACTCCGGGATCGCCGACGCCGACAACGCCGCCTGGAAGATCGCCCTCGACCGCGCCGGCCGCGGCGGGCCCGAACTGCTCGAGTCCTACGACGCCGAGCGCGGCGCCGCCGCCGAGGAGAACCTGCGGATCACCGGGGACACCATGCGCTTCCTCGTGCCGCAGAACGACGCGGAGCGCGCCCACCGCGTCGACGTGCTCAGCTGCGCGGTCGACGATCCCGACGCCCGCACCGAGATCGACTCCGGCAAGCTCGCCGAGCCCTTCTGGTACCTCGACTCGCCGCTCACCACCACGCCGCCCGACACCTACGTGCGCTTTCCGACCGAGCCGGGCGTCGCGCGGCCGCCGGTGCCGGGCGTGCTGTGCCCGGACGGCCGGCTCGACAGCGGCAGGCGGCTGCGTGAGCTGGCCGGGCCGCGGTTCGTGGCGCTGACGTACTGGTGCCGGTGGCGGCCCGCCGACGACTGGGAGCGCGAGCTGGTCGGGCGGCCGGTCGTGCTCGACCACGAGGAGGACGACCAGCTGGCCAAGGCCCTGCGACTCTCGCCGCGGAGGGTTCTGCTGGTGCGGCCGGACGGGCACATCGCGGCCCGGATCGCGGAGCCGGAGTCGGGACCCGTCGGGCCGCTGGTCACCGAGGCGCTGCGGCGGGCGACCGGGTGGGGATCAGCCGGGTAGGTCGAAGGCGCCGGATCGGGCGGCGGCGACCAGTGCGGTGATGCCGGGGGACTCGAAGGTCAGGATGGGACCGGGGAGGTTCTTGGAGTCACGCACAGCCGAAGGTGTCAGCTCCACGCAGTCCGTCTGATCCGATTGGGAACTCTTCCGCCATGCCGTAAATGGCGAGCTCATCGCGCTCCTTGTGTGGCCGCCCGAGGGCCCTTGCCAACTCGGCAAGCCAGGCGCGGGACTGTCCCTCGTCCAGCGCAACCCTGTCCAGGTCAGCCACGATACGCCGGTAGCCGGCGATGGTTTCCTTCTGTTCGAGGAACGCAACGGAGTTCAGATTCTCGATGAAGACGACCGGGTTCAGCTCAGTGAACTCCATGAGCTTGAACGGCATCCGGCCGCCGTGGAGGCCGGATGCATCGGGCACCACACGAACCGAGACGTATGGCCGCACCATGATGCGCAGCAGGTGGTGAACCTGGTCGGACATGATCTCCTCACCAGGCCCGGTGCGGGTCACCATGTGCTCGTCGATGAAGAACCGGAACCTGGTTGGATTCGCGCCGTCGATGATCTCTTGCCGCCTTAGCCGCAGCTCCATTCGATCGTCGATCTCTGAGTGGGGGATCAACGGGTTGGAGTGCAGCAGGGCGCGTATGTAGCTCTCGGTCTGCAACAGGCCCGGCACGATCGCGGACTCGAACTGGGTCATGGAGATGGCAGCGTCTTCGTAGTCGCTCAGGGTGGTGAGCTGTGAGGGGAGGCGTTCGCCGAACTCCAGCCACCAGCTGGGTTCGTAGCTGTCGCGGGTGAGGCGTATCAGGGCATCGCGCTTCGGGCCGGTGATGCCGCATATCGCCAGGAAGGCGGCGATGTCCTCGGAGCTGGCGCCACGCTTGCCACTGAGCAGCCGGCTGATCTTGCTGGGGGACCAGCCGAGCAGCTCCGCCAGCTCGCGGCCGATCAGTCCCTTCGCCGCCGCCGCCCGCGATAGCGCCAGGCCGAGTTCTCGCGAACGCACTGTCGGCTCGTGGTCATGCATTGCGCACTCCTTGTCACTTGTGTGGTTGATTCGGCCACGTTAGAACGGTTTCGTGCGGGTCAATGCATCCCGCGCGGGGAGTTCACACAGACGGACTGGGGATGCCAGTGGGCCAACAGGTCACCAGGAGATCGCTGCTCCGCGCGGCGGCGGCGGGTGCGGTCGGGGTCGCCGCCGGGTGCACGAGCGAGGTGGGCTCGCCGCGGCCGGCGCCGGCGACTTCGACGGCGTCATCGAGCCGGCCGGCCGAGCCGCCGGACTGGGCCGCGCTGCGCAAGAAGCTGCGCGGTGGCCTCGTGCTGCCCGCCGACGACGGCTACGCGGCCGCGGCGCAGGTGTACAACCCGCTGTTCGACGGGCGCCGGCCCGCCGCGATCGCGCGGTGCGAGCGGCCCGAGGACGTGCAGGCATGCGTGGAGGCCGCCGCGGCGGCGCGGTTCCCGATCGCCGCACGGTCGGGCGGGCACAGCTACGCCGGCTACAGCAACCAGGACGAGGCGTTGATCGTCGACCTGGGCCCGATGTCCGCTGTGAACCCTCGCGGGCCTCGTGCGGAGATCGGCGCGGGGGCGCGGCTGATCGACGTGTACGCGGGGCTCAGCGTCGAGGGGCGCTGTGTTCCGGCCGGGTCGTGCCCGAGCGTGGGGATCGCGGGGTTGACGCTGGGCGGCGGGATCGGCGTGCTGTCCCGGAAGTACGGCCTGACGTGCGACCTGCTGGAGTCGGCGCAGGTGGTGAAGGCGGACGGGTCGCTGGTGACCGCGTCGTTGGAGTCCGAGCCGGACCTGTTCTGGGCGCTGCGCGGCGGGGGCGGCGGGAACTTCGGGATCGTCACGTCGTTCACGTTCAACACCGTGGTGGCGCCTGCGCTGACGGTGTTCGCGCTGCGGTTCCCGGCCGGCTCGGCGGCGGACGTCGTCGAGGCGTGGCAGAACTGGGCCGACGGCGTGGCGGAGATGTGGTCGAACTGCGTGGTGTCGGCGGGCTCGCCGCCGTCGGTCCGCGTCGGCGGCTGCTTCGTCGGCAGCCCGGAGCTGTGCCGGATCCACCTGAACCGTTTCTTCGCCCTGGCACCGGCGCCGACGTCGGAGCTGGTCACCGCGAAGTCCTATTTGGACACGATGCGGCACTTCGCCGGGTGCTCGGACCGCAGCGTCGAGCAGTGCCGGCCGGCCGCCCAGGGTGGGGAGCTGGACCGGTCGTCGTTCGTGGCGTCGTCCCGGATCCTGGCGAAGCCGGTGAGCGACCCGGCGGCGCTGGTCTCCTTGCTGGACGGGCGAAGCGAGCTCGACCTGATGCTCGACTCGCTGGGCGGCGAGGTGTCGTTCACGAGGCCGGAGCAGACCGCGTTCCCGCACCGCGACGCGCTGGCGAGTGTGCAGATCTACGCGAACGCGACGGCCGGCCGCCAGTCCGCGACCCGGCAGGTGCGCGAGGTCCTCGAGAGCCTGGGCAGGTTGGCCGGCCAGCTCGGGTACGTCAACTACATCGACCCGAACATGCCGAACTGGGAAAGCGCCTACTACGGCGGCAACATCTCCCGCCTGCAGGACATCGCCGCCCGCTACGACCCGGACGGCGTGTTCGCCTTCGCCCAGGGGATCAAACCCCGCTAGCTAACTAGGATTTCTCACTGTGACGGTGAAATCGGGGGCGCACGTCTGTGACTTCTGCTCGAAGTCCGACGAGCAGGTCAAGACCATGATCTACAGCCTGGAAGAGCGAATGGAGGGCGGCTACGACATCTGCGACGAATGCATCGTCGTCTGCCTGGAGATCCTGCGCGAACGCGAGGACACCGAGCTGGACGCGCGGATCGACGCCGCGTTGAAGGTGCCGAGCCCGGTGTTCGAGCAGCAGCCGGACGTCGAGCCCCTGCATCGCCACTGCTTCTATGTCGGCCCCTTCCAGGAGCCGTTCGACACCATCTACCGCAGCCGGGTGAAGCCGGCCGTCACCGCGCTCGGCTGCAGCATCATTCGGGCCGACGAGATCTTCGGAACCGGCGTCGTCATAGACGACGTGTGGAACGGGATCGTCGCCTCCTCGCTCGTCATCGCCGATCTGACGGGGAAGAACCCGAACGTCATGTACGAGATAGGTATGGCGCACACGATCGGCCGGCCGGTGCTCATGCTCAGTCAGTACGCCGAGGACATCCCCTTCGACCTCCGGCACCGGCGCGCCATCATCTACGACAACACGCCCTCCGGCTTGGCCACATTGGCCACCAGGCTCGCGAAGACCGTCCGGGCGGTGCTGAAGATCGAGGACCGCCCCGCCCAGCCGGGTCGGTTGCGAACTCCCAGAGCGTGGGGCCGGTGAGCACGACGATCCGCTCGCACGGCCGAGGCGGTCAGTGCTGCCAGACGAAGATGCAGAACGGATGGCCGTCCGGATCGGCGTAGACGCGCAACGGTTCCTCGGGATTGTCGGCGGCGTCGCGCAGTAGCTTTCCGCCGAGGCGGAGCACCCGTTGATGCTGGACGTCCATCTCCTCGACCGACAGCACCGTCATGTCGAGGTGCAGTTGCTGCGGCACCTCGTCGTCCGGCCACGTCGAGCGCCGCAGCCGATCGACCTGCTGGATCGCCAGCTGCGGCCCGCCCGAGTTGCGCAGCACCAGCCAGTCGCGGCCGGCCTCGTCGTCCTCGCCCTGCGCCGGCGGCTCGTGGCCCGGCCGGTAGTGAAGTCCCAGCAGCTGCCGGTAGAACTCCGCCAAAGCCCGGGCGTCGGTGGTGTCCAGCACGGTCTGCCGCAACACCGGCACGGGCTCGGTCACAGCTCGAGGCCGGTGAGCACCATGACCCGTTCCTCGGTGAGGTCGTTCATCGCGCTGCGGATGCCCTCGCGGCCGAAGCCGGAGCCCTTGACGCCGCCGTAAGGCATCTGGTCCGCGCGGAACGATGGCACGTCGCCGACGATCACGCCGCCCACGTCCAGCTCCGCGCGGGCGCGGAAGGCCGTCTGCACGTCGCGGGTGAACACGCCGGCCTGCAGGCCGTACTGCGAGTCGTTGACCTGAGTGAAGGCGTCGTCGATGCCGTCGGTCACGGACACCACGAGCACCGGGCCGAAGACCTCCTCCGTCCACACCTTCGCGTCGTGCGGGACCTCGGCGAGCACGGTCGGCGAGACCGTCGCGCCGTCGCGCTTGCCGCCGGCGAGCAGCTTGCCGCCGGCCGACACGGCCTCGTCGACCCAGGCCGCGACGCGCTCGGCGGCCGACTCGTCGACCAGCGGGCCGACCTCGACGTCGGGGTCGTGCGGGTCGCCGGTGCGCAGCGCGTTGACGGCGTCGAGCAGCTTGGGCAGGAAAGTGTCCGCCACAGCCTTGTCGACCAGCACCCGCTGCACGGCGATGCAGGACTGCCCGGCCTGGTAGTTGCCGAAGGTCGCGATGCGCTTGGCGGCGAAGTCGAGGTCGGGCCAGTCGGCGCAGACGACCGCGGCGCCGTTGCCGCCGAGTTCGAGGACGACCTGCTTGCGTGGCGCGCTGTCCATGATCGACCAGCCGACGGGGCCGGAGCCGGTGAACGACACCACCGGCAGCCGCGGGTCCTGGACCAGGGCGACCGTCTCCTCGTTACCGACTGCCAGCACCGAGAACGCGCCCTCGGGCAGATCGGTCTCGGCCAGCAGCTCACCGAGCAGCAGCGCCGAGAGCGGCGTGCGCGGCGCCGGCTTGGCGATGATCGGCGCGCCGGCCGCGATGGCCGGGGCGATCTTGTGCGCCACCAGGTTCAGCGGGAAGTTGAACGGCGCGATGCCGAGCACGGGCCCGCGCGCCACCCGGCGCACCACGGCCATCCGGCCCTCGGCGGTCGGGTCGGTGTCCAACCGCTGCAGCTCGCCGGAGAAGCGGCGGGCCTCCTCGGCGGCCCAGCGGAACGTCGACACGCAGCGGCTCACCTCGATGGTCGCCCACTTGAGCGGTTTGCCGTTCTCCGCGGTGATCATCTCCGCGACCTCGTCCGCCCGCGCGGCGAGCGAGCGCGAGACGTGGTCGAGGGCGGCCGCGCGGACGTGCGCGGGAGTCGTGCGGAACGGCAGGGTCGCGGCCTGCGCGGCGGCGACCGCGCGCTCGACCTGCTCGGCGCTGGGCACGCAGACCGTCGCGATCTCGTTCCCGTCGTAGGGATGCGTCACGCTGAGCGTCTGGTCGCTCTGCTCCGCGCGTCCGGCCACGTAGACGGGCCGAGGGGTCGGCAGGTGCGGCTCTGTCGCGTTCATGCCCTCCACCGTAGTTCCCCAGGCCCGTGACATGCTTCCCCCGTGAAGGAACACCAGCACAGACCCGTTCTCGTGGTCGACTTCGGCGCGCAGTACGCCCAGCTCATCGCCCGGCGGATCCGGGAGGTTCAGGTGTACTCGGAGGTCGTGCCGCACACGGACTCCGTGGCCTCGATGCTGGCGCGGGACCCGCTCGCGATCGTCCTGTCGGGCGGGCCGTCGTCGGTGTACGCCGAGGACGCGCCGGCCGTCGACCCGGCGCTGTTCGAGGCCGGGGTGCCGGTGTTCGGCATCTGCTACGGGTTCCAGGCGATGGCGCGGGCGTTGGGCGGGGAGGTCGCGCACACCGGGACGCGGGAGTACGGGCGGACCGTGCTGGCCGCTGACGGCGGCCTGCTGCACGCCGACCTGCCGGCGCGGCATCCGGTGTGGATGTCGCATGGGGACTCGGTGACGGCCGCGCCGCCCGGGTTCGCGGTCACCGCCGGGTCGGCCGGCACGCCGGTCGCGGCGTTCGAATCCGTGTCGCGCCGGCTCGCGGGGGTGCAGTACCACCCGGAGGTGGCGCACTCCCCGCACGGACAAGAGGTGCTGCGGCGGTTCCTGCACGACATCGCCGGGCTGCGTCCTTCGTGGACGATCGCGTCCATTGTGGACGAACAGGTCTCGCGGATCCGTGCCGCGATCGGGCCAACCGGGCGGGCGATCTGCGGGCTGTCCGGCGGGGTGGACTCGGCGGTGGCGGCGGCGCTCGTGCAGCGGGCCATCGGGGACCGGCTGACGTGTGTGTTCGTCGACCACGGGCTGCTGCGTGCCGGCGAGCGCGGGCAGGTGGAGCGGGACTACGTGGCGGCGACCGGGGTCAAGCTGGTCACCGTCGACGCGCAGGACCGGTTCCTTGACGCGCTGGCCGGCGTGACGGACCCGGAGCAGAAGCGGAAGATCATCGGGCGTGAGTTCATCCGGGTGTTCGAGGAGGCCGAGCGTTCCCTGGCCTCCACCGGAGTCGAGTTCCTGGTGCAGGGCACGCTGTATCCCGACGTGGTCGAGTCGGGCGGCGGCACCGGGGCGGCGAACATCAAGAGCCACCACAACGTCGGCGGGCTGCCGGACGATCTGGCGTTCACGCTCGTGGAGCCGCTGCGGGAGCTGTTCAAGGACGAGGTGCGGCGGGTCGGCCTGGAGCTGGGTCTGCCGGAGACGATCGTGCACCGCCAGCCGTTCCCCGGGCCGGGCCTGGGCATCCGGATCATCGGTTCGGTGACTGCGGCCCGGCTCGAGATCCTGCGGTCGGCCGACTCGATCGCCCGCGAGGAGCTGACCGCGGCCGGGCTCGATCGAGACATCTGGCAGTGCCCGGTGGTACTGCTCGCGGACGTACACAGCGTGGGCGTACAGGGCGACTTCCGGACGTACGGGCACCCGGTCGTGCTGCGCCCGGTCTCGTCGGAGGACGCCATGACCGCCGACTGGACCCGCCTGCCCTACGACGTTCTGGAGCGCATCTCGACCCGCATCACGAACGAGGTCCCGGACGTGAACCGAGTGGTCCTGGACGTCACGTCAAAGCCCCCCGGCACGATCGAATGGGAATGAACCGGGCACGGCTGGGGCCGCGGCCGCGGCGCACGATAGGCGCCGTCGCCTCGTGGGTCGTCGGGATCTTCGTCGCGGCGGTGCTCGCGCGTGCCATGATCACCGGCTCGTTGCCGGTGCTCGGCGGCGGTGCCGGGCTGCTCGTGCTGGCCGCGTGGGCGCTGCTGTGGTGGCGCTACCGGCAGCGGGGCGTGTACGTGAGCATGACGACGGTGTGGGTGTGCCGCGTCTTCGGCACCAGTCAGTTCCCGCTCGCCTCGGTGATCGACATCGCCACGGTCCCGTCCGGCAAGGAGGGCGACGGCATCCGGCGGCTGGTGCTGCGCGCGGAGGGCGGGCAGCGCGCCGTCGCCCCGCTGCGCGGCTACGCCCGCGGGCACGACGACCCGTCCGGGCCGCTGGACGTGTTGCCGGCGGCGGAGTTCGACCGGCTGCTCGAGGACCTGCGCCTGCGCGCCGCGGTCGCACCGGCGACCGAATAGGCGGCCGGCATGGACCGAGGGCGGCCTCCCGGTTGGGAGACCGCCCTCGAGTGGGACACGATGTCTTGCTAGCGCTTGCGGCGACCACCCCGCAGCGAGGACGCCAGCAGGAGAACGCCGACCAGCAGCGCGCCGCCGGTGACGAGCCAGCGTGGGTCGACCGTCGGGAGCCACAGGCGGCCGTCGCTCAGGACGTAGCCCGAGGCGACCAGCGTGGCCAGGCCCATGATGAGGGTGAACACGTCCGGCCAGCGGCGCCGGGTCTCCGTCTCGCGGGTCTTGTCAGCCACGACGCACCTCCACAGCACCCGTTCCGACCTCGATCTGCATGTCCACGTCCAGCCCGCCCGGTCCGTCGGGGCCGTCGTCCTCGACGGTCACCACGTTGTCGTTCGTGCCCGCCCGCTCGCGGTCGAGGCACTGCACGTCACCCAGGTCCGCCTCGCACCTGATGTCGACGTCGGCCGACTCCGGCACGATCACTTGGACGTCGCCCAGGTCGAGCTTGATCCGCGTGTCGACCGAACTGGACGCCGGCAGCTTGGTCAGGTCCAGCTCGACCGCGCCGACCCCGAGCCGGTACTCCGAGCGCACCTCGGAGACCCTCGTCGGCTGCGCCTTGATCTCGCCGACCCCGCCGCTCACGCCGTTCGGGAGGATCGTCGTCATCGCGATGCCGATCGCGGCCAGCGGCACCGCGAAGCCGATCAGCCCGCGCCCGCCCCGGCGGAACGAGCCGACGACCATGCCGATCCCGAGCAGGGCCAACACGATGCCGATGATGTGCTGCGCGTCGATCCAGCCGCCGGCCGCCGACGACAGCACCGCCGCGGTGATCAGGGCGAAGCCCACGGTCAGCAGGCTGATCCGGGACCGGCGCTTCGGCGCGCGCGGCTCCTCCTCCGGCTCGACCTCCTGCGGCGTCGGCTCCGGCAGGTCCCACGCGAACGGCGCGGCACCCAGCGGGTCCCAGGCCGGGGGCGTGTCACGGGCCTCCGGCTCGGCCTCCCGGCGCTCGGCGACGGGCGGCGGCTCGTTGGTCAGCGGATCCACCGGCTGGTTCGGCAGCGGCATGGTCGTGCCCGACATCGGCGCCGCGGTCGTCGGCATGTCCGCCATCGGCTGGGCGACCGGCTCGGCCGGCGCCGCGCCGAGGTGGCCTCGGTTGCGGTGCAACAGGTACAGCGCGACACCCACCAGGACCACGCTCGCGATGCCGGGGAAGCCCGGGAAGAACCCGCCGAAGAACCAACTGAACATCGGCACCATGGCGATGCAGAGCAGCACGGTGAACGCGCTGGACGTGGAGCTGCGGCCGCGTCCGATCAGCGACTCGAACGGCGACACCTCGTCGTCCTGCTCGGGCAGGAAGAGCCAGCCGAGCAGGTAGAGCACGATGCCCGCGCCGCCGTAGATCGTCGCCACCACGAAGCCGACCCGCACGATCGTCGGGTCGATCCGGTAGCGCCTCGCGATCCCCGCCGCCACGCCGGCGATCTTGCGGCCGCGCCGCGGCCGCCTGGGTCTCGTAGACCAGAAGTCCTTGACTGTGTCCTCGACGCCGGCCATGCCGGAAGTCTGCTGTGTCCCACTCACGTTATCGAGCATGCGACGCGCGGGCCGGCGGCACATCAGGGAGTGACCCTGATGTTCGACCCTGGGGTATTTCCCTGATGGAGGGAGCATGCTGGTCGTGTGACCATGGACGGGTGCCAGCACAGGTGGTGATGACGTCGGACAGTGAGCGGGATCTGGAGCGCGCGAAGCCCTCCGGCCCGCCGGCTCCGGTCGACGACGTGGTCAAGATGCGGCGCCGGCGAAACGGCCGTGCGGTGGCCGGGGTCGCCGGCGGCATCGCCGACCACCTGGACATCCGCGTGCTCTGGGTGCGGATGGCGTTCGCGGTGCTCGCGGCGCTCGGCGGGGCCGGCGTGCTCGCCTACGGCCTGCTCTGGGTGTTCGTGCAGCAGCAGTCCCGCGAGGAGGCGCAGCGCGAGGTCTCGCGCAAGGAACGCCAGCAGGCCCGCGGCATGATCGCGCTGGGCATCGGTCTCGCCATCGGCGCCGGCACGTTGTCCGGCACGCTCAACGGCTGGGTCGTCGGCGGTCTCGGCGTCATGATCGTCGGCGTCGCCCTGGTCTGGCGGGAGGCCGACGACTCCACCCGCCGCCGCGTCTCCAGCGGCTTCCTCGGCGCGGTGCTCGGCGACGGCGGGCGAAGTGCGCTCTTCCGGGTGCTGGCCGGCGGCGCGCTGGTGATCTCCGGCATCGTCGTGTTCCTGATCCGCAGCGTGGACATCGACCAGATGCAGTTCGCGCTGCTCTCGGTGGTGGCCACGCTGATCGGCGTCGCGGTGCTGACCGTGCCGTTCTGGCTGCGGCTGGTCCGCGATCTGGGCGAGGAGCGCCGGGCTCGCATCCGCACCGAGGAGCGCGCGGAGATCGCCGCGCACCTGCACGACTCGGTGCTGCAGACACTCGCGCTGATCCAGAAGCAGTCCGAGACGCCGCGCGAGGTGCTGCGGCTGGCCCGCGGCCAGGAGCGGCAGCTGCGCGGCTGGCTGTACGGACCGGCGGGCTACGGCCGCAAGTCCGACGGCGCGGCCGACGGCGAGGACGCGCTGACGCTGGCCGAGGCGATCGCGCAGGCCTGCGGCGAGGTGGAGGACCAGTTCGCGATCCAGGTCCAGCAGGTCGTGGTCGGCGACACCCAGCTCGACGAGAAGCTCGCCGGCCTGGTGTTCGCGGCCCGCGAGGCGGTGGTCAACGCGGCCAAGCACGCGGAGGTCTCCGAGGTCTCCGTCTACGCCGAGGTGGAGCCCGAAAAGGTGACCATCTTCGTGCGCGACCGGGGCAAGGGCTTCGACGTCGGTGCGGTTCCGGGGGACCGGCATGGCCTCGCGGACTCGATCCGGGGCAGGATGGAGCGCAACGGCGGCGAGCTGCGGCTGCGTACGGCGCCCGGCGAGGGCACCGAGGTGGCGCTGCTGATGCCACGCGCCGTCGTGAACGCCTGAGCCGAGGAGGGATGTCCGTGACCGAGGGCGAGAAGGGCCCGGTCCGCGTGTTTCTGGTGGACGACCACGGGTTGTTCCGGGCCGGCGTGCGCGCCGAGCTGGACTCGATCACCGACGAGATCGAGGTGGTCGGCGAGGCGGGCACGGTCGGCGAGGCGGTCGCGGGCATCGGGCACCGCAAGCCGGACGTGGTGCTGCTCGACGTGCACATGCCCGACGGCGGCGGCGCCGAGGTGCTGCGCCGGGCGCGCAAGGACAACCCCGAGGTCGTGTTCCTGGCGCTGTCGGTGTCCGACGCGGCCGAGGACGTGATCGCGGTGATCCGGGCCGGCGCGCGCGGGTACGTCACGAAGACGATCTCGAGCCACGAGCTCGTCCGCGCGGTCGTGCGGGTCTCCGAGGGCGACGCGGTGTTCTCGCCGCGGCTGGCCGGGTTCGTGCTGGACGCGTTCGCCGACCGGCCGGGCGCGGCGCCGATCTCCGATCCCGAGCTGGACCTGCTGACCCCGCGCGAGCGCGACGTGCTGCGTCTACTGGCCCGCGGCTACGCGTACAAGGAGATCGCGGCGGAGCTGTTCATCTCGGTGAAGACGGTCGAGACGCACGTGTCCAGCGTGCTGCGCAAGACACAGCTGTCCAACCGCTATGAGCTGTCCCGCTGGGCATCGGACCGCCGGTTGGTCTGATCTCGGGCTCTTTTGCTCTGCCGCAAAGGCGTTTTCCGGGGATACAGTGATCGCTCATGCGACGCTTCCTGGTGATCGTCCAGGTGATCTTGGTCGTGGCCGGTCTCGGCCTCGGCGGTTTTGTCGGGTACCAGGCGTGGGACCTGAGGGGCAAGAGCGCGGCGCCGGACGAGCTGCCGTCCTACCTCATCCTCGCCGTGGTCGCGCTGGTGTTGGTGGCCGCGGCCCATGTGGTGCGACCGCGCGAGGACGCCGAGCCGGAGTCCTTGGCGGCCCCGCAGCGGCGGGCGCCTGGCCAGCCGCCGTTCCAGCCCGGCGGATACCGACCGGGCGGACCGCATACCGGCTCGCAGCCTCCGATCGGTGGCCCGGGCGGTCCAGGGGGCCCGCATACCGGCTCGCAGCCGCCGATCGGTCCGGGTGGTCCCGGTGGTCCGCAGACCGGCCCGCAGCCGCGGCTCGGCGGTCCGGACCAGCCCTACGGCGACCAGCCGTTCGGCGGTCGCACCGAGCAGTACCCGCGGCCCTAGCTCTTGGCGGCTGCCACCACCGGGAGCGGGTCCAGTACCGGCGCCCGGCGGCGTACCCGGGTCAGCGCGACCCCGGCGAGCACGACCACCATGCCGGCGATGACGCGCGGGTCGAGGACCTCGTCGAGCACGAGCGCGCCGAGCAGGACCAAGACCAGGACCGCGATTGCGGCGCTGACGTGAAGCTGCACCGATTCCAGCTGGTCCCGGTGCGCTGTCTGCTGGACGCACGGGCGAGGTCCGCGAAGTCGGTCGCGGACCGGTAGGCGGCTCAGCCGCTGCCGACCACCACGAAGTTCTCGATCAGGAGCTTGTCGCCCTCCTCGACCAGGGCGAACGACGTCGCCTCCAGCGAGGTGTCGCCGTTCTTGGACTGGTAGAACAGGTCCGCGGCGACCCGGGTGCCCTCCGCCTCGGTGCTCTGCACCTCGACCGACTCGATCGTGTTCCAGAACTGCTCGTACTGCTCCCGGCCGCCGGACTTCTCCAGCGCCTGCCCGGTCAACAGGTCGTACGCCTCGTCGGTGTTGTCCGGCAGCAGCGCGTAGTAGTCCCGGATCGCCTGCTGGTAGTCCTCGGGCGTCGGCCCGGCGTCCTCGGACGGGGGCTGCGTCTGCGAGTTCTGGTTCGCGCCGCCGTTGTCCTTCTGGGCCGATGACACCAGGGTCGCCACCAGGATCCCGACCGCCATCGCCGCGACGATCGCGAGCACGGTCAGCGCGACCGAGCGGCCTCGGCCATCGGACCGGGCGGGCCGCGGCGGCCGGCGGGGCGGTCCCGGCGGGTGGTGCGCCAGCTGCGGGCCGGACGGCATCGGCTCGCGGTGCATCACGGTCCCCGCCGGACTGGGCGTCGGCTCGGAGAACGGGTGCACGTCGAGCCGGGTCGCGTCCTTGGGCGGGCCCGCCCACTGCGGCGGCTGGCTGGGCCGGGGCGGCGTCGGCGGGCCGAGTGGTGGCTGCGGCCGCCGGTTGCCCGCGATCCGGTTCGTCGGCGCGCTCGCCGCGTCCATGACCGCCGGGGCCGATCGCCCGTCGGCTACCGCGACGAGGTTCTCCCGCGCGGCGGTGAGCGACGGCCGCTCGTTCGGGTCGACCCGCAGCAGCTGCATCAGCAGGGCGGTGAGCGGGCCGGCGTGGCGCGGCGGCGTGATGTTGCCCGCGGCGACCGCGTACAGCAGCGCGAGCGTGTTCTCGCTCAGCCCGAACGGAGAGTGGCCCTCGATGGCCGTGTAGAGCGTCGACCCGAGCGAGAAGACGTCCGAGGCCGGCGTCGGGTCCTGACCCTTCGCCACCTCGGGCGCGAGGTAGGCCGGCGTGCCGGCGAGCATCCCGGTCGCGGTGACCGTGACGTCACCGGTGGCCCGCGAGATGCCGAAGTCGGTGATCTTGACCGTGCCGTCCTCGCTGAGCAGGACGTTGGCCGGCTTGATGTCCCGGTGCACGATGCCGGCCGCGTGGGCGGCCACCAGTGCGGAGGCGATCTGCGTGCCGATCCGTGCGGCCTCCTGCGGCGCCAGCGTGCCGCGCTCGGACAGGACCATGGCGAGGCTCTTCGACGCCAGGTACTCCATGACGAGCCACGGGTCGTCCTCGTGTTCGGCGACGTCGTAGACGGTGATCGCGTTGGGATGTGCGAGCCGCGCCGCGATGCGGCCCTCCCGCATACATCTTCGCCGCGCCTCCTCGGCCTGGGCGTCGGTCAGGCCGGGCTGCAGCAGCAGCTGCTTGATCGCCACCGTGCGGTGCAGTCGCTCGTCGTGGGCCTGCCACACGATCCCCATCGCGCCGCTGCCCAGCCGCGGCCCGAGCCGGTAGCGACCCGCGACGAGCTCCCCTTCAACCGTCACGACGTACCCCTGCCCCGATCCTCACCGCTGCCACTATCGACCCTCCGCCGGAGGTGCCGTCGTGGTGGTGGTGGGATCCGGCTCCTCGGTGGTGGTCGTCGTGGTGGTCGTCGTCGTGGTCGTCGTGGTCGTGGTGGTGGTCGTCGTCGGGTCCGGTTCCTCGGTGGTCGTCGGTTCCGGCTCGGTGGTCGTGGTGGTCGTCGTGGTCGGCGGCGGCGTGGTCGTCGTCTGGGTGACCGGCGCCTCGCGAACCGGCTTGTTGTCGGTGTTGTCCGGCTTCTTGTCCTCCCGGCTGGCCAGCAGCCAGGCGCCGGCGGCGACGAGCGCGGCGAGCAGGATGCCGGCGAACACCAGCGGCTTGCGGGATCGCGAGGACGGCGGCGGGGCGGCCGGCATCGGCCGCACGGAGCGGGTCCGGTCGCCGGCGCCGACCAGCTGGGTGGCCTCGTCGTACTCGCCGAACTCGTCGCCGTAGTCGTTGTCGTACGAGCCGACCATCCGCGTCGCCGCGTCGCCGCTCACCGGGAAGGCCCGCGGCATCGACGGCACGGACGGCACCTCGCCGGCGGCCACCGCGGCGAGCAGGTCGCGCGTGCGGGAGGTGGACGGGCGGTCCTCCGGGTCGGTGGCCAGCAGCCAGGTGAGCACGCCGGTGAGCGGCCCCGCCTGCATCGGGTCGTTGATCCGGCCGGCGGCCACCGCGTGCAGCAGCTGCAGGGTGTTCTCGGTCAGCCCGAACGGCGGCTCGCCCTCGACCGCCGCGTAGAGCGTGGAGCCGAGGGAGAACACGTCGGACGCGGGCGTCGGCTCGTTGCCGATCGCGGCCTCTGGCGCGAGGTAGGCGGGCGTGCCGGCGATCATGCCGGTCTTGGTCACCGTGACGTCGTCGGTGGCGCGGGAGATGCCGAAGTCGGTGATCTTCACCGTGCCGTCGTCGCCGAGCAGGATGTTGCCGGGCTTGACGTCGCGGTGCACGATGCCGGCCGCGTGCGCGGCGGCCAGCGCGGCGGCGGACTGCGCACCGA
>NZ_JBOHGA010000065.1:0-29901 GCF_050699915.1 Actinophytocola sp.
CGGCTACCACCGGCTCGCCACCCGATATGACCGCTACGCCAACCACTTCAGCGCCTTCCTCACCCTCGCCGCCGCCCTCACCTGCTACAAGAAACTCCGCAAAACGGCCACATGAGACACCGTCTTAATCTGCCGATGTGGTGTTCAGCGGGGAGGAGCCGGCACGGCGTGGCACCGCGCCCAGCTACGACCAATGGCTGACCTGGAAGCACGCGGCCCGCGCCCGGGACCGGATGTACGCCCGGGAGGAGGCGGACCGCCCGCCGCTTCGCGCCGAGGACCTCGACTGGGGCGACCAGTACCTGCTGGAGTCGACGGTGGCGTTTATCGCGCCACAGGCGACCGAGGTCGTCACCGCGTTCTACAACGAGCTCTTCTCGCGGCTGCCCGGCCTCCGACAGATGTTCCCCGCGGACCTGTCGGTCCAGAAGGACCGGCTGCTGGCCGCGCTGCTCGCACTCGTCTCCGGTGGCGCGCAACCGGCGACGCTCATGCCGGTGCTCGAGCAGCTGGGCCGTGACCACCGCAAGTTCGGGGCACGTCCCGCGCAGTACCGCGCGATCGGCGGGGCGCTGATGGCGACCCTGTCGCGGCACGTCGGACCGCACTGGACGCCGGCGGTGGAACAGGCGTGGCTCGCCCGCTACGGCGCGGCGGCCGACGTGATGATGCGCGCGGCCGCCGACGCCGACCAGCTGCCACCGTTCTGGTACGCCTCCGTGGTCGGCCACCGGATGTGCGGCGGCGACGTCGCGATTCTCGCCGTCCGGCCGCGACAGCCGTACCCGTACCGGGCGGGGCAGTACGCGACACTCGAGTCGGCCAGGCTGCCGCGGGTGTGGCGCCCGTACTCGATGGCCACCGCGCCCCACCCGGACCAGGTCCTCGAGTTCCACATTCGGGCGGTCGGGCACGGCGGGTTGAGCGACGTGCTCGTCTCGTCGACGCCGGGCGACCTCGTTCGGATCGGCCCGCCTCAGGGCTCGGTCACGCTCGCGTCCATGTCCCAGCGGGTGTCGTTGTTCATCGCCGGCGGCACCGGCTGGTCCACCGTCAAGGCCCTGCTCGGCGAACGCGCTCGCGACAGACGCGTCCAGTCCGCCGCCCACCTGATCGTCGGCTGCCGCCCCGGCGAGCCGTACGACCCACAGTTCGACACGTTCGTCCGGCGGCTGCCCGACACCGGCACGACCCTCGTGCACAGCGCGGACACGCTGCTCGCCGAGCTGGCGCCGCACCGCCTGCCGACCCGCGACCTGGACGTCTTCCTGGCCGGCCCACCCGGACTGATCGAGGCCGCGACCACCGCGCTGTCGGCGGCGGGCGTCACCGGCCGGCAGCTCCACTACGACTCGCTGCTCCTCGTCTGACGAGCCCGCGGTCGTTCGGCCGTCGGGGCGGCGTTCCGTGGTGCGTTCGCAAACACTTCGTGAATCTCCCACCAAGTGGTTGGCGCCATGGCGACTGCTGTGACATGTTGACTGTCAGATGTCACAGTGTCGGATCCGCAACCTCGCACGGCGGAGGAGCTCAACGATGCGTTCATTACGAAAGGTGTTGGCCGTGGCCGCGGTGGCGGCCGGGGTCGTCGGTGCGCTCGGCGTCGCGGTCGCCGCGCAGTCGACCGACGCGGTGGCGGCACCGAACTTCCAGGTGCCGTTCAGGTGCGACGTGACGGTCACCGCGGCGACCTTCTCCGGGCACAACCCGGCCAACTCGGTCGACTTCCAGAAGTCCGGCATCACCGGCATGCCGGTGCTCGCGTCCGCGAGCGGCACGGTGTCGCGAGTGGACAACGAGGGCGGCGACAGCTACGGCCGGTGGATCGAGGTCAACCACGGCGGCGGCTACACCACGCGCTACGCCCATCTGTCGGCGCAGCAGGTGTCGGAGGGTCAGCGGGTAGCCGTCGGCCAGCAGCTCGGCAAGGCGGGCGCCACCGGCGGTGTCTCGGGTCCGCACCTGCACTACGAGCAGCGGCTCGACGGCACCGCGCGTGCGGCCGTGCTCGACGGCCGCAAGGTGCCCTACCCCGGGCACACCAGCTTCACCAGCCACAACAAGTGCGGCGGCGGCAGCTCGAACCCGCACAGCCCGGGCGAGGTCTGCGGGTCGGGCTTCTCGGTGATCGACTCGCACGCGCTGGGCAAGTCCGGCCGGATCTACCTGCTGTACAACGCGTCCAGCAAGAAGAACTGCGTCACCACGCTCAAGTCGACCTCGCTCGGCGAGAAGTCTCCGGTCTCCGCGACACTGCAGGTCAAGGGCGGCGCGAAGGCCAGCGACTCGGGGCGCTTCGCCTACTACGCCGGTCCGGTGTCCAAGGCGGCCGCCGCCAAGTGCGTGAAGTGGGGCGGCTCGGTCGGTTCGAAGTCCTACACGAGCCCGTACGAGCACTGCGGCTGACGGTCGCCCAACGCTGAAACGACGGGAGAATCCACGATGAAGGTACGAGTCGGGGGAGTGGCGCTGCTGGTGGTGGTCGGCTCGGCCATCTCCGTGCCGGCGATCGCGGCGTCCAATTCGGACGATGCACCGGCACCGGCCGCGGCGTCGGTGAACATGGCGGCCGTGGTCAAGGCCGCGCAGATCGACCCGCGGCGGCCGGACACCGCGCTGACGCCGGGCGCGAAGGACGGCGTGCTGCTGGTGGAGAAGGCGCTGGACGCGAAGAACCTGCTGGCGCCCTCGTACGTGGACGGCCACTTCGGCTCGAAGACGATCGACGCGTACGCCGCGTACCAGCGCAGGCTGGGCTACACCGGGCTCGACGCCTCCGGCCTGCCCGGGAAGACGTCGCTCGAGAAGCTCGGCGCCGGTCGCTTCACCGTGTCCGGCGCACTGTCCCCGGGCAAGCGGCTGACCTCGCACGGCGCCACCATGAACGCGCGTACCAAGGCGATGCTGGTCAAGGCCGAGCAGCTGCTCGGCCGCACGCTCACGGTCACGCAGGGCTCGTACAACCCGGGCGGCGACCCGGACTCGGCGGGCACCCACGACGGCGGCGGCGTGCTGGACCTGTCGGTGCGCGACCTGTCGGGTGAGCAGCGCACGAAGGTGGTCCGGACACTTCGGACGGTCGGCTTCGCGGCGTGGCTGCGCAACCCGTCCCAGGGCGACTGGCCGTACCACATCCACGCGGTGGCGATCTCCGACACCGACCAGTCGCCCGCGGCCCAGCACCAGGCCAGCGACTACTACCTCGGCCTGAACGGCTTGGCCAACAAGGGCAAGGACGACGGCCCGAAGGTCGAGAAGGTGACGTGGGAGGAGTATCAGCGCGGCTGACCAGGACCCCGAGGAAGATCCGGGGCGCCTTAAGGAAGATCCCGGAAGCGAGCACGCCGGTGCGGCGGGCACTGTGGTGGAGTGAACCTCTCCGACGCACGCGATCTGGCACGCGCCCACAAGGAGCTGCTCGAGACGGCGCAGCGGACCCTGTCCGACGCGGCCGACTCGCCGCTGATCGACCGGATCACCGAACATCTCGGCTGTCCGCTGACCGAGATCCCGAACGTGGCGCTGCATCTGCCGAGCTTCGAGCACGTGAACCTGCAGCGGGGTGTGGACGCCTACCTGGCGAAGCACACGCCGGACGCGACCTGGTTCGGCATCGCCGGCAACAAGGGCATGCTCGGGGTGACCGACATGCTGGCCGAGGCGATCACCGGCAGCCCGTACAGCGGCACATACCAGCTCGGCGCGGTCGACTACACGACGGTGCCGACAGGCCCGGCGACGTCGACGGAGGCGGTGCACCTGGGTCTGGTGTGCACGTCGGCACCTGACGGGAAGCCGGTGGTGCTTGCCGTGCAGGGCGCGATGGAGGACCACGGTGAGGAGCGTTGCCACCTGCAGCTGCTCGCCGCCGACCGCGTGACGGCGGCCGCGATCCGCCAGGAGATCGAGCAGCTGATGCGCGAGCACGACGTGTTCCGCGGCCAGGTGCTGGCCTACGGCATCAGCGAGCATCATGGCAACCAGCTGGTGACGTTCCTGCCTCGCCCGACGCTGCGGGCGTCGGACGTGGTGCTCCCGGACGGTGTGCTGAGGATGATCGAACGGCACGTGGTGCGCTCCGCGAGCCAGTCCCGGCTGTTGCGGAGCTACGGCCAGCACCTCAAGCGCGGCCTGCTGCTCTACGGGCCGCCCGGCACGGGCAAGACGCACACGGTCCGGTATCTGCTGAGTCGGTTGGCCGAGTCGACCGTCTTCGTGCTGAGCGGCGAGGCGATGTACAAGCGTCTGCGGGCGACGACGGCCCTGGCGAGGCGGCTGGCCCCGTCGGTGATCGTGGTGGAGGACGTGGACCTGATCGCGCACGACCGCTCACACACGGCGGACGGCAACCCGTTCCTGTACGAGTTGCTCAACGAGATGGACGGCATCGGCTCGGACGCGGACGTCACCTTCGTGCTGACGACCAACCGCGTGGAGGTCATGGAGGAGGCGCTGACCCAGCGTCCCGGCCGCGTCGACCTGGCGGTGGAGGTGCCCAGGCCGGACGCGGAGTGCCGCGAGCGCCTGCTCCGCCTGTACGCGGCGAACACTCCGCTGGAACTGCGGTCGGCCGATGAGGTCGTGGCGGCCACCGAGGGCGTGACGGCGTCCTTCGTCAAGGAAATGGTGCGCCGCGCGGTGCTGCGCCACATCGACGAGGGCGGCACGTTCGACGAGACCACGCTGCACGGCGCGCTGGCGGAGCTGATGGCCGAGCGACAGACCCTGACCAGGAGCATCCTCGGCGGCCGCTGACCCGGCGTTGCCGCTCGATCAGGGCCCGTCGCGGACTTAGGATGAGGCATGTCCGCACCGAGACCCCGCTGGTCGGTGTGGGTCGTCCTGGTGGCGGTCGCGCTGGCCGGGGGTGCGGTGGTCGTGACGGTGTCCGCGTCGTCGTCGGAGTCGACGGACACCACTCGCGCGCGATTACCCAGTACGGCGCCGGCCTCACCGTCGACCGCGCCGACGACGCCGACCACAGTGGAGAGTCTGGCCGAGCCGCGAGCCCAACCTCCCGTCGTGCCACCGGTTCCCGCCCGGCAGGTGCTCGCGGCGGCCGAGCGGGCGGCCGGGCCGGACATGTCGCTGGGAGTCGCGGTGCTGGACGTGCACACCGGCGAGCCGGCCGTGGGCCGCGGCGGTGCGCAGGAGTTCATGTCGGCGTCGCTCAGCAAGCTGATCGTCGCGGTGGACGTGCTCGACCGGCGGCGCGCCGAGGGGCGCCCGCTCGATCCGGCCGACCTCGATCTGATCGACCGCGCGTTGTCGGCCAGCGATGACAACGCCATGAACGCGCTGTGGGGCAGGCACGACGGCGCGGGCGCGATCGGCAGGGTCGCCGGCCGGCTGGGGCTCACCGCGTACCTCCCACCCGACTCGACCGAGACGTGGGGCGACACGGTGGTCACGGCCACCGACATGGTGACGATCTACCGGTACGTCCTGCGGGGCATGGCACCCCAGGACCGCGCGGTGATCGTCGACGCGCTGGCCAGCCCGAGCACGGTCGCCGTCGACGGGTTCGGGCAGCACTACGGCCTGCTGCACGAGGGCGCGTCGCCGCAGCGGTACGCCAAGCAGGCCTGGGTGCCCTACGCACCGGCGGGATACCTGCTGCACAGCGCCGGCGTCGCGTACGACGGCCGCACCGGCCACGCCTACGCGATCGCGTTGCTGTCGATCCAGCCGTACACCGACGAGCAGACCGCCCGAGACCGTCTGTCCACAGTGGCCGCGGCCGCCCTTGCCCGCCTGACGGCGTAGGCGAGGGGTGCGCCGCCCCTCGCGGCGCACCCCTCGCTCGGCCCCCGGTGCCGGTCAGCCGGCGCGCAGCTGCTCGATCGTGTCGTGGATCCACCGCGCCTCAACGGGAAGCGAGGTGTAGCCGGCGACCAACGGGTCGGTACTGTCGGAGCCGAGCGACAGCACGCCGGCCTGCCGGAAGCCGCCACAGCGGTCGCGCACGAGCAGCGGGCCGCCCGAGTCGCCGGGCACCACCGTCGAGTTGTCGCGGATGCCCACGGTGCAGATCGTCGTCGGCCCGAACGCCGGCGGGTTCTGGAAGATCTCCGGACCGCAGCCCGCCCTGTCGCTGAGCACCTTCTGACCGGTCTCCTGCAGCACGGTCGGCCGGGTCACGCAGGTCGGCGGGACCGGGATGTTGGTGCAGCCGAACCCGGCGATCGTGACATGTTCCCCGACGCGCGGCTCGGTCCTGGCCAGCCGGACGGTGGGGCTGGACTGCGGCGCCGCAAGCCGGACCAACGCGATGTCGTCCCGGTTGTCGCCGGTGGGGTCGTAGTGCCGCCCGATGGCGTGGCCGAGCGTGCCGATCTTCGGCGCGGTGGGCCAGTCCGGGATGTTCGCGCCGACCGTGGCGACGATCCCGCCCTGGGGGACCCCCGCGACGCAGTGCGCCGCGGTCATGAAGATGTCGGGCTCGATGAGCGTGCCGCCGCAGCGCGGGCTGTCCGGCGTGTTGGCGAGGCGCATCGAGACCATGAACCGGTACTTGCTGAAGTCGGCGTCGTGGCCCTTGTAGATCGCCTGCGCCGGGGCGGCGGCCACCAGCGTGCTCACCACGGCGACCAGGACACCCAGGAGCACCGCCCAGGCTCGGCGGGGTCTGACAGGCATGCGTTTCCTCCCTGCTACGGCAAGCGGTCGCCGACAAGGGTGCGGCGACGGTCGTCGGAGATGATGTGGAAATCGTGAAATCCCTGCCTGCGGGGCCGTCGGAGTGAAACGATTCTTGGTGGAGTGAACGATGACGGTTGAGTTCCGGGTGCTCGGTGATGTCGCGGTGTCCGTCGACGGGCAGGGTGTCGACGTGGGGCACGCCCGGCAACGCTGCGTGCTGGCCGCGCTGCTGGTCGACGCCAACCGCGTGGTTCCCGTGCCGACGTTGGCCGACCGGGTGTGGGCCGGGCACAGCCCGGGAAGTGCCCGCAACGCGCTTTCCGGCTACGTGTCCCGACTTCGGCGGTTGGTCACGGCCACCGGCGAGGCGCGACTGGCCCGGCAACCGAGCGGCTACCTGCTCACCGTCGATCCCACGGCCGTCGACCTGCACAGGTTCCGCCACCTGGTCGCCCTCGCCCGCTCGACACCGGACAGGTCCGAGGCGCTGACGCTGCTGACGGAGGCGCTGCGGCTGTGGCGTGGCGACGCGTTCGCCACCCTGGACACCCCGTGGCTCAACGGCATCCGCGTCGCGCTCGACGCCGAGCGGCTGGCCGCCGAGCTCGACCGCAACGACCTGGCTCTCGACCTCGGCCGGCACGCCGACCTGCTGCCCGAGCTGACCGCCCGGGCCGCCACCGACCCGCTCGACGAGCGCCTCGCCGCCCAGCTCATGCTCGCCCTCTACCGCAACGGCCGGCAGGCCGACGCGCTGCACCGCTACGACCAGCTGCGGCAGCGCCTGGCCGAGGAGCTCGGCGCCGACCCGTCTCCGGCGGTACGGCAGCTGCACCAACGGATCCTCGCCGCGGACCTCGCCCTCGCCCCGGTCCCCGACGCCGCCGAGGTCGTCCCGCGCCAGCTCCCGGCGCCACCGGCGGCCTTCATCGGACGGGCCCGCGAGCTCGAGCACCTGCACGCGATCCTGCCCGCCGGCGAACCGTCCACAATGGAAATCGCGGTCGTGACCGGGACCGCCGGCGTCGGCAAGACCGCCCTGGCACTGCAGTGGGCGCACCGGGTCGCGCCGCAGTTTCCCGACGGCCAGCTCTACGTCAACCTCCGCGGCTTCGACCCCACCGGCTCGGTGCTCGACCCCGCCGAGGCCATCCGCGGCTTCCTGCACGCCTTCGCCGTACCGTCCCGGTCGATCCCGGCCGGACTCGACACCCTGGCCGCGCAGTGGCGCAGCCTGCTGGCCGGCAAGCGGGTGCTGGTCGTGCTCGACAACGCCCGCGACGTCGAGCAGATCCGCCCGTTGCTGCCCGGCACACCCGGCTGCCTGGTCGTCGTCACCAGCCGCAACCGGCTTACCGGCCTGATCGCCGACCACGGCGCCCATCCGGTCACGCTCGACCTGCTCGACCATGGCGAGGCCCACGACCTGCTCGCCGCCCGCGTCGGCGGTAACCGGATCGCCGGGGAACCCGACGCGGTCAACGAGATCATCACCCGCTGCGCCCGGCTTCCCCTGGCCCTGACCATCACCGCGGCACGCGCCGCCATGCACCCGGCGTTCCCGCTCGCGAGCCTCGCCGCCGAGCTGACCAACGCCGATCCGCTCACCGACCTGCGTGCGGTCTTCTCCTGGTCCTACCAGACCCTCACCCCGGCGGCCGCCAGACTGTTCCGGCTGCTCGGCCTGCATGTCGGGCCCGAGTTCACCGCGCCGGCCGCCGGGAGTCTCGCCGGCCTGCCGGTCGCCGAGGTGCGCCCGCTGCTGGTCGAGCTCGCAGATGCCCACCTGGTCACCGAGCGCACCCTCGGCCGCTTCACGCTGCACGACCTCCTCTTCGCCTACGCCATCGAGCTGAACCAGGAACACGACAGCGGCGCCGAGCGCCACCGGGCGACCAACCGAATGCTCGAGCACTACCTGCACACCGCCCAGGAAGCCGACCGGCTGCTCCAGCCCGATGGCAAGCCGATCCGCCTGACCTCGGCCCAGGGCGGGGTGACCCCGCAAGTCCTCGCGGATCACGAGCAGGCGATGAGCTGGCTCGCCACCCAGCACCCGGTGCTGGTCGAGGCGGTGCGCAAGGCGGAGAGCGCCGGCGCCGCACCTGCGCTGTCCTGGACCCTCGCGACGTTCTTCGACCGGCGGGCGCACTGGCACACCTGGGCGGCCACCGGCGGCTACGACGAGGCGTACGTCCACGTGCGACGCGCGCTGGAACTGTTCGAGGCGCGGTGCGACGACGTGGGCCGGGCGAAGATGTTGCTCGCGCTCAGCTGGATCCGCGATCGGCAGGACCGCGTCGCCGACGCCATGATCCACACCCGGCAGGCCGACGAGCTGTACCGGGACATCGGCGACCGGCACGGGCAGGCGCGTGCCGCCAACATGCTCGGCTGGTTCGGGGCCAGGCTCGGCGACCCCACCGCCGTCGGCCTCTGCCGACGGGCCGTCGTCCTGCATCAGGAGGTCGGGGACCGCTACGGCGAGGCGGCCAGCTGGGACTCGCTCGGCTACGCCCACCACCTGCTCGGCGACGCGGACGAGGCCCTCGACTGCTACGGCCAGGCACTCAAGCTGCACCGCACCGTCGGCCACCGGTACGACGAGGCCTACGTGCTCGTCCACATCGGCGAGGCACACGCCGCCACCGGCGAGGACCACGTCGCCGCCGAGACCTGGCGGGCGGCCCTCGCCATCCTCACCGAGCTCGACCATCCCGACGCCGAACCTCTCCGCGCGAGGCTGGCGGCAGCCGGCGACCCACGCGTCGGTATCACCCGAAGGGGATGAGGCCGACCGCCTCGCGGGAGGTTGTAGTGGGTTCGAGCCTTCCGGGAGGAGCGAACCATGGGTGTCACGCTGCCGGCTTTCACGCCCCTCGAGGACAGTCTGTTCCTGACGCTCTACGCCAGGGCGCTGGACAACCGTCGGCCGAACCCCATCCTCGGCGACGCCATGGCCGACAAGCTCGTGACCGAGCTCGACTACGACTACAGGCAGCTCCGAATCGACACCAACCTCGTACTCAACGTCGCCCTGCGGGCCAGGAAGCTGGACCAGGTGGCCTCGCGGTTCCTGGCCCGCCACCCGGATGCCGTCGGGCTCGACCTGGGCGCCGGGCTGGACACCCGAGTGTTCCGCCTCGACCCGTCGCCGACCGTCGACTGGTACGACGTCGACTTACCCCTTGTCGCCGAGACCCGGGGACATGTGCTCCCGGCTCGCCCGAACGCCCATGTCATCGGCGCGGACGTGCGGGACGAGGGCTGGCTGGAGAAGATCCCCAACGATCGGCCGGCCGTGATCGTCGCCGACGGCATGATGGCGTTCCTCACCCAGGACGAGCTGGTGTCGCTGTGGAACCGGCTCATCGAACACTTCCCGAGCGGCGAGATCGTCTTCAACAGCTACACCCGCTTCGTCATCTGGGTGGCCAGACACGCCCGTGGCACCAAGTCCGTCGCCGAACTCGTCAAGTTTCCCGGCATGGACGACCCCCGCGCACCCGAAGGCTGGAACCCCAAGCTGGCGCTGGTCAAGGAGATCGCGCTCAGTCGGGAACCCGAGATCGCCGAGTTCCCACGGGCGCTTCGCCTGTACCACCGCCTGGCGGCCCGCAGTAACACCTGGTCACGCACGGGAACCATCGTCCTGCACTACTACCGGTTCTGAGAATTGATCCGGATTTCCTCCGGACCGATGTCGAACTGCCGACATCCGGTCCGACGTAGTGGTGACCCAACGGAAACCACAGGAGGAGATCCCCATGAGTGCCGAGGCCGGGACCGACCGCTCACGCTGGCTGGCGTTGTCCGTGCTCTGCGTCGGGATGTTGATGATCGTCCTCGACGTGACGATCGTGAACGTCGCACTGCCGTCGATCCAGCAGGACCTCGGGTTCTCGCCGGGGAACCTCGCCTGGGTGGTCAACGGGTACCTCATCGCCTTCGGCGGCCTGCTGCTGCTCGCCGGTCGGCTGGGTGACCTGGTCGGGCAGCGAAAAGTGTTCTTGATCGGGTTGACGATCTTCACCGTGGCATCGGTCGCGTGTGCCGGGGCCCAGTCCCAGCTCATGCTGATCGCGGCCCGGTTCGTCCAGGGGGTCGGCGGCGCGCTGACCTCCGCCGTCATCCTCGGCATGATCGTCACGATGTTCCCCGAGCCCAAGGAGCAGGCCAAGGCGATCGGCGTCTACGGCTTCGTCGCCTCCGCGGGCGGCTCGATCGGTCTGCTGGCCGGTGGGGTGCTGACCGACGCGATCAACTGGCACTGGATCTTCCTGATCAACGTGCCGGTCGGCGTGGTCACCGCGGTACTGGCGATCCGGCTGATCGAGGCGCGGCCGGGCTTGGGCCGTGGGCACGGTGTCGACACGCCGGGCGCGGCGCTGCTGACCGCCGGTCTGATGCTCGGCGTCTTCACGATCTCGCAGGTGGAGAAGTGGGGCTGGACCGCCGCCCCGACGCTGGTGCTCGGCGCCGTGTCGGTCGGGCTCGTGGTCGCCTTCCTGCTGCGGCAGGGCAAGGTCGCCAACCCGCTGATGCCGTTGCGGCTGTTCCGGTCCCGCGGCGTGGCCGGCGCCAACCTGGCCCAGGTACTGATGGTCGCCAGCATGTTCTCGATGTTCTTCCTCGGCGCGCTCTACCTGCAGCAGGTCCTCGGCTACAACCCGCTCGAGGTCGGGCTCGCCTTCCTGCCGACCACGTTCGCCATGGGCTACATGTCGCTTCGCGTGTCCGGCCCGCTGACCGTGAGGTACGGCGTGCGCGCCACGCTCGTCCCGGGCATGGTGCTGATGCTGGCCGGCACGCTGCTCTTCGCCCGGACCCCGGTACAGGCCGACTACCTGGTCGACGTCGTCCCCGCGCTGATCCTGGTCGGCCTGGGCGCCGGCCTCGGCTTCCCCGGCCTGATGACCATGGCGATGTCGGATGTCGAGCCGAGCGAGGCCGGCCTGGCCTCCGGTCTGGTCAACACCAGCGCCCAGGTCGGCGGCGCGATCGGCCTCGCGTTGCTGGCGACACTCGCCACCGAGCACACCACCGCCGAGATCGCCGCCGGCGAGGACCCGCTCGCCGCGCTGAACTCCGGCTTCCACGTGGCCTACCTGGTCGGCGCGGCGCTGCTCGTGGTGGGCATCGGCGTCGCCCTCGCCGCCCTGCGCAAGCCGACCGAGACCACCGCGGAGACCGAGGAGCTCTCCCTCGCGGAGGTCGCCTGATCGCTGGACATCGAGGGCGCACCCCGGGCACACCGCCCGTGGTGCGCCCTCGACCGGCGGGCGATAGTCGGTTCCGACCACCCGTTTCGCGGACGGTTCACGGTCACGCTCTAGGCTCCCGCCGCCAGGTTCATCGGAGGGAGTCCATCATGGGAAGAACGGTTCGCTCGGCGGTCGTCGTCGGGCTCTTAGGATTGCTGGCCGCGTGCGCGGAACAGGGCACGCCGGCCGCGGACGGGCAGGCGTCCGAAGCGCCCCAGGCCGCCACCGAAACAAGTGAGGCGGCGCCCGCCGCCGACTGCCCGGCCGGCACGTACCAGGTCGGGTCGATCACCGCGAAGGACAGCGTCGCCGTCGGCGGTCAGCAGGTTCAGGTGGCCGAGGTCAACGGGCTGACGCTGGCGTTCACCGAGGACGGCACCTGGGAGCTCGCCGGCGAGGGCGCCACGATCTCGGTCAGCGCCAGCGGACTCAACGCGAGCGCAACCCTCGACGGCACCGCGACCGGCAGCTACGCCAAGACCGGCGACACCCACGTCTTCACCCAGAAGTCCGCCAGCGGGCAGATCACGCTCGACCAGCCCGTCGCCGGGATCAACTCGATTCCCATGTCCGAGTTCGGTCCCGCCATCGCCCCGTCCGGCACCGCCACCATCACCTGCACCGAGACCGGCGCCACGATCAGCGCCGAGAACGCCTCGCTCGAGCTGACCGGCGGTGGCTCCGGCGGTTCCGGCGAAACCGGCGCCGCGCCGGCCGAACCGACCGAGGCCGAGCCGCCCGCCGGTGAGCCGGCGCCCGCGGTCCTCAACAGCTCCGGGCAGACCGCGTCCTACAACTGCACCGGTGGGCCGGTCACGATCAACGGGTCCAACAACAACCTCACCTTCACCGGCACCTGCGCGGCCGCCAACATCAACGGCGACAGCAACACGATCACCATCGCGTCGGTCCAGGCCGTCAACCTGAACGGATCGCAGAACCAGCTCACGTGGACGGACACCGAGCCCGCGGTCAACAACAACGGCCAAGGAAACACCATCAGCCAAGGCTGACGCGACGGCCCATTCCGGACAGGTCGGCGTCTGTCCGGTTGGGGTAATGTTTCTCCGGCGGTTCGGCGCACGCGACAACGCCGTCGGGCCGGGTGGACGACATACGAGGTGCCATGAAGGTTCGGCGCTACCAGCTGGGCGTGCTGCTGATCGTGGTCCTGGCGGCCCTGATCGCGGTGAACGGCCTCGCGCTGTGGGGCGACCAGTTCGCTCTGTGGGTCGACAACGCGATGCAGCTGAGCGCCGGGGTGACGGCGGTCGTGTGCGGCTTGCTCGTCGGCCGCCGAATGCGCGGGGCGCAGCGCTGGTGGCGGGTGCTCTTCGCGCTGGGCATGGCCGGCTGGTCCTGCGGGCAGGTCTTCTGGTCCTGGTACCAGCTCGTCGAGGGCGAGGGCCTGCCCTCGCCCTCGTTGGCCGACGTCGGCTACCTGACGTTCCCGGGCTTCGCGCTCGCGGGCCTGTTCGTCCTGGCCCGCGCGCGCGAGCGGCCGGACGGCAAGCGGTGGCTGCCGCAGCAGTGGAACGCGCACTTCGGCGCCGCTCTGGTGCTCGACGGGCTCGTCGTGACCGGCTCGATGTTCATCCTGATCTGGGCGGCGGCGCTCGGCGGCCTGGTGAAGTCGACCGGACCGGACGCGCTCACCTGGGCGGTGGCGATCGCCTACCCGCTGACGGACCTGGTCCTGGTCGTGGTCGCGGTGCTCCTGGTGGTGTTCGACCGGGTCGATCGGCCGTATCGGGCCAACCTGCTGCTGCTCGCCGCCGGGATCGTGGCACTGGCCTGCTCCGACGCTATCTTCGCCTACCTGGTCAGCATCGGCGCGGAGAGCATGAAGCCCTGGGCCGACGCCGGGTTCGTCCTCGGGCCACTGCTCATCGCCTACGCGCTGCTGGCCACGCCGAGCCGGCGCGCGAACGAGAACCAGACCGTGCCCGTGGACTGGTGGCGACTCGCCCTGCCGTACGTGCCGGTGGCGGCGGTGGCCATGTTGATCAGCGCCCAGCTGCTGTTCGGTCAGGGGCCTGACGCGATCGAGGTCTCCGTCGGCGTCATCGTGATCTTCCTCGTGCTGGCCCGGCAGCTGCTGTCGCTGCTGGACAACCGGTTGCTGCTGCGCCGGGTCTACGAAGGCCAGCAACTGCTGGAGCACCAGGCATTCCACGATCCGTTGACCGAGCTCGCCAACCGGACGCTGTTCGCCGAGCGCCTCGACCGGGCCATCGCCGCGGGCTCCGCCGCCGGCGGCTCGCTCGTGCTGATCTTCGTCGACCTGGACGACTTCAAGGAGGTCAACGACCAGTTCGGCCACGGCGGCGGCGATGTCGTGCTGCACGCGGTCGGCCAGCGGTTGCTCGGCTGCGTGCGGTCGTCCGACACCGTGGCCCGGCTCGGCGGCGACGAGTTCGCGATCCTGCTGGAAGGAGTGGTCGACGCGCCGCAGTCGGTCGCGGACCGGATCCGCGGCACGCTGCGGCGGCCGTTCGCGGTGCACGGCACACAGGTCGCCGTCCGCGCCAGCATGGGTCTCGTGGTGCTGGACCCCGACGAGCCGCTGGTCACGTCGGACGTCCTGCTCGGCCGGGCGGACACCTCGATGTACGCGGGCAAGCGGCTGGGCAAGGACACCACGGTGGTGTACCGGCCGTCGACCGACGGCCCGCCCGACTTCATCACCTTCCTGCGGCGCGCCAAGGGGGGCGTGCCGGACGGCTTCACCATGGAGTTCCAGCCGATCGTGCGGCTGGGCGACGACGCCCCGGTGGCGGTGGAGGCGTTGTCCCGGTGGACCGCGCCGGACGGGACCCAGATCCCGCCGCACTCGTTCGTCAGCGCGGCGGAAGGCGCGGGGCTCGGTGCCGAGATGGACGCGCTGGCGCTGGACATGGCCTGCCGCGAGGTCTCGGCGGCCGAGCTGGACCTGACCGTGCACGTCAACGTCTGCGCGAGCCGCCTCGGCACGTCGGAGCTCGAGGAGAGCATCACCGCCGCGCTCGCCCGGTACGAGGTGCCGGCCGACCGGCTCGTCGTCGAGATCACCGAGACGGTGCCGGTTCTCGACCTCGCCGCCGGGGCCGACGCGATCCGGCGGATACAGGGACTCGGCGTGCGAGTGGCCCTCGACGACTTCGGCGCCGGGTACAGCTCACTGACCTGGCTGCACGCGTTGCCGGTCGACCTGATCAAGCTGGACCGGGCGCTGACCACGGGCGTGCGACCGGACCGCGACGTCGCCCTGTGCCGTTCGCTGGTCAGCCTGGGGGAGGAGCTCGGCTTCACGGTCGTGGCCGAGGGCATCGAGACGGCCGAGCAGGCCGCGCTGCTCGGGCGTGCGGGCTGCGGCCTGGCCCAGGGCTACCTGTTCGGTCGCCCTGGCCCGCTGTCCGCGCTGCGCCTCGCGGTTACGCCCTAGTCGACTAGTCGGCGCCGGGTGGGATCAGGCCGAAGATCGTGGCCGTCGAGCCAGACCCGTTGCGGTTGATCGGTCCGCCCGCGAGCACCCAGGCGCCCGTGGTGGGCAGCTTGGCCAGGTTCGCCATGATCTCCAGGCTGATCCGGTGCCGCTGGTACACCAGCACCGACACGGTGTAGGAGCCGTCCTCGCCGACGTCCGGGCTGAACGTGTCGGTACCGGTGCCGCCCTGACGCCCGAGGCGGCCGGTGTCGATCATCCACTCGATGGTCGGAATCGCGAAGCCGGGCTGGTGGATCACCCCGTTCTCGTCGAGGTTCGGGAACGCCGGGGTGCCCCAGCGGGACTCCCAGCCGGTCCACAGGACGACCACGGAGCCGCCGGGGATCCGGCCGTACCGGCGCTCCCAGGCCTTGATGTCCGCGATCGTCACCGCGTAGTCGGGGTTCGCCGCGGCCTTCTTCCGAATGTCGATCTTCACCGCCGGCCGGAACAGGTCCTCGGGGTCCATCTGGTCGGCCAGCAGCGCACCCTCGTTGAAGTGGCCTGGCGCGCCCCAGTGGGTGCCGGTGTGCTCGCCCTCGCGGACGAACTGCAAGTAGTAGCCGTCCTCCGGGACGGTCGCGATGGTCTCCAGCGTGAACGCCGGGTCGCCGGGGAACACGTTGGTCGTGGCCGGGTCGTTGACGTGTGACAGGTTGACCAGCTTGAGCTTGTCGAGCCCGCCGTGCGGGACCGAAGCCTGCGCGGTGCGGCCCGGCAACGACAACGCCCCGAACAGCCCGGCCATACCTGCGGCCAGCACCCTTCGCCTCTGCGGCATGCGGAACACCTTCCCGATCACGGAAGCCGCCGTGCGTGGCCCGCACAGTGGCGTGCACGGTGTATCACCCCGACACCCACCGGCCCAAGTGGCCTTAGCCTCTTCCTTGCGTGCGGGGTAGGAATCGGCCACTATCGGGCAAATAGTGAGAAAATCACTTACCGTCGGTGAGGAGTTCCGTGACTCGTCGTATGCGCCCCCGCGTCCTGGCCCGCCGGCTCGGCATGCCCGCGCTCGCCGTAGCGCTCGTGGTCGCGGGCAGCGCCGGGTTGTCGCCGCGGTCCGCCGAGGCGGACGGCAGGCCAGACGTCACCAACGTCGCGCATCGCGGGGCCTCGGCGTATGCGCCGGAGAACACCCTGGCCGCCATCGAGGACGGTGTGGCGCGGCGTGCGGACATGGTCGAGGTCGACGTGCAGCGCACCGCCGACGGTGAGCTGATCCTGATACACGACACCGACCTGGTCCGGACGACCGACGCCGAGGAGGTCTTCCCCGACCACGGCTCCTACGCCGTCGCCGACTTCACCATGGCGGAGGTGCGCAGGCTCGACGCGGGGTCCTGGTTCGGCGCGGACTTCGCGGGGGAGCCGGTGCCCACGCTGGCGGACGCGCTCGCGGTGCTGCGCGGCGGTCCGGTCGGGCTTCTGCTCGAGGTCAAGGAGCCGGCGTTGTACCCCGGCATCGAGGCGGAGCTCGCCGACGAGTTCCGCGAGGACCCGTGGTGGCTGGAGCCCGCCCCGCCGCACCAGGCGCACCGGCTGGTGATCCAGAGCTTCGACTGGGCGTCCATGAAGCGGTCGCAGGACCTGCTGCCCGCGATCCCGCACGGGCTGCTGGGGCGGGTCGACGAGGCGGAGATCCCCGCGTACGCCGAGTGGGCCGACCAGATCAACCCCGGTTTCACGACCGTCGACGCGGCCTACGTGCAACTGGTTCACGAGGCGGGCCTCGAGAGCTACGTCTACACGGTCAACGACGCGGACGACATGCGCGCCCAGCTCGCGAACGGCGTGGACGGCGTCATCACGAACTACCCGGACGTCCTGGCGGACGTCATCGACGAACAGCGCGAGCCGGCCGCGGCGTAGCGCGGGCTGTCGGAAGCGACCAACCCGGGCCTGAGCAGCCCCGGTTAGGTGTGGCTTAGCCACGATGTAGCCATCCCGAGCACGCTCCTCATCGTGCGGACGATCCGCACGAGGAAGCATCGCGCCGGGCACCTGCAAGAACCTGGTGAACACGTACAACGAGAACGCCTCGTTCCAGTGGATCGCCTGAGGTGACCCGAGGGTGGTGGACCGTCGAGGGGGCGGCCCACCACCCTCAGCCGGAGAGCTGGTCGGTCGCGCTGACCGACCGCCAGAGCGAGCGCGCCCGGTCGAGGTGCTGTTGCGCACCGGCCGGGTTCCCGTTCTCCGCCTCGAAAGTGCCCAGCAGCTCCCAGCACCGGGCCTCGTCGAGCCGGGAGCCGTTGCGGTGGAAGATCTCCGCTGCGAGCTCGAGGTCGGGTACCGCCCGGTCGCGCTCGCCCTGTGTCGCATGGATCTGGCCGGACTTCACCAAGGTGTAGGCGACACACCGGTCGTCGGCGAGGCCGGTGAAGATGTCCCGCGCGCGGCGCAGGCACTCGAGCGCCTCGGCCGGCTCGTGCAGGGTGCTCATCTCCCGCAGCACGACCGCCTCGCGGTGCTCGTCGCCGAGCGTGCGGCACAGGTCCAGTGCGTCGTCGAACCAGGTGCGAGCGGCGACGTGGTCGCCGCCCGCGAGGTGGATCGTGCCGATCGCGCTCATCAACTGTGCCTCGGTGTGCCGGTCACCCGCGGCGCTCACGAGCTCCAACGCCCGCCTGGCGTGTTCGAGCGCGGGCTCGTGCTCCTCGACGACCCGGTGGATGGTGCCGAGCCCGGCGGTCGCGAGTCCCTCGCCGAGCTTGTCACCCACCTGCCGGAAGAGCTCGACCGACCGCCGCAGGTTCGCCGTCGCCTCGGCGAAGTCGTCGCGGTAGATCTGCACCTGTGCGAGGCCGCGCAGCAGCACCGCCTCGCCGTGCCGGTTGCCCGCCCGCCGGACCGCGCCGAGCGCCACCTGGTGCCCGCGCTGCCAGTCCTCGTAGCGGCTGAGGTGGTCGTCGTAGGTCACCGCGACCGTCGCGAGCTCCCACGCGAGCTCGGCGAGCTCCCAGTCCGCGGCCAACCGCACCGCGCCCAGCAGTGCGGCCCGCTCGGTGCCGAACCAGCGAACGGGGTCGGCGACGACCCGTCGCTCGATGGCGTCGCGGGCCCGGAGACGTGCTGCCGACCCCGGCGGCGGGCGGAACAGGCTCGGCGGCATCGCGTCCGCGGCGCGCGTGGCGAGGTCCAGCCAGGTGGCGAGCAGCCGGGCGACCGCGGCACGGCGCTCGGCGTGCGGGATCGTCTCGGCGCCCTCGGCCGCGTACGCGCGGAGCAGGTCGTGCAGCCGGTAGCGGGGCTGGCCGGTGGCGTCGGTCGTGGTCAACCGCGCCAGGTTCGCGTCGACCAGGGTGTCGAGCACGTCGTCGGTGCCGGCGCGGTCGAGCAGCGGGCCGACCACCCAGCCCGGCACTGTCTGCGGGCCGAGGATGCCGAACAGCCGCAGCGCGGTGATGGCGTCGTCCGGCAGCAGACGCATCGACAGGTCGAAGCTCGCGCGCACGCCGAGGTCGCCGAGCCGCAGCTCGGACAGCCTGCGTGACTCGTCCTCCAAGCGCTCCCGCAACACCCGCAGCGACCATGCCGGCCGGCCGAGGAGCTTGCCCGCGGCGATCCGGATGGCGAGCGGCAGGTGCCCGCACGCACGCAGGATCGCTGCGGCGTGCTCGGGTTCGCCTTCGGTGCGGCCGGCGCCCACGATGCGGGTGAACAGGTCATGCGCCTCCGCGTCGTCGAGCACGTCCAGCTCGACGTGCCGGGCGCCGGGGAGGTCGGTGAGCACGGCGCGGCTGGTGATGATCACGGCGCAGTTCCCGTTCGGTGGCTGCAGCCAGCGGGCCTGGTCCGCGTGCCCGGCGTCGTCGAGGACGAGCAGCATCCGGCGGTCGGTGAGCAGCGACCGGTAGTGCGCGGCCCGCGCGTGCAGACCGTCGGGCACGGCGGCCCCGGTGACACCGAGGGCGTGCAGCACCTCGGCCAGCAGCACCGCCGGGTCCCGCGGGTCGGGCGAGGTGCCGGCGAGGTCGAGGTAGAGCTGGCCGTCCGGAAAGTCCGGCGACGCGCGGCGTGCGGCGTGCAGGGCCAGGGTCGACTTGCCGATCCCGGGGCCGCCGGAGATCACCGCGACCGGCGGCGGCGTCTCGGGGGAGCGGTCGGCCAGCAGCTCGCCCAGCGCGTCGAGCGGCGCGCGGCGGCCGGTGAAGTCGGGTACGTCTGCCGGGAGCTGGGAGACCTGCGGCACGACGACGGCGGGTGGCCCGGCCTCGCGCGGCGCGGTCTCGACCTCGCCCGCCAGCACCTGTTGATGTAGTTCGCGCAGTGCCGTACCCGGCTCGACGCCGAGTTCGTCGACCAGGATCGTGCGTACCCGCTGGAATGCTTGCAGCGCCTCCGCCTGCCGTCCGCCGCGGGACAGCGCGAGCATGAGCCGGTGCCAGGCCTGCTCGCGCAGTGGGTGCTCCTCGACGAGGTGTTGCAGCTCGCCGATCAGCATGGTGTGCCGGCCGCATTCGAGGTCGGCGTCGATGCGGGCGTCCAGCGCGGTCAACCGCTGCTCGGTGAACCGGGTCGCCTCCGCCGCGATCGCCGCCGACTCCGGCACGTCGGCGAACGCGGGGCCGCGCCACAGGGCGAGTGCTTCGCCGAGCAGCTCCGCCGCGAGGTCGGGCCTGCCGGACCGATGCTGGCCGTGGCCCTCGGCGGCGAGGAGCTCGAACCGCTGGGCGTCGGTGTCCGGGGCATCGGGATCCTCACCGAGCAGGAGCCGGTAGCCGGGCGCCGCGGTGACCAGCAGCCTGCCGTCCGAGTCGCCGAGGAGCCGGCGCAGCCGCAGTACGTAACCGTGCACCTGTGTCGTGGCGGTCTTCGGCGGTGCCTCGCCCCACAGCTCGTGGACGAGCTGCTCGATCGGCACCACCTGGCGCGGACGGACGAGCAGCGTGGCGATCAGCGACCGCAGCTTCGGGACTCCGACGTCGGTCCAGCGGGAGCCGTCGTAAACCTCCAGCGGCCCAAGGAGCCGGATCCTCACGCGCGGCGACCCTCCCCGATCGAGCCGTACCGTTTCGACCAACCGTTTAGCCACGACTTAGCTTCGGTGTAGCCGACCCTCGTAGCTTCCGGCGTCTCAGTTGGAGGCCAGGAGGGGAGCATACGTGCCGGGAGGACGGCCGACGACAGAGGTCCATTGGTACGAACGGACTGCAGCCGAGCTCACCGCGATGGCCGCCGAGCTTGCCGACCACCGGTTCGTCGGCATCTCCCGCAGTGGCTTCGTCAGGGCGGAGGTCACCGGGGACGGGCTGCTCGTGGACATCACCGTCCACAGTGACGCGATGCGCCAGGCACACCCGCAGACCATCGGCCCGGACACCGTGGAGGCCGTCGGACTGGCCCGGGCCAGCGCCGGCGAGGAAGCGCGTGCCTGGGCGGACCAAGTCCTGGGGAGGGTGGCCGAATGAGCCGGTGGGCAAGGTTGGTGGCCAAGGTCGACGCGATCGAGGACGGCTTCAGGCGGGTACGGCTGGCCGAGGAGAGGGCGGCCTCGCTGACGATCGACCACCCGGTCGGCGGCGACTTCGGCACCGTGCGGGTGCGAAATCCGTCCGGAAGATGGGTCAACTGGTCAGGGAAAGGTGACCCTGAATACGTTGGCCAATGATTTTCATGGCTTGCCGGCGCCGGGCTCGGGTGCCGAAGCCGGGGACACACCTCAGCGCATGCCCGACGCGGCCGGAAACCCGGACATGTGGGAGGTCACGCCGACCGAGTGAGTCCTCGCGCGCACCGGCTCAGCTCGCCGCGGTTCGCAGCGGCGCCGTCACCTCGATCAGGTAGCGATCCCGGTCCTCGGGCGGCCCCCAGTTGTCCTCCGTCCTGGAGAGCATCACTACGCGCGCCGGCACGCCGGCGCGCGCGTACGCGGTCAGCTTGTGGTGACCGTCCAGGACGACGGCCACGAGGAACCGTTCGTGGTGCTCCGCCTGTACGTAGCGGTCGTCGACCCAGCCCCACAGCAGCGCGGCCGGACGAGCACCCGCCGCGATGGCGGCCGCGTGTTCGGCGACGCGCTCGTCGCGCAGCAGCTCCGGCGACCGGGACGGCATCACCACGCAGTAGGCCGGGGGAGAGCCCGGGATCGTGTCCCGTAGCTGGAAGTGCTCGGCGCCCGGCCAGTACGGCTCGTCGAGCTCGTCGTCGTCGTTGTCACCGCGCCGCTGCGTCCTGCGGTGCCACCAGGACATCTCGGGGTCGCTGACCCGTTCCAGGTCCAGGTCGAGCAGGAACGTCCGGTAGTGCCCGGTGGGCATGGCGACCAGCAGCGGCCGCGCGGCGTCGATCAGGTCGGCGTCCAGCCGCGGGAGATCGGCGAGCCGGTCTCGCAGCCGAGTGGACGACTCGACCGCGGACTCGGGTGGCCAACCGGTCAGTCTCATGGTCAGCTCGCAGGTGCCGCAGGTCGAGCCGAGGTTGTACACCGGTGTGCCGGCGACCATCAGCGACCTGCCCCACCGCGGCCACAGTGACCCGGGCGTCGGCGGGTCGTCGTCGATGAGGATTCGCCCGAGGCCGTCGTCGAGCACGAAATCGGCACGAGTCTCGCCGACCTGGACGTCCCTCAGATCCGGCCGGGCCGGCTCGGTCACGTCCACCGAGCGCCAGGCGGCCCGGATCGCACGCGGGTTCCGCAAGTTCTCGACCAGCGGATGGCGGCCGGTCAGGTGCGCCAACGCGTGGTGGACTTCCCCGTCGAATCGTCCTCGAAGCAGCTCGGGGACCGCCGCGGGATCGCCCATCAGCTCGAGAGCGATGACGAAACGCTGGCGTTCGAGCCCCTTGAGCCGACGCAGCCGACGGGCGATCCGCGCGGTGTGCTCGTGGGCGTGGAGCCGCCCCAGGGCGATCGCGGCGTTGCCTCCGCGCTCCCGGTCGTCCAGCAGCGGGACCAGGTCCGGCACGAAGGAGTGGTCACCGGACAAGCCGGCGAGGTCGGCGGCGACCCGACCCGCCTTGGGATCGGCCAGGAGCCGGCGAACGGTCGCGGGACTCGCGTGGGTGGGCCCGATGTGAGCGAGTGTGGCGAGCAGGTCGACGGCTTCGATGCCGGCGGCCGTCTCGAGCAGGCGCGCGAGCGCACGGACGCCGTCCTCGCCGGACCTGCCGAGCAGCCATACCAGCAGCCGGCGCTGCTCCGTGCCCGGAAAGCGATCCTCGACCACCTCGACAAGACCCGGCGGCAACGGCTCGGTGTCCGCGACCAGCCACGGATCCGACGCGGCGAGCACCCTGTCGAGCCACACCTCCGGCGAGTCCATCCCACGGACCATAGCCCGATCCGCGCCCGCGTTCGCTCGGGATTCGCACCCGTGGCCGGCCGGGGATCGAAATGATGAGCGGGTGAGCTCGCAGCCGCCGTCCCCGGATCTGCTTCCCCCGCCGCCTTCCCCGCCGATGTCGCTGCTGGTGTACCGGTCGCCGGTGGAGCCGCGACGGTCAGCACACCGCCCAGCTGGACGCCATCAAGACGGCCGGCGCGATCGTGCTGGGCACCGGCGGTGCGGCCGCGTTGTGGCTGACCGCGCGCAGGCAGCGGACCTCGGAGCTGAGCCTGAACCAGACGCTCGCGGCGCATGCCGCCACTGTCGAGGACGCCGAGGCCCGCCGGATCACCGACCTGTACGGCAAGGCGGCCAGGAGCATCAGGTCCGGCGGACCGCGCAGGCCATCCTGTTCCGCCATCTCCTCGTCGGCAACGAGGAAGAGCCGGCCGACACCTTCTGGTCCGGTGTCAGCCTGGACCTCACCGGTGCGCTGCTCGGTCCGGCCAACCTGATCGGCTGCCGCGTCACCGCGGCCGACTTCACTGGCGCCACCTTCACCGGCGACGTCTGGCCCGACAGAGCGCGGTTCGGGCTGGACGCGGTGTTCGGGCGCGCGAACTTCGACGAGGCGGAGTTCCGCTCGGGCGCGGTGTTCACCGGGACGGTGATCGAGGAGACCGGCGAACGGCCGCACGGCGTCCAGGATGGACGGTGGGGACTGCTGGTGCATGCCCCGAAGGACGAGAAGTAGGTCGAGGGTTCCGAAATTCGGTTCGCCGCCGGTTCCGGTTCGGCTACAGTGCTGCCGAACCCGCGCCCGCATCCGTGGCGCGGCCGCGACATGTGAGGAGGCCGGCCGTGTTCCGTCACGACGCCGTTCTCCGTTCGCGGTTCGAGGTGATCCTGATTTCTTCGGTGTTCCGGTGCCGGCTGCGCGCCCGGCTCCGGAACCGGTGACGTAACGAATCTCCAGCCACTGCACGCTGACTGAGCTCGCGTGCCGTTCGTCCCGTGCATCGCGCCGACCTTGTTCCTGATCACCTCGAAGGGCATGCGCCGTGCGCAACAAGCTGACCCACGTCCGCAACCTGGGCATCCTCGCCCACGTCGACGCGGGCAAGACCACCCTCACCGAACGGATCCTCTATGCGACGGGAACCACTTACAAGCGCGGTGAGGTCCACGACGGGACGACCGTCACCGACTTCGACTCCCAGGAGCGCGACCGCGGCATCACCATCTTCGCGGCGGCCGTGAGCTGCGCCTGGGATGACCACTGGATCAACCTGATCGACACCCCGGGGCACGTCGACTTCTCCGACGAGGTCGAGCGTTCGCTGCGGGTGCTCGACGGCGCGGTCGTGGTGTTCGACGGCGTCGCCGGTGTCGAGCCGCAGACCGAGTCGGTGTGGCGGCAGGCGGACCGGCACGGCGTGCCGAGGATCGCGTTCGTCAACAAGATGGACCGCGCGGGCGCCGACCTCGACGCGGCCGTCGCGTCGATCCGCGAGCGGCTGCACCCGACGCCGCTGGTGGTCCAGTTTCCCATCGGACAGGAGGAGGAGTTCACCGGTGTGGTCGACCTTGTCCACATGCGCTCGCTGCGCTGGGCCAGCGACACCCTCGAAGAAGGCCCGGTGCCCGATGCGTTGCTCGACGAAGCACGGCGCCGACGGCGAGTACTGGAGGAGTCGGTGGCGGAACGCCACGCGGGCGCGTTGGAGGAGTTCTGCGCGGACGCCGCGATTTCCGTCGCGTCGTTGACCGCCGCGTTGCGCGACCTGACCAGGAGTGGCGACGGCGTGGTCGTGCTGTGCGGCTCGGCCTACCGCAACCGCGGGACCGAGCCACTGCTGACGGCTGTCGTCGAGTACCTGCCGTCGCCGGTGGACGTGTCGCCGCGCGGCGTGGCGCGGGACCGCCCGGCCGATCCGGCGGCACCGTTCGCCGGGCTCGTGTTCAAGGTGGTCGCGACCGCGACGGGAAGGCTGACCTACGTACGGGTCTACTCCGGAACCGTCCATAAGGGAGAGTCGGTGCTCGACGCCGGTGCCGGACGCACCGAGCGGATCGCGCGCATCCTCCGGGTGCACGCGGACCGGCACACGGAACTGACGGAGGCGACGGCCGGTGACATCGTCGCCCTGGTCGGTCCGAAGGCCGCCCGCGTAGGTGCGAGCCTGTGCGTGCCGTCGGCGCCGGTGCTGCTCGAACCGCCCGCGGCCACCGAGCCGGTGGTCTCCGTCGCGGTCGAGGCACGCAGGGCCGGCGACACCGAACGGCTGGCGACGGCGTTGGCGTGGCTGGCCGAGGAGGACCCGTCGCTGACCGTGCGGAACGACGCCCAGACCGGTCAGACCGTGTTGTCAGGTATGGGAGAACTACACCTGGAGGTGGCGGTGGAGAAGATCCGTCGCAGCCGCGGGCTGGAGATCGGCGTCGGCAGGCCGGAGGTGGCCTACCGGGAGACGGTCGTGTCCGGTGTATCGGGGCTGGTGTACCGGCACGTCAAGCAGGACGGCGGTGCCGGCCAGTTCGCCCACGTCGTGCTCGACGTGGCGCCCCTGCCTGCCGGCGCGGACTTCGTGTTCCGGTCCGCGGTCGTCGGCGGCCGGGTGCCTCGCGAGTACGTCCGC
This sequence comes from Actinophytocola sp., assembly GCF_050699915.1. Lineage (GTDB taxonomy): Bacteria > Actinomycetota > Actinomycetes > Mycobacteriales > Pseudonocardiaceae > Actinophytocola. Next base: position 25,283 of record NZ_JBOHGA010000065.1, read on the forward strand.
GCCGTGGAGGCGGGCTGCCGGGACGCCTTGTCCGAAGGCCCGCTCGGCGGTCATCCCGTCACCGGGCTGGCGGTCACCCTCACCGACGGGGCCACCCACGTGAAGGACTCGTCGGAGCTGGCGTTCCGCTTCGCGGGCCGGTTCGGCCTACGGGAAGCGTTACGTGCCAGCGAGATGACGCTCCTGGAGCCGGTGACGGAGATCGCGGTCACCGTCCCGGAGGACGAGCTGGGCGGCGTCCTGGGTGACCTGGCCATGCGCCGCGGCCGGGTCACGGCGTCGACCACCCGCGGCAGCACGGTGACGATCACCGCCACCGTGCCGCTGTCGGAGCTGTTCGGGTACGCCAACCGCCTGCGCAGCCGCACGCACGGCCGGGGCACGTTCACCGTCCGGCCGGCGGGATACGCGCCGACCCCCTCCAGGGCCACGGCCGGTTGAGCACGAGGGATGGCCCCGTCCGCGTAGGGACGGGGCCATCCCATCAGCTCGGCTAAAGCGTTGCTGCCGCTGGACGCGTTGTCGGCGCCGCTCGGCGCACGGGACAGGGGTAGGCCTCAATTGATGTTGATCCCTGCAACGGGTCAGGGCACAGTCACACTGTGCTCATGCACGTGCATGTGCACATGCACTTGGGGGTGTACGCATGATGCCGTGCCGCGACTGGTCCGACTCGAGGGTGTTGATCCGGAAGGGACGCCCGAGGTCGCTCATTCAGCTGCCGGGTGGAGACCCACCGGTGGACGTGCCACCGGCGGTGCACCGGACGGTGCTCGTCGTGGACGTGTCCGCGTTCGGCGAGCGGACCAACCTGGACCAGCTCACCGTCCGCCGCGGGCTGTACGAGTCCCTGCGCCGAGCACTCGAGGAGGCGGGGGTCTCCTGGGACGAGTGTCACCGCGAGGATCGCGGCGACGGCGTCCTCGTGGTCATCCCGGCCACGGTGGCCAAGAGCCTTCTCGTGGAGAGACTGCCGGACCGGCTCGTCGCCGCGCTGCGGGCGTACAACGCGGGGCGGCCGGAGAACGAGCGCATCCGGTTGCGGCTGTCCCTGCACGCCGGCGAGATCCACCACGACGAGCACGGCGTCGCGGGCCGGTCGGTGAACCTGGCGTTCCGGCTGCTGGACGCGGCGGAGTTCAAACAGGCGCACGCGCGGTCGACGGGTCTGCTGGCCCTGATCACGTCCACCTGGTTCTTCGACGAGGTCGTGTGGCACAGCGCGACCGCCGGCCGCGACACGTTCCGCCGGATTCGCGTCGTCGCCAAGGAGACCGATGCCGAGGCGTGGGTTCGGCTGGTCGACGCCGAACCCGGTGTCCGCGCCAAGCCGCCGCGGCCCGCGGTCATCCCGGTGCTGCACCAGCTGCCGCCGAGCACCCGGCAGTTCGTCGGTCGGGACGCGGAGCTCGCCGGCCTCACGCGGCTCATCGACGAGCCCGGTGAGGCTGGTGAGCCGGCCGGCCTGGTCGTCGCGACGATCGACGGCATGGCCGGCATCGGCAAGACCGCGCTCGCACTCACGTGGGCGCACCGGGTGCGCGACCAGTTCCCCGACGGGCAGCTGCACGTCAACCTCCGCGGCTTCGACGAGCAGGAGCCGATGGACGCCGACCAGGCGCTGCACGGGTTCCTGCAGGCGCTCGGCGTGTCGGCGCAGGCCATTCCGGCCGATGTCGACACGAAGAGTGCCCTTTACCGCAGCCTGCTCGCGGAGCGGCGCATGTTGATCGTGCTGGACAACGCGCGCTCCAGTGAGCACGTTCGCCCGCTGCTGCCCGGCAACTCGACGTGCGTCGTGGTGATCACCAGCCGCAACCGCATGGTCAGCCTCCTGGTTCGCGACGGTGCCCAGCGCATCGCACTCGGCGTGCTGTCCGACGCCGATGCGTTGGCGTTGCTCGCCGAGCGGGTCGACCGCAGGCGCGTCGAGGCCGAGCCGGACGCCGCCGCCGAGCTCGTCGAACTGTGTGTCCACCTGCCGATGGCGCTCAGCGTGGCCGCGGCCCGCGCCGCGAGCCAGCCGGCGTTGTCCCTCGACGGCCTGGTCCAGGAGCTCCGCGACGAGCACCGCCGGCTGGACGTGCTGGACCTGGGAGAGACCGACCTGAGCCTGCGCGCGGTGTTCTCGTGGTCCTACGCGGTGCTCGGGGTCGAGGCCGCACGTGTGTTCCGGCTGCTGGGGATCCACCCGGGTGCGGACATCTGCCCGACCGCGTGCCGGGTGCTCGCCGGCGACCAGGCGCCGACCGCGTTGCGCGAGCTGACCGGTGCGCACCTGGTCACCGAGTACCTGCCCGGCCGGTTCCGCTTCCACGACCTGCTCCGCGCTTACGCCGCCGAGCTGGTCAGGACCGACACCGAGCGCCACGCCGCGGCGATCCGCCTCGTGGAGCACTACCTCGGCACGGCGCTGCTGGCCGACCGGCTCATCCAGCCGCACCGCTACGGCCGCGGCGACGTAGGCCCCGCCGTGCGGCCGGTCGACTCGGCCGTCGACGGGTACGACACGGCGATGGCCTGGTTCACCGTCGAGCACGCCACGCTGGAGGCGTTGGTCGGGTTCGCCGCGGAGAACGGGCTCGCCGACCGTGCCTGGCGACTGGCCTGGGCGGCCACGACATTTCTGCGGCGCACCGGCCGGTGGTCCGAGCGGGTCGCCATTCTCCGCACCGCGCTGGCCGTGGTCCGCGGGAGCGGCGACCTCGGCGAGGCGGCGATCTCCCGCCACCTGGCGACCGCCGTGTCCAGACTCGGTCAGTTCGAGGAGGCGGGCGAGCTTCTCGACCGGTCCGCCGAGATCTACCTGGCCCGCCACGACAATGGTGGTTCGTTCAAGAACCATCTCGCGTTCACCAGGGTGCTCGACGCGCGCGACGACCATCACCGCGCGTTCAACCACGCCCGCACCGCGTGGGAGATGATCCGCGACTCCGACGACCAGCTCGGCCACGCGGACGCGTTGAACGCGATGGGGCGTCAGCTGTGCCTGCTGGCCCGGCACGAGCACGCGCAGCCGCTGTGCGTCCGGGCACTGGAGCTCTACAAGTCGATCGGCCATCAGGAGGGCGAGGCCGACGTCCTGCTCAACCTCGGCGACATCGAGCGCGCGCTGGGCCGCGACACGACCGCGGCGAAGTGCTACGAGCGGGCCGTCACGATCGATCGCCGACTGGGGGACCGGTACTGGGAAGCCGTCTCCCTGGAACGTCTCGCCTACGCGTTGAAGGACATCGCGAACGCCCGGGCCGCCGCCGCACTGCACGGCGCCCTGCTGATCTACCACGAAATCGGCCACCCACATGAGAACCGCGTCCGAGCGGGGCTGATGTCGGCCTAGCCGGCCTCTCTACGCGTTGATGACGACCTTCAGCGCCTCGTTGGCCGCGGCGTTCTTGAAGACGTCGTAGGCCTCGTCGAGCTGGCCGAAGCCGAACGTGTGGGTGCCCATCTTCTCCGCGGGGATGCGGCCGCTGCCGACCATCTTCAGCAGTGTCGGGATCGACACCGTGTCCACCAGGCCCATCGTCAGCTTCACGTTGTGGATCCACAGGTTCTGCATCGGCAGCTCCACCGGCACGCCGTGCACGCCGATGTTCGCGATGGTCCCGCCGGGGCGGACCAGCGAGGCCGCGGTGAGCAGCGTCTCGGGGTAGCCGACGGCCTCGATGGCCACGTCGACACCGAGGCCGTCGGTGAGCGCGAGCACGTCCTCGGTGGTGTTCGGGCCCGCCTCGATCACGTCCGTCGCGCCGAAGTCGTGCGCCTTCGTGAGGCGGAACTTGTTGGTGTCCACGGCGATCACCTTCGACGCGCCCCACAGACCGGTGGTGAGGATCGCGGACAGGCCGACCGCCCCGGCGCCGACCACGGCGACGGTCTGGCCGGGCCGCACCTCGCCGGCCAGCACGCCGACCTCGTAGCCGGTGGGCAGCGAGTCGGCGAGGAAGATCGCCTGCTCGTTGGTCACGTCGTCGGGGACCGCGTACAGCGAGGTGTCCGCGTACGGCACGCGGACGAGCTCGGCCTGGGTGCCGTCGATCAGGTGGCCGAAGATCCAGCCGATGCCGCCGACCGTCTGGCAGTGCGACGGCATGCCGCGCTGGCAGTACTCGCACCGCCCGCACTTCGTGATCGCCGGCACCAGCACCCGGTCGCCGACGGCGAAGCCCTTCACGGCGTCGCCGACCTCGGTCACCGTGCCGACCGCCTCGTGGCCGAGCACCCGACCGTCGGTGACCGCGGCGACGTCGCCCTGCAGGATGTGCAGGTCGGTGCCGCAGATGGTGGTGGTGTCGACCCGGACGACCACATCGGTGGGCTCCTGGACGGCCGCGTCGGGCACGTCCTCCCATGACTTGTTTCCCGGACCGTGGTAGACGAGCGCCTTCATCTCTGCCTCCGTCTGGTCGGCTGAGTGCGTCCGTCAACGCTAGCTCCGGCACAACCTGCCGCGGGTCGCAATATGCGACACCTGCCGGCGGCTACAGTCGCGCCGTGACGAAGTTGATCGAGTCGCCGCGGCGGGTGCTCGCCGGGTTCGCCGTGCTGGCCGTGCTCGCGATTGCCGCCGCCGGACAGGCGATCGCCGAGCGGGGTGCCGAGCCCGTGTCGGACTC
>NZ_JBOHGA010000066.1:0-29564 GCF_050699915.1 Actinophytocola sp.
CGCCGGCACGCACGCGCAGGTGATGTCGGCCGCCGAGCTGGCGATCGGGCTGCGGCTCGACGGCGTGACGCGGGCGGACGTCCGGCACGCGCTGTGGACCGAGCGCAGCCTGGTGAAGACGTTCGGCCCGCGCGGCACCGTGCACCTGCTGCCCACCCGCGAGCTGCCGATGTGGGTCGGCGCGCTGTCCGCCGTGCCGTGGTCGAACCCCATGCCGCCCGACCTCCGGATGACGCCCGAGCAGACCGACGCGGTGCTGAACGCGATCGAGCACGCCGTCGCCGACGCCGAGCTGACCATCGACGAGCTCACCGACGCCATCGTCGCCGCGGTCGGCTCGTGGGCCGGCGACCCGGTGATGGACGCGTTCCAGGGCAAGTGGCCGCGCTGGCGGCAGATCACGCATCTCGCCGGGATGCGCGGCGTGCTGTGCTTCGGTCCCAACCGCGGCCGCAACGTCACCTACACCAACCCGCGCCGCTGGCTGCCCGACCTCGCGCCGGCGCCGCGCGCGGTGCCCGAGGTGCTCGACCGCTACCTGCACGCGTTCGGCCCCTCGACTCCCGAACGGTTCGCCAACTGGCTCGTCGCCCCGCCGGCCTGGGCGAAGCAGGTGTTCGACGCGGCCGAGCTCGAACCTGTCGAGGTCGAGGGCGAGGTTGCTTGGGTGAGCAAGGGCGACACCGACTTCCCGGACGACCCGCCGCGCGGCCTGCGGCTGCTGCCCTACTTCGACGCCTACGCCTACTCGGTCGGCAACGACAAGGCCCGGCTCTACCCGGGTGTCGCCGCCGAGCGGGCCGCGGGCAACTTCCAGGTGTTGCTCGTCGACGGCGTGGTCGGCGGCATCTGGCACCAGCGCCGCTCGGGCCGGCGGCTCCGGGTCACCGTCGAGCCGTTTGCTCGGCTGAGCAAGGCACGGCTGGCAAAGCTGGACGAGCAGGTCGACCGGGTCGGCGCGATCCTCGAGGGCACGCCCGAGTTGACCATCGGCGAGGTGACGGTCGGCGGACACGCCTAGACGGGCTATGGACAGCTCCGGGGAACCGTCGGTGCCCGCCCATAGAATCGCCCGCGTGACTGTCCCCGCCGACTCCTCCGCCGTTCCGCCCGCCGATCCCCACGCGCAGCTCGCCATCGACACGCTGCGCCGCGTGTTCGGCTACGACGCCTACCGCGGGGACCAGCAGGAGATCATCGACCACGTCGTGGGCGGCGGCGACGCGCTCGTGCTGATGCCGACCGGCGGCGGCAAGTCGCTCTGCTACCAGATCCCCGCGCTGGTCCGCGAGGGCGTCGGCGTCGTGGTCTCGCCGCTCATCGCGCTGATGCAGGACCAGGTCGACGCGCTCACCGCGCTCGGCGTACGGGCCGGTTTCCTCAACTCCACGCAGGACTTCGAGCAGCGCCGCGAGGTCGAGGCCGCCTTCCTTTCCGGCGAGCTCGACCTGCTATACCTCGCGCCGGAGCGGCTCAAGGTCGAGTCCACGCTACGGCTGCTCGACCGCGGCACGATCGCGCTGTTCGCCATCGACGAGGCGCACTGCGTCGCCCAGTGGGGCCACGACTTCCGGCCCGACTACCTGGCGCTCTCGGCGCTGCACGAGCACTGGCCGAACGTGCCGCGCATCGCCCTCACGGCCACGGCCACCGAGGCCACCCGCAAGGAGATCGCGACCCGGCTCGACCTGACATCGGCACGGCACTTCGTGTCCAGCTTCGACCGGCCCAACATCCAGTACCGGATCGTCGCGAAGAACAAGCCCGAGCAGCAGCTGCTCGAGCTGCTGTCCACCGAGCACAAGGGCGACGCGGGCATCGTCTACTGCCTGTCTCGCGCCTCGACCGAGCGCACCGCCGCCAACCTGACCCAGAACGGGATCGAGGCGCTGCCCTACCACGCGGGGCTCGACGCCCGGACCCGTGCGGCGAACCAGTCGCGGTTCCTCCGCGAGGACGGCCTGGTGGTCGTCGCGACGATCGCGTTCGGCATGGGCATCGACAAGCCGGACGTGCGGTTCGTCGCACACCTCGACCTGCCCAAGTCGGTCGAGGGCTACTACCAGGAGACCGGTCGCGCGGGCCGCGACGGGCAGCCGTCGACCGCGTGGCTGGCCTACGGTCTGCAGGACGTCGTGCAGCAGCGGAAGATGATCGCCACCTCGGAGGGCGACGACGCGCACCGGCGGCGGCTCGGCGTGCACCTCGACGCGATGCTGGCGCTGTGCGAGACCGTCGAGTGCCGGCGGGTGCGCCTGCTCAACTACTTCAGCGAGCGCGCGGAGTCGTGCGGCAACTGCGACACCTGCCTGTCGCCGCCCGAGTCGTGGGACGGCACGGTGCCCGCGCAGAAGGTGCTCTCGGCGGTGTACCGGCTCGACCGCGAGCGCCGGCAGAAGTTCGGCGTCGGGCACGTCGTGGACATCCTGCTCGGCCGCACGACCGCGAAGGTCACCCAGTTCGGCCACGAGTCGCTGACGGTGTTCGGCGTCGGCACGGAGCTGTCCGAACCCGAGTGGCGCGGCGTCGTACGGCAGCTGCTCGCACAGGGGGTGCTGACCGTCGAGGGCGACCACGGCACGCTGGTGCTGACCGAGACGAGCGCCGAGGTGCTCGGCAAGCGGCGCGAGATCCGGCTGCGCCACGAGCCGAAGCGCGCCGCCCGCACGTCCTCGCGCGGCAAGTCGGCCGCCGCCCAGGCCGAGCTGCCCGAGCAGGCCAAGCCGGTGTTCGAGCGCCTGCGTGCCTGGCGCGCCGCGACGGCGAAGGAGCAGGGCGTCCCGGCCTACGTGATCTTCCACGACGCCACCCTGCGCCAGATCGCCACCGAGTCCCCGTCGACTCTCGCGCAGCTGGGCTCGGTCAGCGGAGTCGGCGAGAACAAGCTGGCGAAGTACGGCCAACAGATACTTGACGCCCTCGCTGCCTAAGCTCGCTCATGGCCTACGTCATCGGTGTCACGCTGTTCGCTCTGGGCATCGGCATCTCGCTCGCGCTGCACGAGGCCGGGCACCTGCTCGCCGGCAAGGCCTTCGGCATGAAGGTGCGCCGGTACTTCGTGGGCATCGGGCCGACCCTGTTCTCCTTCCGTCGCGGCGAGACCGAGTACGGGCTGAAGGCGTTGCCGTTCGGCGGGTTCTGCGACATCGCCGGCATGACGACCCTCGACGAGCTCACGCCCGACGAGGAGCGGCGGGCGATGTGGAAGCAGCGGACGTGGAAGCGCGTCACGGTGATGCTGGCCGGCCCGATCACGCACTTCGCCCTCGCGTTCGGGGTGCTCTACCTGCTGGCGTCGACGCTGGGCCTGCCCAACCTCGCGGAGAAGCCGGTCGTGTCGCAGGTGTCGAGCTGCGTGTCCGACGCGCGCACCAACGAGCAGCTCGCCAACCCGACCTGCCCGCCCGGCGCCTTGGGCCCGGCGCAGGCCGCCGGCATCCGGCCCGGTGACGAGATCGTCGCGGTCGGCGGCACCGCCACCCCGACGTGGACCGAGATGGTCGCCGCGGTCCGGGAGTCGGGCGGCCCCACCGCGTTCGACGTGCGCCGCGGCGAGGAGACCCTGCGCCTCACGGTCGACGTGCCCACGCTCGACCGCCCCGGCGCGCAGACCGCGGTCGGCGTCGCCGGCGTGTCCGCGACGACGTCGTTCGCCTACGGCCCGCTCGAGGCGTTCGGCGCCACCGCGAGCTTCTCGGCCGACATGATCGGCCAGACCGCGGTCAAGCTCGCCGAGTTCCCGCAACGCATCCCGGCCGTCGTCAGCGCGATCTTCGGCGCCGAGCGCGACCCGGACACGCCGGTCAGCGTGGTCGGCGCGAGCCGGATCGGCGGCGAGGCCGTCGAGGCGGGGCTGTGGCACCTGTTCTTCCTGCTGCTCGCGGGGCTCAACTTCTTCATGGGCGTGTTCAACCTGCTGCCGCTGCTGCCACTGGACGGCGGCCACATCGCGGTGATCGGCTACGAACGCGTCCGCAACTGGCGCCGCGTTCGCCGGGGCAAGACCGCCGCCGCGCCGGTCGACTTCACCCGACTGTCGACGGTGACGATGGTGCTGGTCCTCATCGGCGGCGCGGTCATGCTGCTGACGATCACCGCGGACATCGTGAACCCGATCCGCCTCACCCAGTGACGCGACCTCGCTCCGCTTTCACCCAGTAGCAGGCGTCTCGTCGTCGTAGACGCGCGTGACGATCGAGCCGTCGCGGGTCAGGTAGCCGTTGACGATGCCCTCGCTGCTGTGCGGCGTGGCGAGTGCGCCGGCCGGATCGAGGGCGATCGCGCCCCCGGTCGCGCCGAGGGCCGGGATCTTCTCGAGGAGCACCGTGCGCGCCGCGTCGGCGACCGTCGCGCCGGTGTAGTCCATCAGCGCGGCGACGTCGTACGCGGCGACCCCGCGCAGGAACACCTCGCCGACGCCCGTGCAGGACACCGCGACAGTGCGGTTGTCGGCGTAGGTGCCCGCGCCGATCACCGGCGAGTCGCCGACCCGGCCGGGCAGCATGTTGGTCATCCCGCCCGTCGAGGTGGCCGCCGCGAGGTCGCCCGCCGCGTCGACCGCCACCGCGCCCACGGTGCCGCCGCTACCGTCACCGCGACCGGCCTGCTTGGCCGCGAGCAGCAGGTCCCACCGCCGCTGCGTGAAGAAGTAGTCCTGAGTGGAGTGCGGCACGCCGTGGCGCAGCGCGAACTCCTCGGCGCCCGCGCCCGCCAGCAGCACGTGGTCGGACCGCTCCAGCACCAGGCGTGCCAGCGAGACCGGGTTGGCGACGTGCCGCACGCCGGTCACCGCGCCGGCGGCCAGGTCCCGGCCGTTCATGATCGAGGCGTCCAGCTCGTGGCCGGCGTCGGCGGTGAAGGCCGCGCCTCGTCCGGCGTTGAAGCACGGTGCGTCCTCGAGCACCCGCACGGCCGCCTCGACCGCGTCGAGGCTCGACCCGCCGCCGCCGAGCTCCCGCGAACCCGCGCGCAGCGCCTCGGTCAGCCCGTCGTGGTAGGCCCGCTCGCGCTCGCCCGAGAGGCTGCCGCGCGGCACCGTGCCGGCCCCGCCGTGCACCGCGATGACGACGTCGCGAGGCGTCGAACCGCCTGGTCCGGATGGGTCGGCGGGCATCTGATCAAGCTACTCGGCTTTACCTTCGGCCGTTTTGCGGGTATCTCTTGGCCATGTTGCTGCGCCAGCTGGAGTACCTGAGCGCGCTGGCGCGCGAGGCCCACTTCGGGCGGGCCGCCGAGGCTTGCCACGTCTCCCAGCCGGCGCTGTCCGCCGCGATCCGCAAGCTCGAGGCCGAGCTCGACGTCCAGATCGTCCAGCGCGGGCAGCGGTTCGAGGGCTTCACTCCCGAGGGCAAGCAGGTCCTGCTGTGGGCGCACCGGATCCTCGCCGAGCAGGACGCGATGCGCCACGAGCTCGCGAGCATGCGCGGCGGGCTGTCCGGCATGCTGCGCATCGGCGCCATCCCCACCGCGCTGGCCGTCGCCTCGCTGCTCACCACGCCGCTCGCCGAGCAGCACCCGCAGGTGCGCGTGTCGATCGAGTCGCTGTCCTCGCGGGAGATCGTGCACCGGTTGGCCGAGTTCGACCTCGACATCGGCATCACCTACGTCGACGGCGAGCCGCTCGGCACCGTCCGCGTCGTGCCGCTCTACCGCGAGCGCTACCTGCTCCTCACTCCCGCCGATGGCCGGTTCGCCCACCACCAGACGGTCGGCTGGGAGGAGCTCGCGGACACGCCGCTGTGCATGCTCTCGACGGTCATGCAGAACCGGCGGATCATCGACCGGAACTTCGCCGAGGCCGGCGTGACCGTGACCCCGTCGATCGAGGCCGACACGGTCTCCGCGATCTACGCCCACGTGACCACCCTGCGCTGGTCCAGCGTGATCGCCCACGCGTGGCTGCACGTGTTCGGCGTCCCGGAGGGGCTGCGGGTCGTACCGCTCAAGCGCCCGCGCCGCGCGCACCAAGTAGGCCTCGTCCTCGCCGACCGCGAACCGGAGCCGATGCTCGCCCGCGCCCTGCTGGACGCCACGCACCAGGTCGACCTCCAGGCCGTCCTCGACGGCCTCCTCCAGCGCCACCTGACCTGAGATTTTCGCGAATCCCGACAATATCCATCAAACCAGGACAGATCACCGTGGGTGATAAACCACGGTGATGGGTCGATAACTCAGATTGTTTTGACCCTCAACGACCTGGGTACGTAGCGTCTGGATACTGCATGCACTGCGCTGCGGGGTCCACTCGGGACACTCCGGACTGCACATGGAGGTGCGTCTTGGCGCTGTCGTTCCTGGATCGCGAACACACGGTCGCCGGCCCCGGCTACAGCCGCTGGCTGATCCCGCCCGCCGCCCTCGCCATCCACCTCTGCATCGGACAGGCCTACGCAACGAGCGTGTACAAGAACGCGCTGGTGGCCCACTTCGACACCAGCCTCACCGCGATCGGCGTCATCTTCTCCATCGCGATCGTGATGCTGGGCCTCTCGGCCGCGGTCATGGGCACCTGGGTCGAGCGGGCCGGGCCCCGCGCGGCGATGTTCACCGCGGCCTGCTTCTGGGGCGCCGGCTTCCTGATCGCCTCGCTCGGCGTCGCCACGACGCAGCTCTGGCTGGTCTACCTGGGCTACGGCTTCTTCGGCGGCATCGGCCTCGGCATCGGCTACATCTCCCCGGTGTCGACGCTGATCAAGTGGTTCCCCGACCGCCCGGGCCTCGCGACCGGCATGGCGATCATGGGCTTCGGCGGCGGCGCGCTCATCGCCTCGCCGCTGTCCCGCCAGCTGATGGCCCTCTACGACCCCGACTACGACGCGTCGGTCGCGTCCTCGGTCGCGTCCGGCGACGCGGTGGCGAAGCTGTTCCTCACCCTGGGCGTCGTCTACTTCGTCGTGATGATGTTCGGCGTCTTCAACGTCAAGGTGCCCGCGCCGGGCTGGCGGCCCGCCGGTTTCGACCCGGCGAAGCTCGAGGCCAAGCCACTGGTCACCTCGGCCAACGTGTCCGCCTCGAACGCGATCAAGACCCCACAGTTCTGGCTGTTGTGGACGGTGCTGTTCTGCAACGTGACCGCCGGCATCGGCATCCTCGAGCAGGCGAGCCCGATGATCCAGGACTTCTTCCGCGAAGGCGGCGAGTCCAGCGTGGCGGTCACCGCCGCGACCGCGTTCGTCGGCCTGCTGTCGCTGTTCAACATGGCCGGCCGGTTCGTCTGGTCGTCCACATCGGACTTCCTGGGCCGCAAGCCGACCTACGTGATGTACCTCGGCGTCGGCATGATCCTCTACGTGCTGCTCGCCGTGGCCGGGCACAGCGCCACCGCGGTGTTCGTGTTGCTGGCCGGCATCATCATCTCCTTCTACGGCGGCGGTTTCGCCACCGTGCCGGCCTACCTGCGCGACCTGTTCGGCACCTACCAGGTGGGCGCGATCCACGGCCGGCTGCTCACCGCGTGGTCGGCCGCCGGCGTCGCCGGGCCGCTGATCATCAACGGCTTCCTCGACGCGCGCGGCAAACCCGGCGAGCTGGAGTACGCCGACTACCGGGCGGCGCTGTTCACGATGGTCGGCGTGCTCGCGATCGGTTTCGTCGCGAACCTGTTGATCCGCCCGGTCGCCGAGCGGTTCCACGAGTCGGCCGACCACACCGACGCGTTCGCCGAGGCGGCGACGTCGACCAGCCCCAGCGGGCGGAGGTAGCACGACATGTCCGAACCCACGACCCCTTCTGGCACACCGACCGCGCGACTGGTCGTCTCCTGGTTCGTCGTCGGAGTCCCACTGGTGTACGGCCTGTACATGACGATCAAGTCGGTTCTCCCGCTGTTCGGCGGCTGAGCAGCTCCCGGACTCCGGCGCGCAGGCCGGCGGAGTCGAGGTCGTCGCCGGTCACCAGGGCGTGCAGCATCGCGCCGTCCACCAGGGCGGCGAGGGCGAACCCGCGCTCCGGGCCGCCCGCGAGCCGCGCGCAGATCCCGCGCAGGCCGTCGATCCAGAGCTCGGCGTGCGGGCGCAGCTGCGTCGTGCGGGCCGCGGCCAGGCACAGCTCGTACTCGACCAGCGCCCGCTCGCGGTCGGCGAGGTAGCCGCGGGCCAGCTCCACGAACGCGGTGGGCAGGTCGTCGCTCGCGGTCAGCTCCTCGGCCCATGCCTCGAGCCCGGCGCGCGCGTTCTCGGTCGCCTCCCGCAGGGCTGCCGCCACGAGGTCGTCGAGCGTCGGGAAGTAGTAGGTCGTCGAGCCGAGCGGGACCCCGGCCCGGGCCGCGATCCGCCGGTGGGTCACCTGCCCGATGCCCACCTCCGCGATCGTCTCGACCGCCGCGTGCACGATCGCCCGACGCCGGCCCTCCGGATCCCTGCGGGGACTCAATGCGCGCCGCCGATGTTGAGCGTGACGACGCCGCCGATCACCAACAGCACGCCGGCCACCTTGGCGACCGTGAGCGACTCGTGCAGGAACACCACGCCGATCGACGCGATCGCCGCGGTGCCCAGGCCGGACCACATCGCGTACGCCACGCCGACCGGCACGTGTCGCACGGTCAGCGCCAGCAGGGCGAACGCGGCGACGTACCCGGCGACGCAGCCGACCGTGGGCCACAGCCTGGTGAACCCGTCGGTGGCCTTGAGCATGCTGGTGGCCACGACCTCCAAGGCGATCGCCAGCAGCAGGAACACGTACGGCACGGCACGCCTCCTCTCATGTACGTCTGTACATGAACAAATGTACATGACGAATGCCACTAGCAACGGAAGTGTCGACGCGGTACAACTGAACGCTCCCCCAACCCCCTCGAGGAGATCTACGCGTGCCCGAAGCCCCCGCCGCCCCAACCGCCCCCAGCGGGGACCGCATCGACCGCGTCCGGCTCTCGCTTGTCTTCCTGCCGCTCACCGCGCCGGTCAGCGACACCAGGGTCGCCGGCCGGCAGCAACCGCTGACCGAGGTGGCCTTCCTGTTCGCCGAGGTCGGCACCGTCGACGGGTTGCGCGGTCTCGGTTTCAGCTACGCGAAGCGCGCCGGCGGGCCCGCGCTCTACGCGCACGCCAAGGAGATCGCGCCGCAACTGCTCGGCGAGGACCCCAACGACACCGGTCGGATCTGGGAGAAGCTCGCGTGGGCGGGCGCGTCCGTCGGGCGCGGTGGCATCGCGGCACAGGCGATCGCCGCGGTCGACATCGCGTTGTGGGACCTGAAGTCCCGGCGTGCCGGGCTGCCGCTCGCGAAGCTGCTCGGCGCGTACCGCGACGCGGTCCGGTGCTACACGGGGCTGACGTCCACGCCGATCACCGAAGTGGTCGACAACGCCCAGCGCGCGCTGGGCGCCGGCGTCGGCGGCATCATGCTCCGGCTGGGCCAACCGGACCCGACCGCCGACCTCGAGCGGCTGCGGGTGCTGCGCGAGCGCCTCGGCGACAGCGTGCCGATGATGGTGGACGCGAACCAGCAGTGGGACCGGCCGACCGCGCACCGGATGGGCCGCGTGCTGGAGCGGTTCAACCTGCTGTGGATCGAGGAGCCGCTGGACGCGGGGGACACGGCCGGCCACGCCGCGCTGGCCGCGGCGCTGGACACGCCGATCGCGACCGGCGAGACGCTGACGAGCCTGACCGAGCACGCGCAGCTGATCGCCGCGGACGCCAGCGACATCGTTCAGCCGGACGCGCCGCGGATCGGTGGCATCACGCCGTTCCTGCGAATCGCGGCGCTTGCCGACCACAAAGGACTGTCGCTGGCGCCGCACTTCGCGATGGAGGTGCACCTGCACCTGGCCGCCGCCTACCCCCGCGCGACGTGGGTCGAGCACGTCGACTGGCTGGAACCCCTGTTCAACGAACGCATCGAGCCCCGCGGTGGCCGGCTGCACCTCCCGGACCGCCCCGGCCTCGGCCTGACGGTGAGCCAGAAGGCGGTCGCGTGGACGACCGACCACATCGAGTTCACCGAGACCGCGTAGCCCACCACTCGTCGGCGAGGATCGCGTAGGCGAGCTCGTCCCGCCACCCCCCTTGATCCACCGGGTACCTCGAAGATGACCCTCGCGGCGCATGCCCAGCCGCTCCATCAGCCGCGCCGAGGCGAGGCTGTCGCCGTCCCGGACGATCTCGCGCTCGGCCATCATGCCGCGGACCGACGTCTCGGCCCCGGCTCGGTCGCGCGGCTCGCGCAACATGTGTCGGGCGACCTCCGGCAGCCGCTGGAACGCCCAGACGTCGTCGACGTCCGAGAGCTCGAACGGTCGGAGCAGCAGCCGGTCGGTGCGGAGGCGCACCCGTCGAACCTAGTTGGCCGCCTCGTTCAGAGCCGGCAGCAGGCGGTCGCGGGCGAACTCGACGAAGCCGTCCTGGTGCTCGCCGCCGATCTGGACCAGGGCGAGGTGCGTGAAACCCGCCTCCCAGAAAGGTTTCGCGGCCGCGACGATCGGGTCGGGGTCCGGACCGCACGGGATGTTCTGCGCCACGTCGTCCTCGGTGACGAACTGCGTCGCCGCCGCGAACGCCGACGGGCCCGGCAGCTCGGCGTTGACCTTCCAGCCGCCGGCGAACCAGCGGAACTGCTCGTGCGCGCGGCGGACGGCCGCGTCGCGGTTCGGGTCCCAGCACACCGGCAGCTGCGCGATCTTCGCGGACTCCGCCTTGTGCAACGAGTTCCACGAACCGACCAGGTCCGCGTCCGGCTCCACGGCGATCATCGCGTCGGACAGCGGCGCGAAGTGCTCCACCGACTGCGCGCCGGACACGGCGGTCGCGATCGGCACCCGCGTCTCCGGCAGGTCCCACAGCTTCGCCGAGTCGACCCGGAAGTGGTCACCGGCGTAGTTGACGTAGCCGCCCTGGAACAGCTCGCTGATGATCTGCAGCGCCTCGACCAACATCTCGTGCCGGACGTTCACCGGTGGCCAGCCGCGGCCGACGACGTGCTCGTTGAGGTTCTCGCCGGCGCCGAGACCGAGCGTGAACCTGTTGCCGGACAACAACTGCACGGTCGCCGCCTGCTGCGCGACCACGGCCGGGTGGTAGCGCATGATCGGACATGTCACGTAGGTCATCAGCTCGACCCGTTCGGTCGCCTGGGTCACCGCGCCGAGCACGCTCCACGCGTTGGGCGCGTGCCCCTGCTCGTCGAGCCACGGGAAGTAGTGGTCGCTCATCACCTCGAAGTCGAAGCCGGCGCGCTCCGCCTCGGCGGCGAAGCGCACCAGCTCACGCGGACCTGCCTGCTCGGTCATCAGGGTGTAGCCGAAGGCGACCATCAGACGTGCACGCCCTCCGCGATCTCCTCGACCGCCTTGGCGCAGAAGGCGTCCAGGTCACCCGGGTTGCGGCTGGACACCAGGCCCTGGTCCGTGACGACCTCCTTGTCGACCCACGTGGCGCCCGCGTTGCGCAGGTCGGTCCGCAGGCTCGGCCAGGACGTCATCGTGCGTCCCCGCACCACGTCGGCCTCGGCCAGCACCCAGCCGCCGTGGCAGATCACCGCGACCGGCTTGCCGGCCGCCACGAGCTCCTTGACGAAGCGCACCGCGCGCTCGTCCGCCCGGATGAAGTCGCCGTTGGCCACCCCGCCGGGCAGCACCAGCGCGTCGTACGCGTCCGCGTGGGCGTCGTCGATCGCCGTGTCGACCGGCTTGCGGTCGCCCTTGTCCAGATGGTTGAACGCCTGGATCTCCCGGACTCCAGGGAGATCAGCTCCGGCCGGCCGCCGGCCTCGGTGATCGCCTGCCACGGCCGGTCCAGCTCGACCTGCTCGACTCCGTCGGTGGCCAGGAACGCCACCCTCTTGCCGTCGATCGCGGGCATGGCACTCACTCCTCCCACATGTGCTCGCCTGTTCGCCGGCTCGCGGCTTACCCGGTCCCGCTGCCGGCAAACCCGTCCACCCGCGGCAGCGCGTCGGTCTCCCCCAAGGTGATGCCGGCCTCCGGGACAAGTCCGAAGTGGACTATCTGGCGCCTGGTCAGCACGTCGGCGGTCCAGTCGAACACCACCCGCAGCCGGTTGGTGGGCAGCGCCAGCAGGTGGTAGCCGCGCGTGACGACCTTCGCCGGCCAGCCGCTCAGCGGTACCTGCAGCGGGTTGGCCACCGCCTGCGCGCCGGCGAGGTCGACGACGAACCCGAGGTCGCGGTGCTTGTACCGCTTGCGTCGACCCTTGCCGAGCGACGCGGCGACGTTGATCGCGGCGACGCGGCCCTGGCGTTCGGCGTGCTGCGCGGTCATCGGCGTGATCTCGCCGGGGCGGGTGAGGTCGGGCACCGCGGCCACGTCGCCGGCGGCGAACACGTCCGGATGACCGGGCACGGTCAGGAACTCGTCGGTGCCGAGCCGACCCTGCGTGGTGGGCAGGTCGAGCGGCTCGACCAGCGGGTCCGGCCGCACGCCGACGCACCAGGCGACCGTGCGGGTGGGAATCTCGGTGCCGTCGGTGAGGCGCACGCAGGTCGGGGTGACCTCGGTGACGCTGGTGCCGAGCCGGACCTCGATGCCGCGCTTCTCGAGGATCCGGTGGGCGGGTCGGGACAGCCGCTGGTCGAGGTTGGGCAGCACGCGGTCGGCCGAGTCGAGCAGGATCCACCGGGCGTTCAGCGTCGGGTTCTTCGTCTGGCGGATGGCCTGGCGGGTGAGCTCCTTGCCCTGTGCGGCCAGCTCGGTTCCGGTGTAGCCGGCGCCGACCACGACGAACGTGGCGCGCTCCGCCCGCTCGCCCTCGTCGTCGGTTAGCTCGGCGAGCTCCAGCTGGTGCAGGATGTGGTCGCGAAGGTAGATGCTCTCGGCGATGGACTTGAACCCCTTGGCGTGCTTGGCGACGCCCGGGATGGAGAGCAGCCGGGTCACGCTGCCGGCCGTGATGACCAACCGGTCCCAGGTGAGATCGCGCCGGCCGCCCTCGACGTCCACGACGGTGACCGTCTTGGCGGCGAGGTCGATGTCGGTGACGTTGCCGAGCACCGTGCGCGTCCTGGGCAGCTTGGTGCGCAGCGGGATGGCGACCTGCCGCGGGTCGAGCGTGCCGCCCGCGACCTCGGGCAGCAGCGGGACGTACAGCATGTAGTCCGCGGGGTTGACCGCCATGATGTCGGCCTCCGGGAGGCGGCGCTCGAGCGTGCGCAGGCAGTGGTAGCCGGCGAAGCCGATGCCGACCACGAGCACCCTGGGTCGCGTCATGTTCGTGTTCCCACCCTCTTGTGTCGGCTGTATCCGGTCCCTGCGTACCCCTGAGTAGAGGTCTGAAATCCGGGTTCACACGATGCGGCGAGATTCGCTCGCATGTTCGATTTTCGAGGTAGGGTGAAGCCATGTCCGGTGTTGTGCAGGGTACCCTTCTCGGCGATCTAGAGGACGTCGGTCTGAGCTCGCTCGCCTCGACGAGGCGGACCGAGTTGGGCCAAGGCGCCTGGGTAGACGTGCGCCCCGGCTGGCTCACCGGGGCCGGCACGCTGTTCGAGCGCCTGGCCCGCGAGATCCCGTGGCGCGGCGAGCGCCGGCAGATGTACGACCGGGTCGTCGACGTCCCTCGCCTGCTCTGCTTCTACGACGAAGCGGACCTGTTACCCGACCCCGTCCTCGAAGAGGCCCGCACGGCGCTGTCGTCGTACTACGCCGAGGATCTCGGCGAGCCCTTTCGCACCGCGGGCCTGTGCTACTACCGGGACGGCCGAGACTCCGTCGCCTGGCACGGTGACCGGATCGGGCGGGGGAACACTGAGGACACGATGGTCGCGATCGTGTCGATCGGCGCGCCTCGGCCGTTGTTGCTGCGGCCTCGGGGCGGTGGGGAGGCGCTTCGGTTCTCGGTGGGGTTGGGCGACTTGCTGGTGATGGGTGGGTCTTGTCAGCGGACTTGGGAGCATGCGGTGCCGAAGACTCGGAAGACGGTTGGGCCGCGGATCAGTGTTCAGTTTCGGCCACGTGGGGTTCGGTGACTGCTTCGGCGGGTTGACCGGGGTAGCCGGTTGGGCCGGGGCGGTGTTGCGCGGGGTTGGGTTGGTTAGCGGAGTGCCTCCCGCCGACGTCCCTCGGCCCGGCTCTCCCCGGCCGCCGCCGGGCCTGTGCCCGGCGGCGGACTTCGCTCAGCGGAGGGAGTCGTAGAAGTCGCGGATGTCCTTCACCAGCGCGTCCGGGGCCTGGTGTGCGGCGTAGTGGCCGCCCACCTCGTACTCGTGCCACGACGCCACGTTCTTGTGATCTCGGTCGGCGAAGCGGCGGATCGACTTGAAGTCGTCTCCGAAGGTGGCCAGGGCGATCGGCACGGTGGTCGGTTCGGTGGCCGGCTGGGTGTGTGCGTTCTCGTAGTAGAAGCGGGCCGAGGACGCGGACGTGCGGGTGAACCAGTAGATCGACATGTTGGTCAGGGCGAAGTCGTCGCTCACGCCATCTCCGAAGAGTTGGCCGTTCCAACCGATCAACCCGACGGGCGAGTCGGCGAGGGCGTGGGCCAGCGTCTGCGGCTGCTGGCCCTGCATCTCCCCGAACGCGCCCATGTTCTCGTGGAACCACTTCAGGTGCTCCATCGCCGCGAGCTCGTCGGGCGTCATGCCCTCGAACTCCGCGGGATCGCCCGACGGGAACGCGAAGATCTGGGTCACGTGCACGCCGACCACGTGCTCGGCATCGGCCCTGCCGACCTCCGGCGAGATCATCGAGCCGCCGTCGTTGCCCACCGCCCCGTAGCGCTCGTAGCCGAGACGGCGCATCAGCTCCGCCCACACCTTCGCCACGCGCGGGACGTTCCAGCCGCGCGAACGGGTCGGGCCCGAGAAACCGAAGCCGGGAATCGACGGGATCACCAGGTCGAACGCCATCGCCGGGTCGAGGCCGTGCGCCCGCGGATCGCTCAGCGGGCCGATCACGTCCAGGTACTCCACGATCGAACCGGGCCAGCCGTGGGTCAGGACCAGCGGGAAGGCGTTGGGCTCCGGGGACCGCACGTGCAGGAAGTGCATGTTCTGGCCGTCGATCTCAGTGGTGAACTGGGGGTAGGAGTTGAGCCTGGCCTCCCACGCCCGCCAGTCGTACCCATCGAGCCAGTACGACGCCAGGCGCCGCACATAGGAAACAGCCACGCCGTAGTCCGAACCCGCGTCGGGCAGCTCCTCTGTCCATCTGGCACGCGCCAGGCGCTCCCGAAGATCGTCTAGGTCGGCCTGCGGGACGTCGATGCGGAAGGGGCGGATCTCGCTGCTGTTCGTCATGGTCACCACGCTAGACAGGCATTAGGCATAGTTCGTTCCTAATGAGCTGGCAGACTACGAACCATGTTGGAGACTTCGGCACGGCTGCTGCGACTGCTCTCGTTGTTGCAGTCGCAGCGGGAGTGGACCGGCGCCGAGCTCGCCGAGCGCCTCGGCGTCAGCCCACGAACCGTCCGCAACGACATCGAGCGCCTGCGCACCCTCGGCTACCCCGTGCACGCCACCCGCGGCTCGGTCGGCGGCTACCGCCTCGGCGCGGGAGCCGCGCTGCCCCCACTGCTGCTCGACGACGAGGAGGCGGTGGCCGTCGCCATCGGGCTGCGTACCGCTACCGGCGGCACGATCTCCGGCATCGAGGAGACGTCGCTTCGCGCGCTCGCCAAGCTCGAACAGGTCCTACCCTCCCGACTCCGCCGACGAGTCAACACGCTGCAGAGCTACACGATCCCCGTGCCCCGCTACGACGAACCACCAACCGTCACGCCCGAGGTGCTCACCACGGTGACCGCCGCCTGCCGGGACCGCGAGACGCTGCGCTTCGACTACCTCGACCGGGGCGGCGAGCCCTCCCACCGCCGAGCCGAGCCCTACCGGCTCGCGAACTGGGGACGACGCTGGTACCTGGTCGCCTACGACCTCGACCGGCAGGACTGGCGCACCTTCCGCATGGACCGCATGACGCCCCGGACCCCGACCGGACCGCGGTTCGCGCCACGCGAGCTGCCCGACGACGACCTGGCCGGCTACGTCTCCCGCCGCGTCTCGGCCGCGGGCTGGCGCCACCGGGCGCGGGTGACCGTGCACGCCCCGGCTGCGGAGGTCACCGAGCGGATCAACCCGTCGGTCGGCGTGGTGACCGCGATCGACGACCACACCTGCGTGCTCGACACCGGCGCCGACACCATCGAGACGCTCGCCGTCTACCTGGGTCTGCTCGGCCGCGACTTCGAGGTCACCGACCCGCCCGAGCTCGTCACACACCTGCGCGAGCTGGCCGAGCGCTACCGCCGCGCGACCGGCTAGGACCGCACCAGCCGGGCGATCGCGTCGCTCGCCTCGCGAACCTTGTCGTCGGCGTCCTTGCCGCCGTCGGTCAGGGCCTGTGCGACGCAGTGCCGCAGGTGCTCGTCCATCAACCCCAGCGAGACCGCCTGCAGCGCCTTCGTCGCCGCGGAGATCTGGGTCAGCACGTCGATGCAGTACTCGTCGTTCTCCACCATCCGCTGCAACCCACGGATCTGCCCCTCGATCCGACGCAGGCGCTTCAGGTAGCCGTCCTTGTCGCTGGTGTAGCCGCGCATCCGAGTACCCTTTCCGCCGTTGCCGTGCTCGACTGACAGTATACCCGAGGGGGGTAAGTTCATGGCCGTACCGGGCGAGAAGACCCCAGCTCCGCCGCCCCCGGAGCTCGCCGACACCGAGCTCTTCGCCACCGACGCCTACCGGCGCACCTTCGACAGCGCCGTCCTCGAGGTCGACCGCGACCAGGGCCGCGTCGCGCTGGCGCGGACCGCCTTCTACCCGGGCGGCGGCGGCCAGCCACACGACCTCGGCACGCTGCGCTGGGGCGCCGGCACCGCGCCGATCACCAAGGTCAAACGGGACGGTGGGCGCATCTGGCACTGGCTCGACACGCCCGAGCTGCCCGACACCGGCGCCGAGGTCTACGGCGAGCTGGACTGGGACCGCCGGCACATGCTGATGCGTACCCACACAGCCCTGCACATCCTCTGCGGCGTCATCTGGACCGAGTTCCACGTCGCCGTCACCGGCGGCAACATGGACCCCGGCAAGGGCCGGCTCGACTTCCCGCTGGAGAGCATGTCCACCGAGCTCGGCCAGAGCGTCGAGCGGCGGATCAACGAGGAGATCGCCGCCGCGCGCGAGGTCGTGGTCACCTTCCTCGGCCGCGAGGTCGCGGACGAGGATCCGGCACTCATCCGCACGTCGGCGAACCTGATCCCGGCCGAGATCGACCCGCTGCGGGTGATCGACATCGTCGGGCTCGACAAACAGGCCGACGGCGGCACGCACGTGCTCAGCACCGCCGAGGTCGGCTCGGTCGCGGTCACCGGCACGGAGTCCAAGGGCAAGGGCAACAAGCGCATCCGACTGGAGATCCGCCCGCCGGCCGCGGGGTAGCGTGAGGCGGGTGTTCACCACCCGTCCCGAACTGTCCGGCACCTTCGGCATGGTGGCCTCGACGCACTGGCTCGCGTCCGCCGCCGGGATGGCGGTGCTCGAACACGGCGGCAACGCCTTCGACGCCGCCGCGGCCGCCGGTTTCACCCTGCACGTCACCGAGCCGCACATGAACGGTCCGGGCGGCGAGGTGCCGGCGATCCTCGCCACCGCCGCCGACCCGACCCCGCGAGTCCTGTGTGGACAGGGGGTCGCGCCGGCGGCCGCCACGACCGAGCGGTTTCGTGAACTGGGTCTGGACCTGGTCCCCGGCACCGGGCTGCTCGCCGCCACCGTGCCCGGCGCGGTCGGCGCCTGGCTCACGCTCCTGCGCGACCATGGCACGCTCCCGCTGCGAGACATCCTGAGCTACGCCATCTCCTACGCCGAGCACGGCCACCCGGTCGCCGAGGCCGTCGTGCTCACGGTCCAGACCGTCGAGGAGCTGTTCTGCACCTACTGGCCCACCTCCGCCGCCCAGTGGCTGCCGGCCGCCCGGCCCGGCGAGCTCGTCCGCAACCCGGCCCTCGCCGCGACCTACCGGCGGCTCGTGGCCGAGGCGGAGGCCGCGGGCGCGGGCCGCGAGGCGCAGCTCGACGCCGCCATCCGGGCCTGGTACGAGGGCTTCGTCGCCGAGGAGCTGGACTCCTTCTGCCGCACCGAGATCCTCGACGACTCCGGCCGCTCGCACACCGGACTGCTCACCGGCGCGGACCTCGCGGCCTGGCGCCCCGGCTACGAGCCGACGGTGAGCCTCGACGCGTTCGGCTGGACCGTCCACAAGGCCGGCGCGTGGAGCCAGGGTCCCGTGCTGCTCCAGCAGCTCGCCCTTCTGCGCGAGCTCGGGGAGCCGCCGCCGCCGGGCAGCGCCGAGCTGATCCACCGCACGACCGAGGTCGCCAAGCTCGCCTTCGCCGACCGCGACGCCAACTACGGCGACGCCGAGGTCCCGCTGGACCGGCTGCTCTCCGCCGAGTACGCGGCCGAGCGCGCGACCCTGGTGACCGGCGACGCCGCCGCGCCGCTGCGGCCGGGCACGGGCCGGCTGCCCCGGTTCGTCACCGAGGGCGGCGAGGTCACGACGACCGGACTGGGCATCGGTGAGCCGACGCTGTCCCCGCTCGGCACCACCCGCGGCGACACGTGCCACATCGACGTCGTGGACCGGTGGGGCAACGCCATCTCCGCGACCCCGTCCGGCGGCTGGCTGCAGAGCTCGCCGACCGTGCCGTCGCTCGGCTTCTGCCTCGGCACGCGCGCGCAGATGTTCTGGCTCGAGGAGGGCCTGCCGAACTCGCTCGCGCCGGGCAAGCGCCCGCGCACGACGCTGTCGCCCTCGCTCGCCACCCGCGACGGCGAGCTCCTGTCGTTCGGCACCCCCGGCGGCGACCAGCAGGACCAGTGGCAGCTCGGGTTCCTGCTCAACCACGCGGGTCACGGCATGAACCTGCAGGAGGCGATCGACGCGCCCGCCTGGCACACCACCGCGTTCGCCTCGTCGTTCTACCCCCGGGCGACGGGCACCGAGCTGGTCGTCGAGTCCAGAGTAGACAGTTCGGTCCGGACGGAGCTCGCCCGCCGCGGGCACGAGGTCACGGTCGTGGAGCCGTGGTCGCTGGGCCGCCTGTCCGCGGCGTCGCGGGAGACCGCGACCGGCCGGCTGCGCGCCGCCGCCAACGCCCGCGGCATGCAGGGCTACGCGGTCGGACGCTAGCGCGGCGGCGTGAGCACGCCGTCCAGCCGGCGCGGGACGCCGAACGGGTTGCCGTCCCGCAGCACCTCCGGCAGCAGGTGTTGCGGCATGTTCTGGTAGGCCACCGGGCGCAGGAAGCGGCGCAGCGACGTGGTGCCCACGGACGTGTGCAGCGGAGCCGTCGTCGCCGGGTACGGGCCGCCGTGCTGCATCGCGTAGGTCACCGCGACCCCGGTGGGCCAGCCGTTCCACAGCACCCGACCAACCCGTGTGGACAGTTCGGCGACCAGCCGGGCGGCCGGCTCGTCGTCGCCCTCGCCGTGGACGGTCGCGGTCAGCTCGCCGGGGAACGAGCGTGCGCAGGCCAGCAGCTCGTCGGTCGAGGAGTAGCGCACCAGGACCGAGGTCGGGCCGAAGCACTCGGCGGTCAGCTCGTCGTGGTGCGCCAACAGGTCCGCCGCGGTCGTGCCGAGCAGCGCGGGCGCCGGCCCCTCGGCGCTGTCGGTGCCCGCGTGCAGCACGGACATCGCGGGGTGGCCGGCGAGTGCCGAGTGCACCCGCTGGTAACCGGCCGCGATCCGGTCGTTGAGCAGCCGGGCGGCGGCCCGCTCGGACAGCGCCGTGACCAGCCGCGCGGTGATGGACTCCGCCGCCCGCTCGGGCACGAACAGCAGGCCCGGCTTCGTGCAGAACTGGCCCATGCCCAGGGTGTACGAGCCGAGATAGCCGTCCGCGATCTCCGCCTCCCGGCTCGCCGCCGCGGACTCCGTCACGAACACCGGGTTCACGCTGCCCATCTCGGCGTAGAACGGGATCGGCTCCGGCCGCGAGCTCGCCAGGTCGAACAGCGTCCGCCCGACGGCCGTCGAGCCGGTGAACGCGCCGGCCTTGATCCGCGTGTCCAGCAGCGCCGCGCGGCCGGTCTCCTCGCCGTACACCACCGCGAAGCTGCCGGCCGGCAGTCCGGCGTCGGCGAGCGCGACGGAGACGGTCGACGCGGTCAGCGCGGAGAGCTCGGGGTGGCCCGGGTTCGCCTTGACCACCACCGGGCAACCGGCCGCGAGGGCCGCCGCGGTGTCGCCGCCCGCGACGCTGAACGCGAACGGGAAGTTGCTCGCCGCGAAGTTGAGGACGGGTCCGACCGGCCACAGCAGCCGGCGCATGTCCGCCCGACCGCCGGCCGGCCAGTCGGGGTCCGGCGAGTCGAGGGTGACCTCGAGGTAGCCGCCCTCGGCGACGGCCTCGGCCAGCAGCCGCAGCTGGAACGTGGCGCGACCGAGCTCCGCGACCAGCCGCGGCGTCATCGGGAGGTTGGTCTCCTTGCTCGCGAGCGGCACCAGCTCACCTGCCGCCGAGTCCACCGCGTCCGCGACCCGGCGCAGCGCCTCGGCCCGCCGGTCCGGGGCCAGGCCCGCCAGCTCGGCGCCCGCCTCGGCCGCCGCCGCGAGCAACGTTTCCAGCTCCGGTTCGGTCGTCGTCCTACCGGCCAGCGAGGTCATACCCGACCGTATCTCACGGCCAGCAGGCCGCGAGGCGGCGCAGCCCGGGTTCGATCCGGTCCAGCTCGATCGCGCCGAAGCCGAGCGCGAGCCCCGGTTCGCCGGGTCCGTCACCGTGGTAGGCAGCGAGGTCCTCCACGACCACGCCCGCCTCGGCCGCGCGGCGCACCAGCGCGTCGACGTCGACCGGCTCGCGCAGGTGCGCGGCCAGGTGCAGGCCGGCGCTGGACGGCACGACCGCCAGCCGGTCGGCGAAGTCGCGGCACAGGACCGCGGTGATCCGCTCGTGGCGGGCCGCGTACTCGCGGGTGGACCGGCGCAGGTGGCGGGCGAACAGGCCCTCGGTGAGGAACGCCGCCATCGCGCCCTGCGTGATGACGTCGCCCTGCCGGTCGGTGAGCCGCTTGGCCGTGCGTACGGCGGTTCGCAGCGACGGCGGCACCACGAGGAAACCCAGCCGCAGCATGGGCAGCATCGTCTTGGCGAACGAGCCGACGTAGATCACGCGGCGGCCGCGGTCGAGGCTGTGCAGCGGCTCGAGTGGACGGTCGGAGAAGCGGAACTCGCTGTCGTAGTCGTCCTCCACCAACACCGCGCCGTGCTCGTGCGCCCAGGCGAGCAGCGCCGTGCGCCGGTCGAGCGACATGGCCGTGCCGAGCGGGAACTGGTGCGACGGGGTGACGTAGACGAGGCTCGCCGCACGCGGGATCGCCGACACCACGAGGCCCTCACCGTCCACCGGCACGCCGGTGACCGTGGCGCCGAGCGAGGTGAACAGCGCGCGCACCGGCGGGTAGCCCGGTTCCTCGACGGCCACGCACGCGCCCGGCTCGACGAGCACCCGGCCGACGAGGTCGAGCGCCTGCTGCGCGCCCTGGGTCACCACGACGTCCGCCGTGTCCGCCCGTACCGAACGGGACAGCCAGATGTGCCGGGCGATGGCGGCTCGCAGGCCCGCGTGCCCGGCCGGGTCGACGTAGCTCGACGCGCGCACGCCCACGTCCCGCAGCTCGCGGGCGATCAGCCGGCGCCAGGCGGCCATCGGGAAGCGGTGCGCGTCGGGCACGCCGAGCTGGAAGTCGTAGCGCGCCGGCGGAGGCGGCGACGGCTCGTCCGTGAGAAGGCGCCACAGCGGGCGGACCGGGATCTCGCCGCCCGGCCGGTCGGGGCGAGCGGGGTCGGCCGGCGGGTTCGCGCACACGAACGTGCCCGCGCCGACCTTGCCCACCAGGAAGCCCTCGGCGGTGAGCCGCTCGTAGGCGACCGCGACCGTGTTGCGGGAGACCGCCAGGCTCGCCGCGAGCTCGCGGGTCGGCGGCAGCCGCTCCCCCGGGCCGAGCCGGCCCTCGATGATCGCCTCGTGGAGCTGGCGGTAGATCCGCGCGGGCAGGTCGCCGCACGGTGGCGGCCCTGCTCGTGCTGAACACGATGTCCATTGTGGTCTTCCAGGTGCAGGCCCGCCGGGTCACCGACCTCACCACCGCCGCGCGCCAGGTCCGCGCGGCCGGCGTGGTGCTGCTCGTGGCGTGCGTGATGTTCGCACTGTCCGCGCTCGGCTCGTCCGCGACGCTCGCCGTCGCCGTCCTCGTACTGGCCGCCGGGCTGCAGTCGCTCGGCTCGCTGTTCGTCGCCGCGGGCGTCGCGACGGTGCGGGCGGTGCGCGCGGCCCGCGCTCGGCTGCCCGAGAACTCTTTTGCGTAACGAAGATGGACTGGTGCACATTGTGCAACACGGCCGCTCCGCCGAGTTGACCAACGGTTTAGGCTCCGCAGAACCCATGAGCCTGAGTCGGAGGGAGGCGCCGTGGCGGACGACACGACGGAGGAGTCGGTCAAGGCCAACGCACCGGAGGAGACCGGTCCGGGCGGCGACAGAGTCGTTGAGGTGTCGGATGGTTCGGTGGTCCTGGCCGCCGACCGGCCGGCGGTCACCGACAAGGTCGTGTTCGGGGTGGCGGCCGCGCTCACCGTGGTGTTCCTCGCCTGGGGCGTGCTCGGCACCGACTCGCTGATCAACCTCGCGAACAGCGTGCTCAACGAGGGCATCATTCCCTACGGCGGCTGGGCCTTCGTGCTCGTCGCAAGTGGATTCGTGCTGTTCGCGATCGGACTGTCGATCAGCCGGTACGGCCGGATCCCGCTCGGCGCGGACAAGGAGAAGCCCGAGTTCCGGACGGTGTCCTGGATCGCGATGATGTTCAGTGCGGGGATGGGCATCGGGCTGATGTTCTTCGGGGTGGCCGAGCCGGTCACGCACCTGATGAGCCCGCCGCCGGGGACCGCGCTGCCGGCGTCGGACGAGGCCGTGCACACCGCGATGGCGACGACGCTGTTCCACTGGACCGTGCACCCGTGGGCGATCTACGCGGTGGTGGGCCTGGCCATCGCGTACAGCACGTTCCGCCGTGGGCGGCGGCAGCTGTTCAGCTCCGTGTTCTCGCCGCTGCTCGGCGAGCGGCGCTCGTCCGGCCCGCTCGGCAAGGCCATCGACATCATGGCGATCTTCGCCACGCTGTTCGGCTCGGCCGCCTCGCTGGGGCTCGGCGCGTTGCAGGTCGGCGAGGGCATGCGCTACGTCGGCTGGGTCGGCGAGGCCGGCACCACGCTGCTGGTGATCATCATCGCGTTCCTCACGATCGCCTTCGTCGCCTCGGCGGTGTCCGGGGTGGCGAAGGGCATCCAGTGGCTGTCGAACATCAACATGGTGCTCGCCGCGGTGCTCGCGTTCTTCGTACTCGTGGTCGGCCCCACCGTGCTGATGCTCAACCTGGTGCCCGGCGCGATCGGCGACTACCTGCGCGGGTTCGCGGAGATGTCCGGCCGTACCGGCGCCACCGGCGGCGACGAGATGCAGACCTGGCTCGGCGGCTGGACGATCTTCTACTGGGCCTGGTGGATCTCCTGGACGCCGTTCGTCGGCATGTTCATCGCGCGCATCAGCCGGGGCCGGTCGATCCGGCAGTTCGTGGCCGGCGTGATCCTCGTGCCGAGCGTGGTCAGCCTGTTCTGGTTCGCGATCTTCGGCGGCGCGGCGATCCAGCAGCAGCGCGACGCGCTCGCCGCGGCGAACCTGACGCCGCAGGAGCTGGCCAGCCTCAACGGCGACCTGTCGGGCGTGGTCGACGCGGGCAGCTGGGTCTACAACACGGACGGCAACCCGCAGGCGATGACGTTCGCCTTCCTGGAACACCTGCCGATGTCCACGCTGGCCGCGATTCTGGTGATCGTGCTCGTGTCGATCTTCTTCGTCTCGGGCGCGGACGCGGCGTCGGTCGTGATGGGCACGCTGTCGCAGAGCGGCTCGGTGCATCCGAAGCGCAACGTGGTGATCTTCTGGGGCGTGTTGATGGGTGGCGTGGCCATCGTGATGCTGCTCGCCGGGGACGGCAGCGGCAGCGCGTTGACCGGCTTGCAGTACATGACGATCATCGTGGCGGCGCCGTTCGCCCTGGTGATGATCGGCCTGTGCTGGGCGCTGTTCCGGGACCTGCGCTCGGATCCCCTGGTACTGCGCGAGGACGAGATGCTGCGCACCCTGCGCGGCACTGACGACGAGCCGCACACGCACCGGCGCATGCACACCGGCCGCCACTGACCTGGCCGGCGGGGGCGCGGCCGCGCGCCGTGCCCCCGCTAGGCGAGGACGCGGCGGATGACCGTGATCGGGCCGATCTCGTCGATGCCGCCGATCTTCACGGTCTCGCCGATGCTCGGGGCGTGCACCGCGCGGGTGTCGTCCACCGCGATGGCCACGTGGTGCACCGGGCGGTAGTAGAAGATCAGGTCGCCGGCCTTGACGTCCGCCCGGGACACCGGCATGCCGACCTGCGACTGCTGGACCGACACCCGCGGCAGCGTGACCCCCGCCCGGCGGAACGAGGTCTGCACCAGCCCGGAGCAGTCGTAGGCCGCCGGACCGACCGCGCCCCACAGGTACGGCTTGCCCAGCTGCGACATCAGGTACCGGATGATCCCGCCGATGTTCCCGGACGGGATGACCACGTCGTCGCCGTAGTCCTCGACGCCCGCGAGCAGCGCCCGCTGGTCCGGGGTGAGGTTGTCGAGCGCCTCGCGCACCTCGGCGATCTGCCCGTCGAGGTCGGTCCGCCGCTCCCGCAGCGTCGCCGCGCCCTTGCCGGCCTTCGCGGACGCCGCCTTCGCGGACGCCGACGCGGCCTCCGCCTTGTCCTCGGCGACCTCGGCCGCCGCGAGCGTTGACTCGCCGACCAGCCGCTCGCCGGTCATCCGCTGCGCGAGGCTCGCCGCCTCGAGCCGGACGAGCAGGTCGTCGGGGCTGGAGCTGGTGGCGAACGCGGACAGCGCGTCGCGGGCCCGGCGGGCGGCGAGCACCTCGGCGACCTCGTCGAGGTCCTGCGCGGAGTTGATCTTGGCGCGGGCGGTGTCGGCGACGGCCTCGGCCTCTTTCGCCGCCTTCGTGGCCGCCGCCGACGCACGTTCCTGCGCGGACACCTGCTCCTGCAGGATCAGCAGCTCCTCGTTGACGCGCTCCGCCTCCTGGCTGAGGTCGTGGTAGTACGCCAGCAGGCCGGCGACGGTCGTGGGCTGCGCGGCGGCGGGGCCGGGCGCCACGAGCAGCGTCGCGGTCAGCACCGCGACACCACCGATCGAGGCGATCAGTCCGCGCACCACCGCTCCCTCCCCTAACAGACCTGGCCACGGCCATTGTTCAGGACAACGGTAAGCCGCGGCGGATAACGGGACCGTTAGGGTCGGATGTCGTGAGTGCCATTTATGCCGCCAGCGACCTGCACGTCGCCTACCCGGACAACCGCGAGGTGGTCCGCGGCCTGCGCCCGGCCGACGAGTCGGACTGGCTGCTGGTCGCGGGTGACGTTGCCGAGCGGTTTTCGACCGTCGAGTGGGCGCTCGGCACGCTGCGCGAACGGTTCGACACCGTCGTGTGGACGCCGGGCAACCACGAGCTGTGGACCCCGGTCGACGACCCGGTCACGCTGCGCGGGGTCGAGCGGTACGAGGCGCTCGTGGAGATGGCCAGACGGCTCGACGTGCACACTCCCGAGGACCCGTACCCGGTGTGGCACGGCCCGGACGGCCCGGTGACCGTGGCGCCGTTGTTCCTGCTCTACGACTACACGTTCCGGCCGGAGGGCTGTGCCACCAAGGAGGAGGGCCTCGCCTACGCCCACGAGACGGGCGTGGTCTGCACCGACGAGTACCTGCTGCACCCCGACCCGTACCCGACCCGGGACGAGTGGTGCCGGGCCCGGGTCGAGGCGACCGAGAAGCGGCTGACCGAGATCGACGGGCCGACGGTGCTGGTCAACCACTACCCGCTGGTCCGCGAGCCGACGCGGGTGCTGCGCTACCCGGAGTTCGCGCAGTGGTGCGGCACCGAGGCGACGGCCGACTGGCACACCCGCTTCGCCGCCGCGGCCATGGTCTACGGCCACCTGCACATCCCGCGCACCACCGAGTACGACGGGGTCCGCTTCGAGGAGGTCTCATTGGGCTACCCACGCGAGTGGCAGCCCCGCGAGCGCCCGCACGGCCTCCCCCGCCGCATCCTCCCGGCCTAGGTCGCATTCCGGTGAAATCGAGGCGGTCCCGCCACTTCGCGGACTAGGCTGACGATCACCGTCGGGGGAAGGTACGGCCCGGGTCGGGGCCGTTCGGAAGGGGTTCGCCGTGTCGATCGTCGCTCATCCGTGCGCGGGCCTCCCGTGAGCGCCCCCGCGGTCGCTCCGCCCGCCGCCACGGACCCACCGAGACCCCGGGGCCGGTTCACCGAGCTGAACGAGCTGGCCCGGACGACCCCAGGCGTGCTGACCATCCTCACCGTCGGGCTGGTCCTGGTCAGCGTGCTCGTCGGCGTGCTCACCGCGGTCGCCGTACAGACCCGGGTCACCGCGCTCGACGACCTCGCCACCCGCAGCGGGCCGCTCAGCGTGGCCGCGCAGGACATCTACCGGTCGCTGTCCGACGCGGACGCCACCGCCACCAGCGCCTTCCTGGCCGGCGGCGAGGAGCCGGCCGACCAGCGCGCCCGCTACGAGAACGACATCGCGCAGGCGGAGTCCGCGCTCGCGATCGCCGTCGCGTCCCGCGAGCCGGCCGACGTGACCGCCGCGGACAGCCCGCTCGCCATCCTCTCCGCCAAGCTGTCCGTCTACACCGGACTCGTCGAGACCGCCCGGGCCAACAACCACCAGGGCCTGCCGGTCGGCGCGGCCTACCAGCGCGAGGCGTCCAACCTCATGCGCACCGAACTGCTGCCGGCGGCCGAGGAGCTGCACCGGTCCACCAGCGCGCAGGTGAACGAGCGCCAAGATGAGGCCGGCGGGCTCCCGCTGCTGGAGGTCTTCCTCGGCCTGGTCGCGATCGGCGCGCTGGTGGCCGCCCAGCTCTTCCTGCGGCGTCGCTCGAACCGGGTGTTCAACGTCGGCCTCGTGGCGGCCACCGCGGCGGCACTGGTCGCGCTGATCTGGGTACTCGTGGCCACCCTCGGCGCACGGGCGAACGTCGACGACGCCCGCGACGTGTTCACAAGCGTCGACGGGCTCGCCGAGGCCCGCGTCGACGCGCTCACCGCGCGGGCCGACGAGACGCTCACACTTGTCGCCCGCGGCAGCGGCGCGGCGTTCGAGGAGGACTTCCTGGACGCCTACGAGCGGCTCGAGCGCTTCCTGCGCGGAGTGGGGGCGAGCTGGGCCGGCTTCGAGGGCCAGGCGATCGACCAACTGGAGACCGCGGGCCGCACGCTCGGCCCGTGGATCGAGACGCACGCGAACATCCGCACGGCGGACGACGGCGGCGACTACACCCGCGCGGTGGAGCTCGCGATCGGGCCTGGCGACGACGGCGCGGCCGCCCGCTTCGACACGATCGACTCCAACCTCGCGGAGGCGCTCGAGCAGACCAACGCGCGCTACACCGACGAGGTCTCGCAGGCGGGCAACGCGCTCACCGGCGCCGTGCTCGCGGTGATCGTGCTGGCCGTGATAATGGCTGCCGGCTCCGTGGCGGGCATCTGGCAGCGGCTCAAGGAGTACCGATGAACCGCCGTAGGACCAGGAGGACGGCACTAGCCGCCGTGCTCGCCGCGCTGCTGCTCGTGACCGGATGCGGGGCCGACGAGACCGTCTCGCCCTCGGAGCCGCGCGCCGAGGTGCCGCGCCCGGCCGACGCGAAGGAGCTGACCGAGCCGCCGGACACACCGGAGGCCCCGGACTGCGGCGACCCGACCGCGAGCCTGCGCCCGGGCTCGCTGCCCGCGCCGAACGCGCTGCCGGCCGGCTCGACCATGGCCAAGATCCGAGCCAAGGGCAAGCTCGTGGTCGGCGTGGACCAGAACACCTTTCGGTTCGGCTTCCGCAACCCGTTCACCGGCAACGTCGAGGGCTTCGACATCGACATGGCCAAGGAGATCGCCGAGGCCATCTTCGGCACGCCGAACGCGCTGCAGCTGCGCATCCTCACCTCCAGCCAACGCATCCCGGCGCTCAAGGAGGGGACAGTCGACATCGTCATCCGCACGATGTCGATCACCTGCGACCGGCTGAAGGACGTCGACTTCTCCTCGGTGTACTACCGGGCGAACCAGCTGGTGCTGGTGAAGAAGGCGTCCGGGATCACGGGCATCGACACGCTCGGCGGCAAGCGGGTGTGCGCCACCGAGGGCTCGACGTCGCTGACCAACATCGCGCAGGCGGCGGCGAAGCCGGTCCCGGTGCAGGTGCCGAACTGGACCGACTGCCTGGTGATGCTGCAGCAGAACCAGGTCGACGCGATCTCCACCGACGACACGATCCTCGCCGGGCTCTCCGCGCAGGACCCGTTCACCAAGGTCGTCGGCGAGCCGATCGACGACGAGCCGTACGGCATGGCGATGCCCAAGGGGCAGACGGACTTCGTGCGCTTCGTCAACGCGGTGATCCAGCGGATGCGCACCGACGGCACGTGGACGGCCACCTACAACCGGTGGCTCGCCGATCTGCTCGGCGCGCCACCCGCGCCACCGGCGGCGAAGTACCGGGACTGAGCGGCGATGGGTATACCGGAGACATGGGCATGGCGTTGTTGAGCCGGGAGGAAGCGGACCGCGCGCTGGACCGGCTCGGCGCGGACAGCGACCGGATCGCCACCTCGCTGGTCGAAATGGACGGCCACCCCGGCCACCAGCTGCTGCGGGGCGCCACGCTCTCCGGCGAGACCGCCCGGCGCTGGACCGAGACGAGCGCCGCGATGGCCACGCTCTGGGAGCAGTTCGCCACCTACCGCGGGATGGTCGACCAGGCACGCGAGGTGCGGGCACGCCGGTCGCGGCCCGGCGACGAGGAGCTCGCCGAGCTGACCGAGCTGCTCTCCGAGCCGGTGGTGGAGCTGGACTCCGAGCAGGTGCCCATCGAGCGGCGCGGGCTCACCGGGCCGGCCGCGACGGTCCAGCGGATCACGCTCGACGAGCTGCTCGACCGGATGAACCAGACGTTCGCGTCGGTCACCGGGGTGCTCGCGACCGCCGAGTCCGCGTGGTCGGCCGCGATCGGCCGGCTCGACCCGCTGGAGCGGGAGGTCCACGACGTGTCGGTGCTGGCCGAGTCGGTGGCCGCGGCCGACAGGGGCGTGGCCGGCTCGGTCGACCGGCTGCGCCGCGAGCTCGAGTCGGCCCGCGAGATGCTGCTGACCGACGTGCTGACCATGGCCGCGACCGACCCGCTGCCCGGCATCTCGACCCGGCTCGGCGAGCTGCGCACCCGGCTCACCGAGCTCGCCGCCCTGCGGGACTCGTTCGACGGCCGGCTCGCCGACCTCGACCGGATGCTGTCGGACGTGGAGGCCACGGAGATGACCGCGGCGCAGACGTACACCGCGGTGGTGGAGAAGATCGCGAACCCGGGCCTTCCCGAGCCGACCGCCGAGGGCTCGGCCCGGCTGCGGTCCCGGATCGAGGCGCTGGCCGGCCGGCGGGACGCGGGCGACTGGTCCGGGCTCGCCGCCGAGGTCGACGAGCTGGACCGGGTC